>JBNKNP010000118.1:0-11082 GCA_050293905.1 Desulfobacteraceae bacterium | reverse complement strand
ATCGGAAAAATCAAAGACAAAGGCTTCATTTTTTCTTAAATGCGTCAGGATGGACCGCAGCAGGATCAGTCCCTCTTCCATGGGTTTTGTATTGTGGAGGTTTTCCAGTGTCGTGGTTTCGACAAAATTCAGGCAGGCCAGGACAACCTGGTGGAATGTCTTTGGCTCGATCCTGCGTGAAATTTTGGCCATTTCCTGGAGATTCATGATCATGGCACCAAGGTCCGGCAGATCTCCGGGACAGAAGGTGCTGATCAGGCGGTCAAACTGATCCAGGTCGTTTTCCAGGATTTCAAATACATCTGATTTTATTTCAGGCTCTGCAAGAGAATATTCATCATCAGGCTCTTCCCGGTTCTGGATATCCTCGGCCGGCGGGTTCTGGCTTTTCCGGTTAATGGAAAACCTGAGGCCGGCAATGATATCCCCTAAAGTCTCCATTTTGGAATCAGGTCCTGAACTTGGATCTTTTATTATACCATTAACCATGTTCTTTATTTTCAGCACCTGTTCAGCTTCATCGTTCAGGGCGTGCGCTTTGCATGCTTTATGCAGGCTTTTCAGGGTCGGCAGCAGGCGGGTCAGGCTTTTGGAGTCATTTTCAGGATCAGCCAGAACTAAATCACAGGAAAGTTTTTCGATTAACGGTTCAACAGAGTTGACGGTCATAAAAGAATCCTTTTTAAGAATAATTTCAAACGGCGGCTATAGTTTTATACATGAAGTATGACGTATAATTCAATAGTAAATCAAATTAAGAATCATCGCCTGTGAGGCTTCTTAAAAAGAGGTGGCGAAATTTTTCAGCGAGGCTCTCTCCAATCTTTTAAACCATAGCGGGCAAGTATCTTTTGCAGAGTTCCGGATTTTCTTAACTTATCTATACCTTCAGACAAAATCCGGGCGTATGTTTCAGATTTTGGAATTTTCGGTGAGAATCCGGTATAGACCGGTGCTTGAAAAGGGCAGCCGGCTGATTTTACACTTCCCGGTTTTCCCAGTTTTTTAAGCTCATACATCAGCACAGACTGCTCTTCGGCAATCACATCAATTCTGCCGCGGAATAATTTTTTTAAATTCCGTTCAGCCACATGGGCTCCTGCCAGCAATTGCACGGAATTCGTCTTCTTGTTTGCATCAATATAATTCTGATATTCACCATAATCATACTCGGTGCCTCCGCCTAATTTTTGACCGATAAATGATTCGGGTCCTTTATACTGCCAGGGGTTATCAGGCATCACAAAAAGACAACCGAGCAACATGCCGCTTTCCTGCTGCGGAAAAACCAGATCCGGTGTAATGCTGCGAAGCGTATAAGCCATTCCTGTCCATTGCCCTTCATGTATTTCGTGAAGGATCCGGTTCCAGGGAAACAAAACAAAAGTCACGGAATGTCCTTTGCTTTCAAATACCGCTCGAATGATGTCAATGATGAACCCGGACGGCTCCAGGATCTCTCTTGTATGCTCTTCACTGCAGACATAAGGACAGTATTCATCGGTTATAAATGTCAGCTGATCGGCTAAGGCAGGGGCTCCGGATAAAAAGAGCATTAAAAAGGCCAGCACCATTTTCTTATACATGATCGTCTCCTCCTGTTTTGCGTTCAGAGTGAAGAAGAAAGAACCCGACTTTTTGAATTTTCGTCGATTATTTAAATTTTTCGAGCTGCCGGTTTGCTGATTTTTACATGCAACATTGCTTTTATATTCTATTATATGACTGCACAAGTCAAGAGAGAACAAGCCAGGGCCAATTTCAGAAAATATATTGAATTTCATATGATCCGGGTATAGAGAATCTATCCTTCGCCCGGCTTCCATCAGTATTTGTCTTGTCCTTTACTATTTGATCTGGTAGATTTAAACCGTCTGTTCATTGCAGTAAATGACTCAGGATATTCAATTATAAATGGATTTCAGGACAAAATCTATTCTGGCCATCATGCTGATCATCACCGGTCTTTCAATGGTCTATTTTTACCGGGGTGTTCTCATGTACAAAAGCAGCATGAGCGGCAGGATTGCCGAAACTACGAGAGTCACTGCCGTTTTAATTGATGATGTCATTCAAACCAGCAACAAGATCTATTCCATTCATCTGAGCAACCTTCTGAACAATCAACAGATCCTCAGCGCATTTGACAACCGGGACCGCGACAAGCTTTTTGCCGCAGTGCTGCCGTTTCACACGGCATTAAAAAAGGAAAATCCGTATTATTCAAATATGCATTTCCATCTGCCTGACGGATTTTCATTTCTGCGGATGCACAAACCCAAAGAATACGGAGATGATTTAAGAGTAATCCGGCCCATCATCATGAAAGTCCATCAGGAAAAAAAAAGCGTTTACGGCTATGAAGTGGGAAAACACGGTCTGTTTTACCGGGTGGCGAAACCGGTTTTTTTTAAAGGGCGCTATATCGGGGCTCTGGAACTGGGCATCAAGGCTGAACAGGTGGCGGCAAATATCGAGCGGATCCTGAACCTTTCTGCGGCCCGCATGATCCGGGACGACCTGCTCAATGAATCGTTCAGAGCCTATTGTAAAAATGAGATCCGGGTGCACGGAATGTCTGTCAATCCGTATCATCATGAACAATTTTTTTTCAACCTGCTGGATTCCATTGATCCGGCCCAGTTGTCCAGCAGGAATTTTAAATTCAATGGCAAAGATTATGTTGTTTTTAAATCAGGGAACCTCAAAGATTACCGGAATCACACAGTCAGCCGGTTTCTGATCGCCCGGGATATTACCGCTTTGACGGCCGACTACCGGTCATTTTTATTCAAATCCGTCTGGCTGACGCTGATTCTGATTGTCTGTGCCTATATTATTTTACGATTCAGCTTTGGCGTTTATATCCAGAAAATTATCACGTTGAACAGGACGCTTGAAAAAAGAGTGAAAAACAGGACAAAAGATCTTGAGGCGGTTACGGACCAGTTAAAAGCAACCAATGTCCAGCTCTCCCAGATTTTTAACACGGCTGCCGACGGTATGCGGGTCATAGACAGAAATTTTCAAATTATACGTGTGAATGATACCTTTGCAAAGTTAATGGGCAAAGATAAAGAACTGCTGGAAAATCAATACTGCCACGAAAATTTCCAAGGGGCGTTCTGCCATTCTCCGGACTGCACATTAAAACGGATTATCGATGGAGAACAATTTCTTGAAATCAATGTGGATAAAAAACTGGCGTCCGGGGAAATGCGATCTTTTTTACTGACCGCAACGCCCTATACCTCTCCATCCGGGCAACTGCTGGGGGTGGTTGAAAATTTCAAGGATATCACGGAACACAGAAAAATGTTTCTCGCCCTTAAAGATCATGAGCGGTATTTAAATGCAGTAATGGGAACGGTTCAGGCCGGTGTGATCATTACGGATGAAAAAACTGCCGGGATTATTGATGCGAACCCCTATGCACTGAAAATGATCGGCTGCAGCAAGTCACAATTGAAAAATTCAAGTATTCATGATCATTTCAGTGTTGAAAAAGCGTGGATTGAACGGGGTGCCGGCCAGGGAGAAACCATTGAAAAAGAAGATTTCATCCTGACCACGGCATCGGGCAGGCAGTTGAATATCCGGCTTTCCATGGCCAAAGCCAGGATAAAAGGGAAAAAGTACCTGGTTCAAAGCTTTTCAGACATCACTGATGTTAAGCGGCTCATTAAAAAGCAAACGGTTGATATCAGGAAAGCAAAATCAATTATGGATCTGATAAATCCCACCAGGTTTCGATATGCTGAACTTTCCAGAGATCAACGCCTTTTCACAACTATCGTCTCCATCCCCTGCAATGCGGAAGGCGGGGATCATTTCTTTGTCCATCATTTAAAAGATAAAACACATCCTAAGACTGTTATCAGCCTGAAGGATCAGTCCGGCCACGAAGTCAACTGCATTCTGCGCAGCATTTATACGGACATCGTGCATCACTGGGTCATGTTTAAGCAGGCAGGGGCAGCCATGGATCAGGTGATTACCCGGTTGAACTATCTATTATGCGAATCCGGATTTTTTGATCCGGATGACTTTTTTACTCTGCTTAATGTTGAAATAGATCACCAAACTTTAATGCTGCAGTATATCAGTGCCGGGCATCCCCCTTTTCTGCTAATCAGAAATAAACAGGTCATGGCGGTTCCGGAAACCGGCAAAGAGGTATCCCATCTGCCCATTCCTTTTTTGGAAAACACCCGGTACGTTTCAACTGATCTTCAGCTTGAAAAGAACGATCAAATTATTTTTTATACTGACGGACTGTCTGAAATGCCTGTCCGCAGTCAAGGTTCGGTACTGACTGCCCGGCAGATGGTTGAACTGACCCAGGAACTTTTAGATGCTCATTATTCAGAGACGTCAAAAGCCATACCGGTTTCGGATGTGATGCTGAATCTGCTTGACGCTGTTGCCGGTTTGAGCGGGGAAACCGTAAAACTCAATCCGGACAGGGAAAAGTACCAGAACACGTCAAACGATGATGTTACACTGATCGGGGTGGAAATCGAAACCCTGGATCAATCCATTACCCGGACGATCCGTCCTGAAACTTCAGAAGATATCTGTACAGGCATTGAAGCGTTCGTGCAGATGATTTTCCAACACAAAGAGAATCAGGCCTATCTTCACCTGAAAAACAGAATGACCATGATCCTTGAAGAAGTCGTTGTCAATGCATGGAAACACGGAAATAAAAAGGCGGCAGATAAAGACATCGTCCTTAGCTTTGCATCGTGCAATGATTTTGTATTCCAGGTAATCGATCAGGGCGAAGGGTTTGATTACCGTGACCTGCCGGATCCGCGAAGCCCGGAAAATATTTGCAAATCTACAGGGCGCGGCCTTTTTATTGTTCGTCATTTTTCAGATCATGTGGTATGGAAAAACAAGGGCAGTCATATCATTATTTCACTAAAGAAAATAAAGGAACCGGATGACCGGGAAAAAGCCGGGCACATATTTTCAGACTTTACACTTTGGGAAAAAACATAGGCAGCCATAGAGCAAAAGGAGCCATGATGGATATATCAGTCAGCCAGGATAAAAATAATGTCACGTTTACCATCAGCGGTGCCATTGATGAACAGGGCGCTCAGACCTTGAAATCAAAATTCCGGGCACTGGATATAAACAGGATTAAAACGGTGGTGCTGGATTTTTCCGGCGTGACGCATATCGGCAGTGCCGGGATCGGCAAATTATTGCTGCTGTATAAGGATCTTGCCATCGGCGGTGGTGAAATTCATATTGTCAATATTTCTGAAACTATTTATTCGTTGATGACAACATTGAAACTGGATTCTGTTTTTAAAATTGAAACGCCATTATCATAGGGTTTGTTTAAGAAAGGAACATTATGAAATTCAATGATCTGACCATTGGAAAAAGAATATCTGCAGGTTTTGGGCTCATGATCGTCCTGCTGCTTACCGTGAGTGCCACTGGAATTTTCGGGTTCAACAAAATAGTGAACAATGCCACTGAAGTGATTGAAGGAAATAAGCTGGACAGCATTCTTGCCCAGAAAGAAGTGGATCATCTTGTCTGGGTCAATCAAGTCAATGTCCTGCTTACGGATGATGCTGTCACGACCCTGAATGTCCAGACGGATGATCATGAGTGCGGGCTTGGAAAATGGCTGTACGGCCCGGGCAGAAAAGAGGCCGAAAGGCTGGTGCCGGAATTGATTTCCTTATTGAAAGATCTTGAATCTCCCCATTTAAGACTGCATGAATCCGCAGTTGCCATTGGTGAGAATTTTAAAGCGGCTGATATCGGTCCGGACAGGGTTGACCAGGACATAGGCCGGCACAATAAAAATATGCAGGGAATTGAGAAGGCAAAGCAGGTCTATGCCGAACAAACCATTCCCGCTCTGGCTGATGTTCAGGCGCTGTTAAAAAAAATCCGGGAAACAGCCCGGAAAAATATTATGAGTGGTCAGGGCATGCTGGGGGCGGCAAAGGGAGCCAAGGCCACAGTGATTTTTCTAAGTTGTTTTGTAACGGCTCTGGGCATTTTGTTTGCTTTTTTAACTATCCGGGGGTTAACCCGGCTGCTGAAAAATATTACCATCGGCATCAGTAAAAGTTCCGAACAGGTCGCCCTGGCAGCCCATGCTATTTCGGAATCCAGCCAGTCCCTTGCAAAACATGCATCTGAGCAGGCTGCCACCATAGAACAGACTGCGGCGTCAATTCATCAGATCACAGCCAACAGCCGCCATACAACTGAAATGACGGCCGGGGCAGAGCAATTGATGAACAAAAATATTGAAAATTCCGGCCAGTCACTTAGGGCGATTGTAGAAATTACATCGAAAATCAACCAGGTTGTGGCGGACAGTGATAAGATTGCCCAGATAATTCAAACAATTGATCAAATCGCTTTTCAGACCAATCTGCTGGCCCTGAACGCTGCTGTTGAAGCTGCACGGGCCGGTGAAGCCGGCAGCGGGTTTGCCGTGGTGGCCGATGAGGTGAGAAACCTTGCTGTCCGTTCCACGGAAGCAGCCAAGGATACCCAGAAACTTCTGGATAAAACCATTCAAAGAATTGAACAGGTGTCTGAGGCCATCAAAATTATGAACAGCAATTTTGAAGGAATAGTGGAAAGCGCCACTGTCATCGGGGAGAAAAATGCCGGCATAACATCTGCCAGCACGGAAATTGCCAAAGGGCTTGATCAGATCTCCTCGGCCACCAATGAAATCGACAAAGTCACCCAGGAGGTGGCCGGCAATTCCGAAGAATCAGCAGCCGCATCTGAGCAGCTTAGTGCCCAGGCAGAAGAACTGTCAGGCATTGTTGCCGAACTGACCCGGCTGGTATATGGAAAAAAAGACTATGATTCTGAGCAGATAATCTATTATGAATCAACAGTGGAACCACTACATATGATCGAGGATAAAAATACCAGGCAATTGACCTGAAACAACATGGCAGGTCAAAAGCCGGCAGGTTACTGACAGGCCCGCAGGATCTGTGATAAATTGGTTCCTTTATTTTTCAGACGCAATCCGTGTGATTTTCTCTATCTTATATTTTTTCATTTTATTGAGCAGTGCCGGATGGGATATTTGTAAACTTCTGGCGCTTTTTCGTATGGATTTTTCGTTTTTCAGGGCCGCAACAATAAGTTTTTTTTCAAGCTCTCCTACCTGGTCTTTGAGAGATGAGCCATCTGCTGTATTGCTGCCTGAAATCGGCAGTATTGCATGGCCCATTTCATGGCTGAAAAAAATATTGTCAATATCTATGAATTCGTGCTCGCAGAGAATAGCAGCCCGTTCCACGACATTTTTCAGTTCCCGGATATTCCCGGGCCAGTGGTGTTTTTTTAGCTTTCTAAGTGCCCGGGGAGTAATGTCCGGCATATTTTTTTCAAGCCGGCTGGTCAGCTGAAATAAAAAATGGTCCACCAGTATAGTAATATCGTCCAGTCGCTGGCTTAAAGGGGGAATATGGATGGGCAGCACACTCACCCGGTAATATAAATCCTTGCGAAAGGCTTTTTTCTGCACCAGGTGTTCCAGGTTTTTATTGGTTGCCGTTATGATCCGTGCATTGATGGGAATTTCTTTTGATCCGCCCACTCTCCTGACAGCACCTTCCTGGATCAGGCGCAGCAGTTTTGCCTGGGATGCCAGGGACATGTCGGCAATTTCATCCAGAAAAACGGTTCCGTCTTTGGCGGTTTCAAACAGGCCGGCTTTTCCTTCTTTTTTTCCGCCTGTGAATGCTCCGCTTTCATATCCGAATAATTCGCTTTCCAGCAACGGGTCGGGAAGAGCGGCGCAATTGATGGGCACAAAACTGCCGGATCGATTACTGGCCATATGAATGGCCCGGGCAAAAAGTTCTTTACCCGTTCCGCTTGCCCCGCGGATGGCCACGGGTGCGTCTGTGACGGCAATTTTCTGGGCAAAGGCAATAGCGGTTTTAATGGTCGGGTTGTTGCCGATAATGTCACTGAAACTGATCAGGCTTGGATTGGAAAACGTCCGGGCTATCTTTTTAATTTCCTGCATGTCTTTGGCGATTTCCACTGCGCCGACAATCATGCCTGATGTGTCCTTGATGGGCCGGCAGGTGGAGACGTACTGATATCGCCCTTTGGGGGTGATCAAATTCTGTTTTACATTTTTCAGACTGCGGCCTTCAAGGCATTCGAGTATTGCATATTGCGGCAGGTCAATTTTTTTGATGCTCTGGCCGATGATGTTCTCCGGTCTGCATCCATACACCCTGCAGGCAACGGTGTTGATTGTAGTGACTTTTCCGTCGCGGTCTATGGAAACAACGCCGTCACTGATATTGTCCAGGACCACCCGGGCACGGTCTTCGCGTTCTTCCTGGGGCAGGGTGTCGATAAAATTCATTTCCTGAATGCCGTGGGTTTTTTTTAAGCGGTTGACAGCGGCATCAAATCCGTCTGTACTCTCAGAGCCTTCGATTTCCATATACACCACTGCCCGGTCATTTTTACGAACCACTTCCATGAATACAATGTTTAATAGACTGTCAGCGACATTTTTAGAAATATCCGCCACAATGCCCACACGGTCTTTGTAGCAGAGTCTGATTTTTAAATTCATTGCCGTCTCCTGTTGAACACACAGTATGGGTTAGGTCCAAGCCGTCTTTCAAGGACATGGATGATCTCTAACTGCCCGTTTTCAGACGTGTAATGAGTAAAAATAATGAACGGTAGCATATTTTACCGGCAGTGTCTATGTGTGTCAATGGAATGGGTCAAGCACCGGATGCCTGCGATGATTTGCGCATCCGGTGCCTGATCCGGCACAGTGCCGGCGATGGGCTAAGGGGGAGGGAAAACTGCCGGGCATCTGTCTTAAGTTTCACACAGATTATGGTGCGAAACGGGTTGTTTGATTATAGTGCCTGATCTGTTTCAATGATACTTTCGGTTTCGGTTTCATCAAACGGATGAACCCGTGCTGGATCGGCAAAATATTCTTTCGTCATTTGAACCACCACCGGACTTAAAAAAATTAATCCGATAAGATTCGGCCAGGCCATGAGCGCATTAAAGATATCAGAGATGGTCCAGACCAGCGACAATTTTATGGTGGCGCCAATGGGAATAATCATGCAGTAAATAATCCGGTACGGCAGAACGGCTTTTTGTCCGAAAAGATAATCAATGCAGCGGTCTCCGTAATAAGACCATCCAATGACCGTGGAAAATGCAAAAAAGATGATGCCGATGGTCACGATATATTCACCGCCGGCAAAGGGCATTCCGTTTTGAAAAGCGGTTTTGGTTAATACTGCACCGGTCAATCCGGCACCGTTAGAACCTTTGATGGCAAATGCGCCGGTTAAAATAATTACCAGACCGGTCATGGTGCAGATGACCAGGGTGTCGATAAACGGCCCAAGCATGGCCACAAGTCCTTCCCGGACCGGTTCTTTTGTCTGGGCTGCGCCATGGGCAATGGGTGCGCTGCCAAGGCCGGCTTCATTGGAGAAAACGCCCCGGGCTACACCGAACCGGATTGCCTGGGCAATCCCGGCACCAACAAACCCACCGGTTGCGGCAGTACCGGTAAAGGCATCATGAAAA
The DNA here is from genome assembly GCA_050293905.1 of Desulfobacteraceae bacterium. Taxonomy (GTDB): domain Bacteria; phylum Desulfobacterota; class Desulfobacteria; order Desulfobacterales; family Desulfobacteraceae; genus Desulfobacula. The sequence goes on along the minus strand of JBNKNP010000118.1, from coordinate 1,479 downwards.
ATCCGGGCAAACGCGGCCGGGATATCGCCAAAATGGGTAAATATTACTAAAAGAGCCCCGATAATATAGAAAACAGCCATGGCAGGAACCACTTTGCTCGCAACTGCGCCGATCCGTCTGACCCCGCCCACAATAACCGCAAAACACAGAACGGCAATGATAATGCCGGTTGCAAGTTTGGGAACGCCAAAGGTGTCCAGCAACGGTTCTGCCACTGAATTTGCCTGGACCATGTTTCCGATGCCGAATGCGGCAACAGAGGCAAAGATGGCAAAAGCAACACCCAGCCACTTTTTCCCCAGACCGTGTTCAAGGTAATACATGGGGCCGCCGCCTGTGGTCCCGTCAGAATGTACTTTTCTGTATTTGAGCGATAGCAGGCACTCGGCATATTTAAGGCCCATGCCGAAAACCGCAGTGACCCACATCCAGAAAATGGCGCCGGGGCCGCCAATGGCCACGGCCGTTCCCACACCGGCGATATTGCCGGTTCCGATGGTGGCGGATAATGCGGTTGACAATGCCTGGAAATGCGTGACTTCTCCTTCATCGTCAGGATTATCATATTTTCCGGAAATCAGTTTCCAGGCATAGGCAAAGTGTCGGAATTGAACCACCTTTAATAAAATTGTGATAAAAACACCGGTGCCCACCAATAAAATAATCGTCGGCAGTCCCCATACAAATCCGCTTATGGTACCTAATAAATCAGTCATGCTGGCTCCTTTCCTTGGGGCAGGGTCCTTTTAGTGCGGTTTAAGGCCCCTGCCATTCATAATGTTAAGTTAATTGGATCTTATGTTTTTGCAGCTTCTCCTTTATTTTTAATAATGTGTCATCCAGGCCTTGTACAGGGTGGCTAAAGCAGTTCTTCCACAGGGGTATAGGGCAGATCAAATGCCTCTGCCACACCTTTATAGGTCACCTGCCCGTGAATAACATTCGCGCCTTTCCGGATTTCCAGGTTTTCATCCATGGCCCGCCGCCATCCTTTGTTGGCGATTTCCAGGGCATAGGGCAGGGTTGCGTTGGTCAATGCAAATGTCGAGGTTTTTGCCACAGCCCCTGGCATGTTGGCCACGCAATAGTGAACAACCCCGTCAATGGTATAGATGGGATCTCCATGGGTGGTGGGTTTGGATGTTTCAAAACAGCCGCCCTGGTCAATGGCCACATCCACCAGCACAGATCCCTTTTTCATGGTAGACAGCATGTCCCGGGTTACCAGTTTCGGCGCTTTTGTGCCGGCCACCAGAACAGCGCCTACCACAACATCTGCCTGCTTAATCAGTTTTCTGATCAGGGCCGGACTGGACATCAAAGGGATGCAGTTGGCCGGCATGACATCGCTCAGGTATCGCAGTCTTTCCAGGTCCATATCCAGAAGGTAGACTTTTGCACCCAGGCCGCAGGCCATTTTTGCTGCATGGGTTCCTACCACGCCGCCGCCGATAACAAGGACTGTTCCCGGATCAACAC
>JBNKNP010000117.1:0-10049 GCA_050293905.1 Desulfobacteraceae bacterium | reverse complement strand
GGCCCAGAATGATTTGCACGGCATTTTTCTTAAAATATGGATAGATCAGCTTCAAATTGATTCAACTTTGTTTGTCAGTGATAAAGATAAAACAAGTATACCCAGAAAAATGAAAAATATCCAGTTTGGAAAAAATGGTTATTCCGTTTTTTGATCTTTGATTGTTTTTAAATGAGTTGACATAAATTTTTGCTTTTTCCAATATTTCAATGTATGATTACCCTTAACCATAGGTTTATTACTTTTCCAAAGAACCAATAGTTACCTGTTTATTTAACAGCATGATACGATAATTCAAATGCAATTGTCGGCGAAATAGCATATTTTTATATAATTCATTCGATTTTGGGATACCTATGCTCAAGCTGTTTGAAAAATATCAAAAAATAAATGATTTTGATCTTTCATTTAATCTGCTGACGCTTGCATTTAAAGATAAAGCACTTGAGGACCGGTTTAATAAACTGTATTTTGAAAAAAATCTGCAGCTTGGCCGTGCCTGCCATTTAGTAGCTGTTTTTTTTTTCACGGTTGTCGGATTGTGGAACGCCATTGTAGTTGACCCTTCACGGCTGTATATCTGGATCCGGCTCATCTGTTTTGTCGTTCTTGTTTTTTCAGCCGGCTTATTCGCCTCCTATTTTGCACTGCCTTACTATGCTTCAAAATGGAAACCGCTGTTTGCCTTTTATGTTTTTATAACGGGAACCGGCGTTACGGTTGTCACGATCACGGCAAGTGCCCATTATCTTGTTTATAACTTTGTCGGAATTGTTTTCTGCCTTTTTTTCTGCTACGCCTTTATCCGGTTAACCTTTTTATGGGCGTCCATCGCCGGAAATCTTGTTGTTGTGTTATACATTATCGGGGTTGTGGTCTTCCTTGAATCTTCGTTCCGGCAGCTTGCGATTATTTTCTTTTATATTTTGGGCATTAATTTATTGGGAATGATCGTATGTTACTCACTTGAACTGATGTCCCGTCGTGATTTTATGCTCAATACGCTGCTGAGGCAGGCTGAAGACAAGACCAGGCATTTAAATGCCACCCTTGAACAAAAGGTCATGGAACGGACTGCAGAACTGGGTGCCATGAATCAGGAATTAAATCTCACCATTCAGCGGGAAAAAGAACTGGTTTCAAAACTTGAAAAAAATGAGCAAACCCTGCAAAAGAGTATTGATTCTCTTGAACAGGCTGAGCACATTGCCAGGCTGGGTTATTTTGAAAGAAACTGGAAAACCAATGAAAATTACTGGTCTAAAGGTTTTTTTAAATTATTGGGATATGACAGGGCGCCGGATGAATTGACCTATGATCAATTTATTGAATTTATACATGAAGATGACAGAGAAAAAGTAATCGGCCGAATTCAGGGAACGTCTGATATCAAAAACAGTAGCGGCATGGAATTTCGTCTTCTTCAAAAAAATGACAGGACAATCCAGATTCAAGGCATTACAGACACGGTTTATAAAGAGAACAGCCCATTTGTGACAAGAGGCATTTTTCAGGACATTACCGACAGAAAACAGGCGGAAACCTCTTTGAAACAAATGGAGAATCAGTTGATTCAGGCTCAGAAAATGGAATCTGTCGGTCGTCTGGCCGGTGGTGTTGCCCATGATTATAACAATATTTCAAGTATTATCATTGGATATACTGAGCTGTCCATGGAAGATGTAAACCCGGATGATCCGGTTTATTCCAATCTTAAGGAAATTCTTTCTGCGGCGAACCGGGCCACGGATATTACCCGGCAACTACTGGCATTTGCCCGCAAACAGACCATTACGCCGATAGTGATTGATTTGAATAAAACGGTTGACAGCATGCTTAAAATTTTAAGACGGCTGATTGGTGAGGATATTCAGTTAACCTGGCTGCCGGGAACACAGGTATGGTCTGTAAAAATAGATCCTTCCCAGGTGGATCAGATTCTGGCAAATCTGTGCGTGAATGCCAGGGACGCCATTTCAAACACAGGTAAAATTACAATAGAAACAACGAATGTCGTAATGGATGAAAATTATTGCAATGACCATTTTGGCTTTGTTCCCGGAGAGTTCGCAATGCTTGCGGTAAGTGATGACGGAAAAGGGATGTCTCCGGATATTATGGAAAATATTTTTGAACCGTTTTTCACCACCAAAGGCGTTGGAAAGGGAACCGGGCTCGGGCTGGCAACGGTATACGGTATTGTCAAACAAAATCGGGGATTCATTAATGTCTATAGTGAAGAAAACAAAGGCACCACCATTAAAGTCTATTTGCCCAGGAATACAGAAACGGCCGCTAAAAAGCGCAAGGCAGTTCAAACGGGTAGGTCATCTAAAAAGGGAGAAAATATTTTATTTGTCGAAGATGATATCTCTATTTTAAAGTTTGGTAAAAAAATGCTCAATAGCCTGGGCTACAATGTGCTGGCGGCAAATACCCCGAATGAAGCTGTTGAAATGGCAAAAAAACAGAACCAGGATATTCATCTGCTGATAACAGACGTTATTATGCCGGAAATGAACGGCCGGCAGCTGGCCAATGAATTTCAGGCCATGTTTCCCAAAATACAAATATTATATATGTCCGGCTATACAGCCAATGTGATTTCCCATCATGGCGTATTGGAAAAAGGAGTCCATTTTTTAGCTAAACCGTTTACGAAAAACGCGCTGGCTTTAAAAATCAGAAATATTCTTGATGAAACCTAGGATGGATCACCCGGGGAAAATATGATAAAGCATCAATTATGGATAAAAAAGATGCACTGATCTTCGGAATACTTATTCTTTCTTTTTTTGTGCTGTCAAGGTACCTGCAAAGACCACCCATACCTGATTTTTCAGCAATTTCGGATATTCAGGCCAGGAAGCAGACTTTTTTTCACTATCTGTCTCCTTTGATAGATGCGGAAAACAAAAAAATACTTAACCAGAGAAAAAAAATGATGTCTCTTTACCGGAAAGCACAAAGCGGCATTGAACTGTCCAGGGCAGAAAAACACTGGTTGTATCATTTGTCAGACAGGTATGACGCGGCAGCGGACAATACAGGCAGCCCGATTCCCTGGCAGGCTCTGAAAAAACGGATCGACGTTATCCCCAAACCTCTTGCTTTGATCCAGGCAGCCATCGAATCAGCCTGGGGTACGTCCCGGTTTGCAAGACAGGCGAAAAATTTTTTTGGAGAACACTGCACTGAAACCGGGTGTGGCATTTTGCCGGAAAAATTGGATAAGAAAGCAGCCTTTGAAGTTAAAATGTTCAATTCCGCCGGCGAATCCGTGCAAAGTTATATTCATAATTTAAATACACACAAAGCCTATGGGTCGTTCCGGCAGCTGCGGCAGGAATTCAGAGATAAGGGAAAAGCCCCTGATGCCGGTGCGCTTGCTGAAACCCTGCAGGCATATTCGGACAAAAAACATACTTATATCAGAAAAATTCAGTCAATGCTTGTTCAGAACAGGCAGTTGATTTTATCCATCACTGTGGCTGAATAATATTAAACCGTTTTAATTTTTCATAAAGGGTGCTCCGGCTTATACCAAGGTTTGCTGCGGCAGATGTTTTATTCCATTTGCACTCTTCCAGGACTTTGCGGATAATTTCTTCCTCGTTCGCCTTTAGAATTTTAGGTTTATGGGGCTCATAGGTGGTTATATTTGCAATAATCTGGTCAGGCAGATCAGCGATATAGATTTGATCTGATTTTGAAAGCGTCACCGCATGTTCGATAATGTTCTCAAGCTCCCGTATATTCCCGGGCCAGTTATAGTTCAGCAGCAGCCTCATGGATTCGGGATCAAAATCCAGAATCGTCTTGTCTTGTTCAGCTGCATATTTTTTCAGAAAATGTTTTGCTAACAACGGGATATCAATTTTTCTTTCCCGCAGGGAGGGAAGGTTAATCGGGATTACATTTAATCTGTAGTAAAGATCCTCTCTGAACTGCCCCTTTTTTACTTCATCCAGAAGATTTTTGTTTGTTGCGGCAAGAACGCGGGTGTCTACCTTGATCGAATCATGTCCTCCGATACGTTCTATTTTCTGGCTTTGCAGGACTCTTAACAGCATGGTTTGAGCAGATGGGGATATTTCTCCGATTTCATCTAAAAAAACCGTTCCGCCTGTTGCCTGTTCGAATCGCCCTGTTTTCCTTTGAACGGCTCCGGTAAACGCCCCTTTTTCATGGCCGAACAATTCACTTTCCAAAAGCGTGGCCGGATATGCCGAGCAGTTGATAACGATCAACGGCTTGCCTGATCTGCCGCTTGCATCATGGAGTGCCGTTGCAACCATTTCCTTTCCGGTACCGCTTTCTCCCTGGATTAATACTGTGGCGTCTGTGGGGGCGACATCTTCAATCAATTTATAAATGTTCCGGATCTTTGGATCTTTTCCAACCATTCCCATGTACCCGGACACGATATCAATTTTATTTTTCAGACCTTTGATTTCCTTATCGTGTTCAAATGCCCGGTAAACCGCTCCGGATGCCTGCTTCAGAATCAGCTCGATGACATCTATTTCGGTTTTAACACACACGCAATCCTCCGGACACGAGATAAGAACGGCACCTAATACCTGATTGTGATGACGAAATGGAAAAACTGCCATTCGCGTTGAAGCTGTTACGGCTTCCGGAAGCTGCCAGGCTTGAGTTTCATTGTTTTTTAAAAAGATTGGAGAGTCTGGTTTGTTTGCATTATCATATAAAAGGTCATATTTTTCTTTTTTCAGGGATAGAAAGTTTTTACCGTCTGACAACCAGGGGATCTTTTGATCATTATTAAAAATAATCATTGTTAAATTTTTGCACTCAACTATTTCGTGCAGGGTCGTTACAATATAAGAACATATGCTTTTCAAATCCGGGAGAGCGGCGATTTTCTGGGATACTGAAAAAGTCGTCATCATCTGGTCGTGTGCACGATCCAGATCCTTATTTTTTTCTTCAAGTTTCTGATTGTAGCCTTTCAGTTTTGCTGTATATTCTGAAATCCTTTTAAACATGCCGTTATACGCTGTCACCAGCCGGTTGATTTCAGCAGGGCCGTTGATATTGATCTGGATATCAAGATTATCCTCGTCAATCTGTTTTACAGCGTTTGTCAACTGGATGAAAGGTGAGAGCAGGTGGGTAATAAGCAGATAGCTGAGAAGCAGCGATACCACCAGAACAGATATGGTGATCAAGGTCATTTTCAACCGCAGTTGATTGACTTTAACCCTGAAAATGCCTTCTGACATTCCAAGTCGTAAAACACCGGCTTTTCCATCAAAAATAGGCCATTGTATATCAACGAATCTCTCTGCTTTTTCAGATATGAGTTTTGTGACGTTTTTTTTTGTTATTTCCAGGTTCTTGTTAATATTGACAAGATTAACCGGAATCCCATCCGGAAAAGTATGAACCAATACTTTCTGGTTATTAATAATAAACAGATAAGATACTGATTTTTCACTTCGGAGTTGATCATCCAGAATTTTTTGAACCGCAACCAGATCATTAATCAAAATTTTATCGGTTAAATCCAGGGAAAGTTTGTGGGCAAGACTTTCAGCCCTGGCTATGGCGCCGGTCAGCAGCGCTGTGCTGTAATTTTGGATGACAAGTTGAGAGACAACCGTTCCGGTGAGGATCACCAGCATGGCAACTGCCAGAAGCAGCATGGTTTTCAGACTTTTATAAAATTTGAATCTCATCGACATCCCTGTCACGTTTTCAAATGTATCTTTGCATACATTGCCTGAACATTTTCATACCATTCCGGCCGGGGGGGATCAAACCGGTCAATAATGAGGTTTTTTAAAATTGTCTTTCCATCATCGGTTTTATGCATATTCAAAATAACATTCTGAATGGCTTTTTTTAAATCCGGCTGAAGGTAAGAGGATGCCACAAGCGGAGGCGCCCCATACAATTGAGATTTTCTGATCACCCGGGTTTTAGATGTAAAGTATGGGTTTTTTGACTGGTAGAATTCCCATTTATGTCCATCAACAGCAGCACCGTCCACGAGCCCTTTTGCCACAGCAAGAATAGAATTGTCATGACTGTAGGTGAATGTCGTGCGGTTAAAAAACGATGACGGCGTTTCATTGATTTCCGTAAGCCAGAATCGCGGTACAAGACTGCCTGTGTTGGAATCCGGATCTGTGAATGCAAAGATTTTTCCCCTCAGATCTTCAAGAGTGCGGTATGCAGAATTCTTATGAACAATCAAATAGGATTGATAAAACGGTTTGTTTCTTATAACCGGCGTTGCAATCCCTTCGAATCTATACTTTTCTCTGTCTATGGCATATGGGCCTGAACAGACAAAGGCCAGATCAATCATGCGTTTTGGAAATAATTCATTGACTTCCAGATAGGTTTTCCGTTGGATCAAATTGATTTTATACCCGAGTTGATCGCCAATGTATTTTAATAGTTCTTCATAGTATATCAGCGTTTCTTTTGGAGAAACCATTGCTGCCACAGCAACCCTGAGCTGTTTTGCGTTGGTTTCCGAAACGTTTAACGCCTGTACCTCCATTTTTTTGCTCAGATCGATCGAACGATAGTCAGAGTCCTTCTCACATCCAAGGGGAAAAAAAATTAAAAGAAATAATGCAATGATGGTTGTTAAGCGTCTTATCATGTTGTCTCCCAACACTATTTTCGTACGATTTTCGGAATCTTCTAACATATTGATATAGCACTAATTTTATTCATTGTAAAGAAATGGTGTCCGGGAATCGTACGAATTTCGTTTTTGTCCGGTCTTACAAAGTCTTACAATCCCGGCAGGGACACAAAATCGGACAATGCCCGTAAAACCGCGATTTTAAAGCGTGGCTGCCCATCAATTCTTCCGTTTAAACTTTGTTTTTAATGCCGTGGTACATTCATTGCTCCTGTAAAAGGTCAGGATCATGGAGGATAAAAGGATGGATGGAAAAATAATCCTGGTAACCGGGCGAACCAATGAACTTGAAAAGATTTGTCAGCTTTTGTCTAAAAATAATTATCATTATCATTGGATCAAAAGTATGGATCAAATCGAAGAAACCATGAATCTGATATCATTTAATTGTATTATTTTCGATCTTGATTCCATTGATGTGGATAACCGGACCATCAGAGAACTGACCATTAAATATCCTGCGGTTTATTTTTTATGCCTGTCCACGGACCGGTTCCATCCCGAGTTGAAGGATGCGATTTGTTATCACATATTTGCCTGTCTGACAAAACCTGTTGATCATGATGAGCTGCTTTACTGGTTGAGGTGCATTGATGAAGAACTTGATCATTCATACAAAAAGGAAAATTAATCCCTGATAAACAATAAACAATAACCCAAAAACGGAGGTGTTTAAATGGAAGACAAAGGACTGGCCGGCGAATCGTCCGAATTACAAGGCCCGGATAAGTCTGCATCCGGTGTGATTCCCATTGATACGGACCGGCGGAATTTTTTAGTAAAAACCCTGGCCACCGCAGGTGCAATAACGGTTACAGCCGCTGCCGGGAAAAATGAGGCAGACGCCCAACCCGAAGAGGTTGCCGTTCCTTTGAACTCTCCTGAAAGTTTTGCGGACGGCAGCCGCCTGGAAAGAATGCGCATGGAACTCAACACTGCCATTAAAAAACCCGTGGCCCAGCGAAAATGGGTGATGGTAATTGACCAGCAAAAATGCATTGGATGTGATGCCTGCACCGTATCCTGCAATTCTGAGAATAATCTTCCGCCGGGCGTGGTGTACCGCCCGGTTCCCAAAGAAGAGATCGGAACGTTTCCGGATGTGGCATGGCGGTTTACACCTAGGCCCTGCATGCATTGTGACAATCCGCCCTGTGTACCGGGATGTCCGGTTAGAGCAACCTGGAAAAGAGAAGACGGCATTGTGGAAATCGATTATGATATCTGCATCGGGTGCAGAAATTGTATTGCAGCCTGTCCTTACAATGCCAGAACCGCCGACTTCGGCGATTTTTTCGGCCGCCATACACCGCAGATCATGGATTATGAAACCCGGCCGAATTTCGAATACAGTGAAGAGTGGGTCAGAAAGCCGCATTCACACCGCTCTCCCATCGGCAACGCCAGAAAATGCACCTTCTGCCTGCACAGGATCCGGGAGGGAATGCTGCCTTCCTGTGTGACAACCTGTCTGGGCGGGGCAACGAGCTTTGGTGATTATAATGATAAAAACAGCCTGGTGCATGAATTGATCGGATCAAGCCGGACCACGCGGTTAAAAGAAGAACTGGGAACAATCCCTTCAGTCTATTACCTTGTATAACTAAAGGAGAGCAAACAATGAATAAGACAGTAAAAAACATTTTTTTTGTTGCCTGGGCGCTCCTGATGGCTTGGGGGCTGTTCGGTGTGTTTCAACGCATGACTCAAGGTGAACTGCTGGTCAATTACGGCAGTTATGTCCCCTGGGGTCTCTGGGTTGCGGCCAAAACATATTTTGTGGGAATTTCAGTGGGTGCGGCCATGCTGGTCTGGGTGACCTGGGGCTTTGGAATTGAACGGCTGCAGCCGATTGTCAGACCTGCCCTGCTGGTCTCCCTGATCACCATGATAGCCGGTCTGGTTGTTATTACGTTTGATTTGGGACATATGTTCAGATCCATTGAAGTCTTTTACCGGCCCAATTTTTCATCCATGCTGGCCATTGCGACCTGGCTGTCCGTTGCCCACCTGATATATATCGCAGCAGCATTGGCCCTTGATCTGAAAAGAGACACAATTTCCATGGCCGGCAAGAAGATTTACGGCTTTATCGGTCTGTTTCTGGCAATTGTGTTTTCCGGAGGAAACGGGGCTGAATTCGCAGCCATGATTTCCAATCCATACTGGCATTCAGCGCTTGGGCCGGTTCTGTCCATCAGCGGTGCGCTTCTGTCCGGTGTGGCCATAGTGTTTGCATCCATTGCCCTGTTTCCCGACAGTTCATGCCCCATGAACAGCGAATTAACAAAAACATTTTCCCGCATCCTGACCGGATTGATTTTGTATATGCTCCTTCTGGAATGGGCCGAATTCTCCGTCTCCATGTTGTACAACAGGGGGGCGGATTACCACCTGCTTCGTTCTATCCTGTTCGGCCCTTACGCCTATGTTTTCTGGGGATTTCACATGGGCCTGGGAATCGTTCTGCCCCTGATTCTTCTATTGACCAACCCCGGCAGCCGCATATCAGCCGGAACCGGTGCCCTTCTGGCCGGTGTGTTTTATTTTGCCGTCAGACTCAATCATGTTATTCCCGGGCAGATGTCTCCGGCCATGAAAGGCTTGAAAGAGGCATATTCGGATAAATGGCTGACGTTTTCATATGTTCCGTCATCCAATGAGTGGGCTGTTTTCGGCTTTACCGTCGCCATTGCTGTGGGCTTGTTTTATATCGGCACGATATTTCTTGCCGGTCATTCTAACCAGGTAATTAATGAGGGAGGAGAATCATAAAATGGCCTGTTTAAACGAAAATAGCAAAAATAACAAGGTGTCCCGTAGGAATTTTTTTAAATCCACGGCATTTGTCGGCGGATGTGCCGCGTTGGGCCTTTCCGGGATGGCGTCTTTCGGCCGTGACAGGGGATTTGCCCTGGTTTCGGAAGAAAGTGTGCCGCCCTATGAGCTTGCACAGCCGGAAAATATTATTTATACCTCCTGCCTGCAATGCCATGTGGCCTGCCAGATGAAGGCCAAATTCTGGAATGGAACACTTGCAAAACTAAGCGGAAGTCCCTACAGCCCTCAGAATTTTTTACCGCACATCTCATATTCAACCGGTGTAAATGAGGCGGCTAAGCTGGACGGCAAGCTCTGCACAAAGGGACAGACCGCCATCCAGACGTATTACGACCCGTACCGGATTCGAAAAGTGTTGAAACGGGCCGGAAAAAGAGGGTCTGACCAATGGCAAGCCATCCCCTGGTATCAGTTCATCGATGAAGTGGTGAAGGGGGGACAGTTATTTTCAGATATCGGGGATAACAACCATTATCCGGGATTTGAACAGGTGATCGCCCTCAGGGATTCCAGGCTGTCT
>JBNKNP010000116.1:0-2296 GCA_050293905.1 Desulfobacteraceae bacterium | reverse complement strand
AATAGGATTTTTCAAGATCGGTTGTGGCAAACAGATGATCGGTAAGAGCCGTTAAATCCACCCGGTTTGATCTTGGGATAACAACGAGACGGGTTGGGTCCTCATGGTCTGATTCATCCCGGATGTCGCTCACCATGGGCAGTTTTTTAGCAGCCATCTGGGCAGCTATCTGTTCATAGATTTTTTCTGTGGAAGCATGGTGGGGCAGGGCGGTGTATACGATTTCATTGTTTTCCACACTGTATTTCGCCCTCATTTTTATCCGCCCTCTGCCCTGGCGGTACATTTCCCTGATCTCGGATTCCGGCGTGATGATTTCAGCATCTGTGGGGAAATCCGGCCCCTTGATGAATTTGAGCAGGTCATCAATGTCTGCGGTGTTATTGTCAATTAAATGGATTAATGCCTTGGCAACTTCTCTTAAGTTATGCGGCAGAATGCTGGTGGCCATGCCCACGGCAATGCCGGTGGACCCGTTGAGCAGCAGGTTGGGCAGCCGGGCCGGCAGCAGAACAGGTTCATCCAGAGTCCCGTCAAAGTTGGGGACCCAGTCCACCGTTCCCTGGTCAAGTTCCTGTAAGAAAAGGTCGGCGTATTTTGAGAGCCTGGATTCGGTATACCGCATGGCTGCAAAAGATTTAGGGTCATTGGGATCGCCCCAGTTACCCTGGCCGTCCACCAGCGGGTATCGAAGAGAAAAGGGCTGGGCCAGCAGGACCATGGCCTCGTAGCAGGCCGTATCACCGTGGGGATGGAATTTACCCAGAACATCTCCAACGGTTCTGGCGGACTTTTTGAATTTTGAAGTGGACTTCAGTCCCAGCTGGCTCATGGAATAAATAATTCTTCGCTGGACCGGTTTTAGACCGTCACCGATATGGGGCAGGGCGCGGTCTAAAATAACATACATGGAATAGTTCAGGTATGCTTTTTTGGCAAAGTCCTGGAACGGGATCTGTTCATAATCTTCTATGGCAGACGGCAGGGTCTCTTTCATAAATCAATCTCTTTTATATCCCCATGGGTTTCAATCCAGTTTTTCCGGTCTTTGGCTCTTTTTTTACCTAAAAGCATATCCATGATTTGACAAACTTCTGCAAATCCGTTGCCGGGCGTATCAGCTTCGGAATCATCAGGAACGGTTAATTGAACAAGCCGTCTGGAATCCGGGGAAATGGTCGTTTCTTTTAGCTGGGACGGATTCATTTCACCCAGGCCTTTAAAGCGCTGTATATTTAATTTGCCGGTTTTTTTTCGTCGGTTTATCCGTTTGATAATACTGTTTTTTTCAGCATCATCAAGAGCATAGAACACTTCTTTTCCAAAATCAATCCGATACAGCGGCGGCATGGCAATGAACACATGACCGTTTTTAACGATCTTGGGGAAATGTTTTAAAAACAATGCGCACAGCAATGTGGCAATGTGCAGGCCGTCTGAATCTGCATCTGCCAGAATGCAGATTTTATTATACCGAAGTCTGGATATGTCATCGGAACCGGGCATCACTCCCAGAACCTGGGAAATGTCCTGTATTTCTTTTGATGCCAGGATAGCGGAAGATTCAATGTCCCATGTATTTAAAATCTTACCCCGCAGGGGCAGAATCGCCTGAAACCGTCTGTCTCTTGCCTGCTTTGCAGATCCGCCGGCAGAATCGCCTTCAACAAAAAACAATTCCCTGCGTACCTGGTCCACACTGGAACAGTCCGAGAGTTTGGCCGGCAGGACAATGCCGCCGGACGCGCGTTTCTTGGTTATTTTTTTTGCTTTTTTCACCCGGTTTTTTGCATTTGCAATGGCAAATTCAGCCAGTTTTTCTCCGGCTTCTATGTGATGGTTAAGCCACAGGCTGAATGCGTCCCGGACCTGGATATTAACCAGGTTTGCACAATGTCTTGAAGACAGACGTTCTTTGGTCTGTCCTGAGAACTGGGCGTCGGATAATTTTACGGCCAGGATATATCCCACCCGGTTCCAGATATCTTCCGGGGCTAAATACAGTCCTTTGGGCAGAAGATTGCGAAATTTGCAGAATTCCCGGACCGATTCCAGCAGGCCTGATCTGAAGCCGTTGACATGAGTTCCTCCCAGCTTGGTGGGAATCAGATTGACATAACTTTCTTCAGGATTCTGTCCGGAATCAAAAGTCCAGTTTACAGCCCAGATCACCTGAAGATCATCTGACGCATGTTCACCGGTAAAGGCGCGGTTAAACAGGCATTTTTTTTCTTTCAGGTTCTCATTTAAATAATCATCTATTCCATGATCATATTGCCAGGTTTGTTTTTCATCC
>JBNKNP010000115.1:0-3341 GCA_050293905.1 Desulfobacteraceae bacterium | reverse complement strand
TGGGATTTCTCGTTGCCATGGTAGAGGTATTTCATGGCAATGGCCCAGATCCGTCTGGCCACCCGGCCGATCACTGTGTACTCAGGATCCATGCCGTTGGAAAAGAAAAAAGAAAGAGACGGCGCAAAATCATCAATATCCATGCCCCGGGACAGGTAATACTCCACATAGGTAAAGCCGTTGGCCAGGGTCAGGGCAAGCTGGGTAATCGGATTGGCTCCGGCTTCTGCAATATGATACCCGGAAATGGACACGGAATAAAAATTTTTCACCCCGTGATCGATAAAATACTGCTGGATATCGCCCATCATCTTTAAAGCAAAATCAATGGAAAAAATGCAGGTGTTCTGTCCCTGGTCCTCCTTTAAAATATCAGCCTGAACCGTTCCCCTTACACTGGACAATGCCGCAGCCTTAATGTCGCAGGCTTCCTGCTGTGTCGGCTTCCTGTCCATTGTATTTTCAAATTGCTCCATCTGCTGATCAATGGCTGTATTCAGGAACATGGCCAGTATCATGGGGGCCGGGCCGTTGATAGTCATGGAAACCGAAGTATTGGATGCACACAGGTCAAACCCTGAATACAGCGTCTTTACATCATCCAGGGTACAGATGCTGACACCGGACGTCCCGATTTTCCCATAAATATCCGGCCGGATATCCGGGTCAAATCCATACAGGGTCACGGAATCAAAGGCCGTGGACAGCCGTTTGGCCGGATATGTATCAGACAATAATTTAAACCGCTGGTTGGTATCTTCCGGTCCGCCTTCTCCTGCAAACATCCGGGTGGGCTCTTCATCCACCCGTTTTAAGGGGAAGACCCCGGCCGTATACGGAAACCGGCCCGGAACATTCTCTTTTCGCATCCAGGCATACTGCTCACCCGGATCTTCAAATCCCGGAAGCGCAATTTTAGGAATCTTGAGACCGGACAAAGACCCGTGGAACAGGGGCAGGCTTACCTTGCGGTCCCTGACATCATAGACCAGTTCGTCCTTTTGATACGTTTCTTTGAGCGTGTCATAGGATTCAAGGAGTTCTGAAGTCTCTTTTCCAATACCGGACAGATCAGCCTGAACCGTCTCCTTTAGCCGTGAAATGAGATCTGCTGTCTGATTTTTTTCAGGTTCTTTGTCCTCCAGATCTTTGTCCTTCAGGGCTTTTATCACGGATTCAAGATGCCATTTTTGACGGACCCGCCGGGCCTGCTCCCGGGTCTCTGCATGGTAGTTTCGAATGGTTTCAGAAATCTGGGAAAGGTATTGTACCCGGTTATCGGGGATAATGATCGTTTTGGAGGAAGGCTGTTTTTTTGACGGTCTGGGCAGGTGTGACCGGTATTGGATCTGTTTTTTCTCTTCAAGGATATCCAGAAGCCCGTGGTAAAGTGCCGTAACCCCGTCATCGTTGAATTTTGATGCAATGGTGCCGTATACCGGCAGATCTTCGGGGTCTGTCTCCCAGGCTTTGCGGTTCCGCTGAACCTGTTTTCTGACATCCCGCAAGGCATCTTCGCTGCCGTGCTTTTCATATTTATTGACCACGACAATATCGGCATAATCCAGCATATCAATTTTTTCAAGCTGGGAAGGCGCGCCGTATTCGGCTGTCATGACATAGACCGATATATCAGATAAGTCCACCACCCTCGAATCCCCCTGGCCGATCCCGGCGGTTTCAACAATCACCATATCGTATCCACAGGCCTTAACGATTTCAACGGCAAAAGGCAGGGCCTCGGGCAGTTCTGTCCGGGAGCGCCGTGTGGCAAGCGAACGCATATATACCCGCCCGGTGTCAATGGCATTCATCCGGATCCGGTCACCCAGAAGTGCGCCGCCGGTTTTTCTTCTGGACGGATCGCAGGATATCACAGCAATATGAACGGATTCAAAATCCCGTAACAGGCGCAGGATCAATTCATCGGTCAGGGACGATTTTCCGGCTCCACCGGTTCCGGTCAGGCCGATCACGGGAATATCCGTCTTGACATGCAGTGCTTTCACGTCCGTCATGATTTTTTCAAGCATTTCAGGATCATTGGCACAGGCGTCCTGGACAGCGGAAATATACCGGGCGGTTACGCCTTTATTGTCAATTGAAAGCTTTTCTGGTGAAAGCATATCCAGGGAAGCACATGGAAAATCCATGGCCGCCAGCATATCATTAATCATTCCCTGCAGGCCCAGCCCGGCCCCGTCTTCAGGGGAATAGATCCGGGTAACACCATAGGCCTGGAGCTCTCGTATCTCCGAAGGAATGATCACGCCGCCGCCGCCGCCGAACACTTTGATATGGCCTGCATTGTTTTCTTTTAACAGATCCACCATATACTTGAAATACTCAACATGACCGCCCTGGTAACTGGACACGGCAATCCCCTGGGCATCTTCTTCAACAGCCGCATCCACCACTTCCTTTACCGACCGGTTATGGCCGATATGAATTACTTCAGCACCGGAATCCTGTAAAATCCGCCGCATGATGTTGATGGCCGCATCATGGCCGTCAAACAACGAGGTGGCAGTGACAACTTTCACAGGATGCCGGAGCCTGTATACTTGGGTGTCCATCTGGTTGCTTTCTCCTAAAATATCAGGCCGAGAATAAATCGCGTCTGGATCCGGATATATTCTTCAATGGTAAAATCTTTCTGGATATGCCAGCGCCGGAATGCCCACATCTGCCCGAGCACGGATATATTGTTCCCCACCAGATTGAGTTCCTTTTCATCCAGGACCGGTATTATTTTTTTTTCAGACAGCGAATTGAGGACATCAATAAATATCCGGGTAATATCCAGTTCATTTTCCAGAACCCGCTGTTTCCATTTTTCAGGCAGAAATTGAGTAACCTGATACATCAGCAGGATATGGTCGGCCATTTTATCACACACATAAAAATACTCTCGCACCGCATCTGCCAACTGTTCTTTATCCTCTTGGGAACTTTTCAACGCCTTTTCAACCGCAGCCTTCACCTCTTCGTGTATGGTGTGGCAAACCAGATAGAGAAGATCTTCTTTTGAACTGACATATTCGTACAGGGAGCCGATTGAAAAATCAGCCGCTTTTGCGATCATCCGCGTGGTGGTCTTGTGATATCCGTGTTCAATAAAAAGTTTCACCGTGGAATCTATGATGTGCCGCCGTTTCTCCCTGACCAGATCAGGATTTTTTATATGCGTTGGAACATCCGGATCGGTGACTGGACGGCCTGTTTTCTTTTTTCCTGCCAAAATGATCGCTCCTTTATGTGGTTGACCGCTGCAAGGGGAATGGCATTTCGAACGAGCGCTCGGTCATATTATTTTTCGCATTTCTTTTTCTGCTTGTCAA
>JBNKNP010000114.1:0-3003 GCA_050293905.1 Desulfobacteraceae bacterium | reverse complement strand
CAATGAGAGTTGTTAAAGGAATGTGTTTCATTTTGATAGCCAATTCGGTTTTACTTATCAGTCTATCTAAAATTAAAATAAATGAAATCAAATAGTTACCAGGCTTCGGCGCGTTGGCATATTCTTTGCTCTAAGGTTATTAAAAAGAAAACAGGGTGATATGCAGCGGGTTATAATTATACTGAAGCTCAAGGAGCAATGATGATTGATAATAAGAAAGTTTTAATTATTGATGATGATGACGGCATCCGGGATACGTATATCAGTATCCTGGTGCCGGAAGAAGAATCTGACGTATTGTCGGCAGGGACATTATTGTTTAACACTGATGATAAGGGCAGTCAGATATCCCAAAAGGTTCAATATGACGTCTGCCAGGCGGAAGACGGATTTGCCGGTGTCAAAAAAGTTAAAGAGGCCACAAAAAACGGAACTCCTTTTGCTGTTGCATTTATTGATATGAAAATGCCGGGATTGAATGGCGCACAGACATCCCAAAAGATATGGGAAATCGATCCGAAGATCAAAATCGTTATTGTTACGGCATACAGTGAGTATTCACCGGAAGAAATTATTTCAGTTACGGGCCGGGATGATCTTTTTTATTTGCGAAAACCATTCAACCACGAAGAAATATTGCAGTTTGCAAGGGCGCTGACCAATGAATGGAACCTTGAAAGAAAAAGAGATAAGCTTGAAAGTGATTTAAAAAAAGCAAACAAGTCTCTTGAGGATATGAATAAAAATCTTGAGGAGAAAGTAAAAAAACAGGCCGCCATGGTTGTGCAGACAGAGAAAATGGCAACAGTGGGCCTTCTGGCATCGGGTGTTGCCCATGAAATCAATAACCCCAATTCCTTTATCCACGCCAACCTGTCGATTCTAAAAACATATACCCGGCCGATGATCGGTCTGTTTGAAAAATATGAACAGGCTGAACAATTCTTAAGATCCCTGGCATCGGATGAAGCCGACCGGATTTTACAGGATATCAGGGCGTTTAAGAAAAAAGGAAAAATCGAGCTGATTTTCAAGGACATTGAGGACCTGGTTGATGAATCACTGGAAGGCGTTGACAGGGTTAAAAATATTGTAAGAGATCTGAACACATTTTCAAGAATTGATGAAGCACAATTTACGAAAACCGATATCAACAAAGCCATTGAAACGACGTTAAATATGGTTAAAACCAAATTTAAATACAACGTCCTGATTGAAAAAAAACTGGGAGATATCCCTGAAATTAAATGTTATCCCCAAAAGATCAGCCAGGTGTTTATGAATCTGCTGGTGAATGCGGCCCAGGCCATTGAGGATAAAGGCACAGTTTCTATTTTAACCCAATTGAAAGAACAGGGAAGGCGGGAGACGGACCGGTTTGTGAGCATTGTTATATCGGATACGGGATGCGGTATCCCCCAGGAAAATATCGGCAAACTTTTTGATCCCTTTTTTACAACAAAACCTGTGGGCAAGGGAACCGGTCTCGGGTTGAGCATTGTTTATGAAATTATTTCAGCCCATAACGGCACCATTCAGGTCGACAGCCGGCCCGGTGAAGGAACCCGGTTTGAAATACTGCTTCCGGTTTGCTGATCACCTGCCAAAAAAAACAATTAAAGGTGACTGAAAATTGAAACTGCGAATCGTGAATATTCTCACTGCAAAAAAGACAATGGCTGTTATTTTTTGCATGATCATGGTTGCTTTCCTGTCCTTTTTATTAATCCTGAACTATAGATCCCAGGTAAATCTTCGGAAAACAGCACTTGCCCATCTGGTTTATGAGATTGAAATTCAGGCGTTGAACCTTGGGCATTATTATTCCGAAAGGCTGACGGATCTTGAAACAATAGCGGTGTCCGAAGAAATTAATAGGTTCTGTGAAAACAAAGCCTCGGGCATGTCCATGGACAACGGGCTTCAAGACAGCCTGACACGGACCGGTACCCTGTTTGACCATTTTCTATCGGAAAAAATCGTTGGAACGACGCCTGTTTATCGTAAAATTCTTCTGTTGCACAAACAGGGAGAAATTTTTCTGGAAAGATCATCTTTGTCAACGGGCATGGGTGAAGAGTCCCTTTCAGAATGCAGACATCTTTTTCCGGATGGAAACGCACCTGTAATCAGCGCCTTTAGGCACGATCAGACTGTCAGGGTATTGGCAAACGTTCCATACCGGTTTAAAGGCAGGCTTGCCGGACAGATCATCGCGTGTCTGAATCCCGGCTCCTTTTTCATTGATCCGGTATCTAAACTTTCGCAGAAGCGGCAGCAGAAACAGTTTCTGTATTTTGATACGGGCAAGACCCCTGTGATCTATCCCGTGCCGGGACGGGAACTGCTGCATGCGTTCAGGGACGCATCGCTCAGGACGCCTTTTCGATTGTCTGTTAATGATCCGGATATTGGTGTCGCAGATATGATTGTTGTCAAAGTACCGGTTCCGGACACTCGTTTTTTTCTTATTGCATCACAGCCGGTCAATGAGGTAGTGGGATACACGCAGCCGTCCCACCTGATGCTGGCAATGATCATCCTCACGGTTTTTGTTGTTGCAGGTGCCGTGGCTCTATGGCGCATGAATGCCAGGGCTCTGGTTTTAAAAACGATGCTGGAGCAGGAGAATATCCGAAAAAAAGAAATTGAAGAAAAAAACATATCCCTTGAAACCGAGGCAATGATCAGTCGTTCACTGGAAAAAAGCCTAAAGGAGAGTGAAGAAAAATTCAAAACCATGAGTATGGCTGCCCAGGATGCGATTATCATGGTGAATGATGACGGCCTTATCTCTTTCTGGAACCGTGCGGCAACCTCTATTTTCGGCTATTCCGCCCATGAAGCAATGGACAGGGATTTTCGTTCAATTTTACTGCCGGAAAAATATCATGCATCTCACTCAAACATGTTTAAAGGGTTCAGAAAAGAAGAAAAGGAAAAGGCAGATGGAAAAACAATGGAACTGGAGCTTAACAACAGTCAGGGAAAGCATTTTCCGGT
>JBNKNP010000113.1:0-3821 GCA_050293905.1 Desulfobacteraceae bacterium | reverse complement strand
TTGCGAGAGCATGAAAGTGACAACGTAAGACTTTGGGTGAAAGACCAAATTGCATACATCAATCGGCAAATAGATTCTGAGTCGATTAGAGACGAAGAGGAAGATATAGGCCTATTTTAAATTTCAACAAATATTACAAGGACAGCCACATATCAAAAGCATTTACCAGATGACGGGAACCGTGGCAGAGCGGGCGCGGCAAAAACTCATTGGCGCCACTGGTGATGCATGTCGTTAAAAATCGCCGATTTTTAGAAATCCCTCGGAATTGAAAACTCCAGACTATATATAGACTTACCCAAGCCTGTCTGAAAACAGTCTTCAATAACAGAAATATTGTGGAGGGGATTAGTTCAAATTTTTCACTGCGGACTATTTCAAAAACGGAATTCCCCGAATGCTGAATTCAAAAGCCCGGACTATTATTAAAAGTCTGAGTGATTATTAGGCTGTGGGTAAAAAATGCGATTGCAGGGCATTTCAACTTTCGATAGCAGTCACAATTATCCTATGAATGGAAAATAAAACACGATCATCCGATTATATCATGACATCCTCAAAGCCTGGGCATAAAGTTCAATTGGATGTTTGACCTTAATTTGGCTGTTCGATCTGGACAGCATGTCGCTGATCTGCATGATACAGGCCGGGCATCCGGTGGCAACAATTTCGCACCCGGTTTCCATTATGTGGTTTTTTTTAACACGGCCGATCCGGCTGGACAGGTCATAATGAAGTAGGTTGAAGCTTCCCCCCATGCCGCAGCATCTGTCTGCTCCGGCCATTTCCGTTATCGGATGTCCGGAAGCCTTTAGAATCTGCCTGGGCTGGGTAAAAATACCCAGAGATTTTTTCAGGTGGCACGGGTCATGGCAGGTGACAGGTTCTTGTTGAAATGAATCTGTGTCGTTTTCGGCTGGTCCCACCTGCATGACATCCACAAGAAACTGGCTGATGTCCATGGTCTGTGCTGCCAGTTTTTCCAGAAAGGGTAGATCTTTTCCCTGGTAAAGGGAGGGCCATAATTTTTTAATGGTGGATGTGCAGGTGGCGCATGCCGTGACCAGGTAATCAAAGTTTTGTTTTTTAAGCAGGTCGATATGATAGGCCACAAGGGCATTAAAGGTCTTTCTATCACCGGCGGCAAGCGCTGGGATGCCGCAGCAGCCCTGGGTGTCCGGGATGATGGTTTGAACTTTGTTGTGCGAAAGCGCCTCTACACTGCTTTTTGCAATTTGGGGCATGATTTTATCGATGAGGCATCCGGTGAACAAGAGTACCCGGGGACCGGGTTGTTTCAATTCCGGCTGCATCTCGTTTAATATCTTATGAAACGGATTTTTGGCAATGGGCATAAAATGCCGGTTTTTGAGAAAAGAAGATCCAAAACGGGCGCAGGATGTCCCTTGTGTGTTTTTATTGCTTTTAACCATCAGTCCCTGGAACCTGGATACCAAGCCCATCAGAGTGTTAAATGTTTCCGGGCGGGCCAGCATTTTTTTGAAAATTATTTTTTTTACCGGACTCAACCCGGTATATCCGGTGAGGATGGCGCGGGCCTTGATAAAGATTTCCAGGACATTCACGCCTGACGGGCAGTTTGCCGCGCATGATCCACACAGCAGGCATCTGTTCAACCGTTCGTTGACACCTTCCGGGTTTTTGAAAACCTGTGCCATCAAGCCGTTCAAAAGAGCCAGTTTGCCTCTTGCCACATCTGCTTCTTTTCCTGTCTGTTCAAACAAAGGGCAGACCGACTGGCACATGCCGCACCGGATGCAGACAGCCACTTGTTCTTCAAGCTCTTTTACAAGGCAGGCCAGCTCATTGATTTGTCCCAAATTTTTTTGTCTCCTTTATCTGCGGGCTACGGCAATATTTTTGTGACTGAGCATACATATCCCGAGCAACGATTTCAAGGATCATTATGCGCTATCGGCTGTGTCTTATGATCTGACATAAAAAAAGGCAGAACGGTTTTTGTAAAACGATTCTGCCATTTTTTAAGGAGAGCGGGTTAGAGCTTTACAGGCTCGCATAGGGACTTTTTGTCCTGGGCGGATGTGCCGCAGCTGCCGCAGTAATAGGATGGAGATACCTGGACCGGTTTGCACAGGGATTTGTCCGTGGCATTGTGTTTATTGCAGGACTCACAGATATAGAAACTTGATATACTTTCTTTGCTGTCACAAATCTGCGATTCGTCCGTAGATATTTTTCCGCATTTGGTACATTGATAGGTTGTCATGGGTATTTACCTCTTCTTTATATCATTTTCATTAAACGTTTAATTAAAATGTAAGCATTGCCTTATTTAGAAGGCTATAGCTTATAAAATGGGGGTTTTTTGAACGTAGTCAAGTGTTTTTATTGCAAAAGAAAGATGTTGCATTTATTAAATGCATGTCTATTTTTAAAAAAAGGTCACTGCTGATTTTAAAATTAATCTTTAAGGAGGTGCCTGATGCCCGGATTTAAGCGCATAAGTGCTGTAGATGCAAAAAAACAGATCGATGCTGATTTTTCGCTCCTGGTCTGCATCTATGACGATGAAAAATTTTATTCCCAGGCCCATCTTGAAGGGGCCATTCCCATGAGTGAATTTTTAAAAAAGAAGCCCGGCCTGGATAAAAATACAGATATTATTTTTTACTGAGGATGACCGGGTGATTCTTCTGCGGCAGGTCTTGCCGCCCAATACAGTGAAAACGGATACACCAGTGTCAATGTTCTGGATAAGGGAATTGCCGGCTGGAAAGCGGCCGGATTCAATGTGCTGTAAACAGATCAACGGCTATGGCAATCGCCATAGCCGTTGATGGTTTGTTACTGGGCATCCTGGATGCCCACTTCTTCAAATGTTTTAATATCTGCCAGAATTCTTGTGGAAAGATCGAGCAATTCCATGCAGACAGCTGCCCCTGTTCCTTCTCCCAGCCTGAACTGCAGGTCAATGAGCGGCTCAAGCCCCAGGCGCTGGTGCATGAAGCGATGGCCGATTTCCACGGATTTATGGCTGACAAACAGATAATTTTTTGCACAAGGGGCCAGTTCGCAGGCAATCAGGGCGCCGGCTGTAGAAATCAGGCCGTCGCAGATGACGGGTATACCCCTGGCGGCTGCCCCGAGGACCAGCCCGGCCAAGGCACCGATTTCAAGCCCGCCAACCTTGGAAAGGACATCAAGGGGATCGTTCGGGTCAGGCTGGTGAAGGGCCAGTCCGGTTTCAATGACTTCAATTTTTTTTGCCAGGGCCTGATCATTAATACCGGTGCCCCGGCCGGTGAGTTTTTCAACCGCAATACCGGAAAAAGCGGCAATGATGGCGGATGAGGGCGTGGTGTTTCCGATTCCCATATCCCCTGTGCCCAGAAGATCCAGAGGTTTTTCAGCGTCAAGTTCATTCACAATTTCGATTCCGGCTTCAATGGATCGGACGGCCTCATCCCGGCTCATGGCAGGTTCTTTTGTAAAATTGGCAGTTCCGTGTCTGACTTTTTTATGAAAAATTGGCAGGTCCGGCTCAAAATCGTGGTTGACTCCGATATCCGCCGCTTTAACCGTGGCGCCGGCATGCCTGGCAATGACATTGACCGATGCGCCGCCGGCTGCAAAATTATAAACCATCTGGGGCGTCACTTCAGACGGGAAGAGGCTGACGCCTTCTTGGGTCACCCCATGATCTCCGGCGCAGGTAACGATCTGTTTGTTGGCAAGATTTACATCAATGGTCCCTTTAATGGCTGCAAGCCGGGCTGAAATACCTTCCAGAATCCCAAGACTACCGGCAGGTTTGGCCTGATTGGCCAGCCGTTCTTGTG
>JBNKNP010000112.1:0-2593 GCA_050293905.1 Desulfobacteraceae bacterium | reverse complement strand
GAATTTTTTTCCTAATATTTGGAATAAATAAAATATGTCAATAAAACTGATTTTTCATACACCAGGAAAAGCATGATAACCGGGGAATACAGGCTTTACAAAAAAATTATGCGTTTTATATTAAAAAATTCCCATTTTTTTCAAAACTAGGGGTTTTCCCGGATTGACATTACTAATTTATTATGAAAGTCTCCTTTGAAAAAAGAAATTATCCATCAATTTTTCGTTAAAGGAGACGTCATGAAACCGCCATTTAAAATCTTATTCATCAGCCTTATTTTTTTATTTTCCGCTCTGGCACCGGGGTTTGTATTTGCCGGAACAGGTGTATTTAAAACAGTTTTGTATACAGGGAATGGTGCCGTCAACCATGAAATTACCGGGGTCGGGTTTAAACCTGATTTGGTTTGGATAAAAGCCAGAGATGCATCTTATGATCATGCCGTGTTTGACTCCGTCAGAGGAGTAGGAAATAGAATCAGACCGAATACCACAGATGCTGAAAGTTACGCCTCTACTTTATTAAAATCTTTTAATTCTGATGGTTTTACTACTGGAGCTGCTGCCCAAATTAATGAGAGTGGTAAAGAATACGTCGCCTGGTGCTGGAAAGCAGATCAGCCCGGCATTACAGACTCGACACAGACAGAACAATATTCCTTAGACTCAGGTCTTTCTATCATTAAATACACTGGAGATGGTGTAACTGGACGTACTCTCACTCATTCGTTAGATAAAGAACCTAAAATGGTTCTTATTAAAAAAATTAATGCATTTGGAAATTCATGGGCTTGTTACCACGCTGGAATTGACCCTACTGCACCTGCCGATTACTCAATACCTTTAGACGACTCATTGACGAAGATTAACTCTTTTGGCTTTTGGAGCAATACAGCGCCCTCGAGCACAGCAATCACATTAGGTACATCAAATAATGTTAATACTTTTGGTGACGAGTACATAGCCTATGCCTATACCGATGTAGCAAATTCCAGCTCTTTCGGTAGTTATCTCGGTAATGACTCAGCAATTGGACCGATTATCGATGAACCCGGTTTTGAACCTGGATTTTTAATGGTAAAAGCTGTTGGATTAAACGAAGACTGGGTTATATGGGACAACCAAAGATCTCCCTTAAATACAAGGCTTAAGACATTATATGCCAACACCTCTGGACCTGAGATTTCAGAGCTTGCAATGGCTTTTCGCAGTGATGGGTTTCAACCTAAAACCAGTGAGAATCATCTAAATGGTTCCGCCATTAAATACATATACATGGCATTTTCCGCAGATCCTTCCATCACGTTTAATAGTGACAAAACAACTGTAAATTATAATAATGGCGATTCTCCGGAAACAGCCACACTGTCCTGGGAAGTTACAGATGCTGATTCTGTATCCATTGATAATGATATCGGTACTGTTGATCTATCAGGAACAATTGAAGTCACCCCTGCCAGCTCCAAGCCCTATGTTCTGACCGCAACGCTTAATGGGCGCGAATATACTAAGGAAATAAGCTTTGTTGTTACCAATGGCTATGACAAAGGAAGTGTGTTTACTGTTGATGGAAAAATCGGCGTAGGAGTATTGAACCCGGTTGAAGCCCTTGAAGTCAACGGCACTATTAAGGCAAAGGAAATTATCGTCACCACTTCCGGCTGGGCAGACTATGTGTTTGGCAGCAATTATACCCTTCAGGATCTGGACAGTGTAGAAGCGTATGTTGATGCCAACCGCCACCTGCCGGGAATCCCGTCTGCCAGGGTCCTGGGAGAAAACGGCCTGTCTGTTTCCCGGATGCTTGAACTGCAGATGCAGAAAATCGAAGAACTGACCCTGCACATGATTGAACTGAACAAAGAAAACAAAGCCTTAAAAGAACGGATCCAGGCACTTGAATAATCTTTATCCCGGGAAAGAGACATGCATTTTAAAAAACGATTCGTTTTCATTGCTTTTCTGATCATGGCATACCTGGTCCCGGCCTCTGCCGGGGCCGGGGATCTGGCGCCGGCCGGCAATCTGGATTCAGGAGTGTATCAAACCGGTGACGGCAACATCACAGCCGGGGCCGGCACCTGTATCATCCGGTCGGGCAGGGATGTGGTGTTTGCAGCAGACGGTGAAATACGCCTGAATCCTGGATTTCATGCCAAAGAAGGATCTGAGTTCCAGGGACTTATCTCCGGTACGGCAGACCTGGATGAGGACGGCATCAAAGACTGGTGGGAGGAGCTTTACAATCTTGACGACCCGGGGGATGATTCTGACGGGGACGGACTTTCCAACCTTGAAGAATTCAATAAAAAGACCGATCCAACCGCCTATAACCCACCGGATATTTCAGCCTTCAGCGCAAACCCGGCCAGTATTGCCGAGGGTCAGTCAACGACCCTGTCCTGGGATGTGACGTTAGCCGACAGTCTGATCCTGACCCCGGGAAATGACAACCTTGACATTAATGATACCGGTTTTACGGTTAAACCGAGTGCAACCACACTGTACACCCTGACCGCCACAGGACAGGGCGGAACCTCCTTCATGACCGTTGAGGTAGGGGTGACCGATCCATTACCGGTGATTTCCTTTA
>JBNKNP010000111.1:0-13288 GCA_050293905.1 Desulfobacteraceae bacterium | reverse complement strand
TACCGGATGAGACTCAAAAAGAACTGCCTTGTTTTGACCGGGAAAAATTATTTGAGAGATTCGGCGGGGATGAGGAACTTATGACAATAATTCTGGAGTCATTCACAGAGGAGGCACCGGAGCTTTTGGATCATATTAAAGATGCTATGGAAAACAAGGATATTGAAACCGTCCGTTCAAAGTCCCATGCCTTGAAAGGAACAGCGGCCAATGTGAACGCGGAATCACTGAGAGCGGCTGCGCTTGAACTGGAAACCGATGCAAAAAATCAAATCACGGAATCTTTTCAGACCAGATATGATGTGCTTCAGGCAGAATACAAACGATTTATTGGAGAAGCTAAAAGGTGATCGATATTGAAAATATGAGCATTTTGATTGTTGACGATATGAAAAGTATGCGGCTGACCATCCGCAAAATGCTGAAGAATTTGAATATCGGCAGGAAATTAAAGTTTGCCGAGAACGGCAAGGAAGCGCTGGAGCTTTTAAAAGATACCTCCTGCGACATGGCCATTCTTGACTGGAATATGCCGGTTATGAACGGATTTGAAGTGCTGGACCACCTGCGCCATGACAAATCGTTAAGAGATCTGCCGGTGATCATGGTCACGGCCGAGGCGGAAAGAGATATTGTTTCAGAAGTGGCAGAGTCGGAAATAGACGGATATCTTC
The DNA here is from genome assembly GCA_050293905.1 of Desulfobacteraceae bacterium. Taxonomy (GTDB): domain Bacteria; phylum Desulfobacterota; class Desulfobacteria; order Desulfobacterales; family Desulfobacteraceae; genus Desulfobacula. Next base: position 12,614 of record JBNKNP010000111.1, on the reverse strand, counting down.
TTAAGCCGTTAACCCTTGGTGCCCTGGATGAAAGAATCAGGTCAGTGGTTGAAAAAACAAATCATCCGGATGAAACCACCCGGCATCGGATCAAGGCCCGGGAACTGGAAGAGCAGGGCGATTATGAAGGTGCCATTGATCAGATCCGGATGGCGTTGAGGCATAAACCCAATGCTTCAAGACTCATCCGCATATTGGGATTGCTGCATTTTAAAATTCAAAAAGAGAGCGTTGCCCTGAAGTGTTTGTTAAAAGCTGCATCCGTGAACCGTCAGGACACCATTACACGGGTCTGTATCGCTGAATACTACTTGGAGAAAAACCAGCTTGAAAAGGCAGGGGAGTATTTTCTTGATATTTTATCCTTGAGCGTGAGGTATAATGATAAAGCCCTAAAAATTGCAGAAAAACTCTTGTTAAAGAAGTCAAGACAGCTGGCCATCAAATTGTTTTCAAAAGTGATCAGCCGATCAAAAAAAAGCAATGCCGTCAGAGAACAGGTGATTGATCTGTGTCTTGAACACAATGAGCTTGACTTTCCCCGGAAGTTGATTAATGAAAGCATTAAAGAAAATCCGTCAAATTATGATATGATTTATAAGGCAGCCATGATTGCCCTGGAAACCGATGAAAAAGAACAGGCATTGGAACATCTGATTGTGGTTGACCGGCATGTCAGAGGGCATATCCAGGCAAAATTTCACATTGCAAAAATTTATTTTCAAATGGGAAAAACCATTCAGGCGGATGAGTATCTGGCTCAGATTTTAAGGGCGGATCCAAAAAATGAAGACGCGCTTTGTTTAAGACGCCAATATTAATTTCATCAGGTTTAATTTGATCGGCGCAACCAGGCAAGCCCGGACTGTTTTTTTTGTTTTTCTTCATCTGAGTCAGGAGATGCTGGAGACTCATCCCCGGAAGCTGCTGGTTTTTCTTTCTGGACTTCTTTTTCTTTTGCCCGGCTTTCCAGGTATTTGGAATATCCCCATTTATACCGGCCGAACTTGCAGTATCCCTGGACATTATTGAACCGGGCATCGACATTTTTTGTAATGGGGATGACATTTCCCTCAATATTCGGGCCCAAATATCCAGCCAGTTCAACACTTCCCCCGCCGGACAGAATAATGGAATCAATATCCCAGTCGTTTTCCCACAGCCGGTTAAGGTCCGTGGCAATGGCGGCGGCAGAATGCGTGTACACCCTTTTTTTCAGGTTGGAAATATTGTATTCTTTGCCCCGTATCTTGATGATGCCGGATTCAATAAATTTGAACATACGGTATAATTCGATATTAATATTGCTTTCCTGGCGCAGTTTGTTGGCAATTACGGAAAAACATTTGGAAATACCGGTCTCCATGGTGGAAGACCCTCTTTCGATATATTGCAGGTGATCGAAAATGCTTAAATCAGTGGTTTTAAATCCAATGTCCACGACCCCCAGTTTCTGGGTGGCAAGTGCCCGGTCTTTTATTTTTCCGTTATCATCAAAAATCAGATTGAAAATGGATCCAATGGGTTGGGGGATGACATAGATCTGGTCAATGTTCACCCGTTTTGTGACATCCTTTCCGTCCTTGCTGTGATATGTAATTTCGTGTGTGCCGCGAATCATTTCCTTGAATTTTTTAGTATCTCTTTTCAGATATGCCACGGGCAGGCCGGATACCACATTAATGGGTGCGGATGTGTCGGTACAAAGCCCTGCAGCCGTAATAGCCAGGATCTTGACGAAATCTTCAAGAAGTTTATCCTGATCAAGGGTGGATTCCCTGATACTGGACTGGAGTTCGGCATAGGAGCCGACAAAGTAAGATTTGTCCTCCAGGGTGACATGAAGATTTGAAGTGGAAGAATCATCCCCCAGCAGAGATCGGAACTGAATATCGGTTGCATCGCCGATGAGTGATTTGAATATGATAGAATTTGTGCCATTGTATGCTTTTGTGAAACCGAATCCGACATCAATCCCGACAATTTCCATCTTTTTTTCCTCCTGCTTTATCTTTGAATAAGAATAGGCATTTTCATAAGAATAATTTTAAAGGGCAACTGCAAATTTTAGATAGCATTATGAATCAGCCGGAGTCAAGGGATATTCATATGCGACAGCACGGTTTCTTGCACTTATCGGCGAAATAATATAAAAGATTGCAGATTATTTTTTACAAGGTTTTAAAAATGAAGAAAGACACAGTATTTGCGGACAAAAAAACAAAGGTTGAACCGTTTGAGTTCAATCAAGCGGTAACAGATGTTTTTGATGATATGCTTAACCGGTCGGTTCCTCTTTATGAAGAAAGTATTCACCGGCAGTCCCAGCTTGCAGCAGACTTTTACCGGCCGGGCAGCAGGATCTATGATCTGGGCTGCTCAAACGGAAATCTGGGAATCCGGATTTTAAGTCAGTTCAATGACCGAGTATTTTCCATGAAGGGAGTGGACAGCTCTTCTTTTATGATTGAAAAATATTCAAGCCGCCTGGAAAACAGGGCGGATTCTTCCAAAATTGAATTGATCTGCAAGCCGCTGGAGGATGTTGAGATTAAAAATGCATCGGTTGTACTCATCAACCTGACCCTGCAGTTTGTTGATATGGATAAACGCGATGATCTCATAAAACGGATTTACGATGGCCTGAATCCGGGAGGGATTATGCTGCTGACCGAAAAAACAGCCCATCCTCTGCCGGTCATGGATGAACTTGAGAAAAAATATTATTGCTCCTTTAAACGTGAAAACGGATATTCAGATCTGGAAATCAGCCAGAAACGGGATGCTCTTGAAAAAGTTCTTGTTCCCGAAACCGTTCAAACCCATCTTCACCGGTTGAACAGGGCAGGATTCTCAATTGCAGAGACATGGCTCAAATGGTTTAACTTTACTTCCTTTATGGCAATAAAATAAAAATGGAAACATTGCTGGCGCAGTATCAGCGCCTGAAAATTGATCATTGTTACCCGGAATTTGAACAATTGATCCGGGAAAAAAGAGACTTTCTTGACACCACCCGGGGAAATTTCTTCAAGTTTAAACAGGTTCTGGACAGTATCCCGGATTATACCCCTTCCACGATCGACCTGGACACCCGGGCGGTTACCATTGGATCGTCCGGGGATATCAGCCCGGATGAACAGGACCTTCTGGATAAGAAACTTGTACAGCTCTGCCCCTGGCGGAAAGGGCCGTTTAATTTTTTCGGTATTCCGGTGGATTCAGAATGGCAGTCCTGGATGAAATGGGACCGGCTCAAAGATCATATCGGCTCCCTTGAAGGGAAACGGATTTTAGACATCGGTTCCAGCAACGGATATTACATGTTCAGGATGGCAGCCCAAAATCCGCTGATGGTGCTGGGTATAGAACCCCAAAGCTCGTTTTATTATCAATATCTTACAGCTCAGAAATTTTTAAAACAAAATAATGTTTTCTGTCTGCCGGTTGTGTTTAACCAGTTGCCGAAAATGGACCAATACTTTGACAGGGTTTTCTGCATGGGCATTTTATATCACAGAAAATCACCGGTCCGGATGCTCAACGATATTAATACGGTGATGAGACCGGGCGGCATGCTGATTCTTGAAAATCTGATTCTCGATGCCAGGCAGCATCACTGCCTGTTTCCAAAAGACCGGTATGCAAAAATGAGAAATGTCTTTTTTATACCGGATCTGCTGGTCATGGAATCCTGGCTTGAAAGAGCGGGGTTTAAAGATATTCAATGTATTAATGTGCAAAAGACGACAGAAGAGGAACAGCGCAAAACCCGGTGGATACAAACGGAAACCTTGAGTGATTTTCTTGATCCGGAAGATTCAAATAAAACCATTGAAGGGTATCCCGCACCTGTCCGTGCTGTTTTTACCGCCCGGAGCGCATAATTTTACCCGGCCAGAATAAGTTCCATGGGGATATCAGCGAAGCCCGGGGCCATGACAACCGTCATGCAATTGAATTTTTTCTTTTTCAGCAAGGTCTTGACCCGAGGGCCATATCTGTCAGATCCGTCACATGATATCCAGCACCACAAGTTTATCATTGTACTGTTTTTCGGAGATGTGCCGGTTTAAACCGGTACCGGGTCGGACTGGTAATTGACTACATGGTACTGCCCCTTGTCTTCATAAAAAACAAGACCGTCAAGGTATCCCACATCGCCGGATGTTTCATGTGTCAGTCCCATTTTAAATTCTTTTACAGGAAAAATATTCCAGTCATGGGAAACACAGATGGAAAGGCTGCCTTTTTCAAGGGATTTTACCTTATTGATCATAAACTCACACAACCGGTCCGACGTGGTCATGGGATTTTCCATGACTGTCTCATCAATGTCAAAGGAAAACCAGTTTCTTAAAAAAAGATCGCTTCCCTGATCATTGACCAGGTGGATGGCCTGTTCAATGTCTTTTATATAAAAAGGCGCCAGCATGGGATCGGTGATGTTATGGGAAAGCAGGGTTCCGTGGCTTTGCGTATATCCCTTGTCAATCAAATAAGCGGTTTCAATGCACCGGCCGAAAAAACTGGAAAATAATTGGGGGGTGGGTGAGCCGTTCAGCCCCTGGCCGAAATCATGGGCATAGGCTTTGCCTTCCCGGGTCAATCCCATAAAGGGCTCCAGCCTGGCATCTTCGGAAAAAAAACGGTCTGAATGGCGGATAAGCAGGCTGATTTTTTCAATTCCCTGTTCCAGCAGGTGATTAAGGGTTTCAAGGGTTTGCCCGGAACGAAGTTCGTGTTTGCGTTTCATATATCGGAATGCTCCAGAAAGCTGACAAGTCAGTCTTATGTTTAATGTTGAATAGATTTCATACTCTATGGTATATCAATAGTCAAGCTGTGAACATTTCCCAAGGAGTCATTTTCATGTCAAAAAGCATTGCCATTATCGGAGTTCCCATGGACTTCGGACAACTCCTGCGTGGTGTGGACATGGGGCCTGCCGCAGTCCGGTATACCGGTCTGATATCAAAACTGCGGATGCTGGGCCATGCGGTTGAAGATCTGGGGGATATCCGTATTCCCATAAGAGACTGTGACGGGGATGTCTGCACGGACGGAGCCATACAAAAGATCAACAAAGAAAAATATGTAGAAGAGATTACTCAAGTTTGTGAATCCTTATACACGGTCGGCCTGCAGGCCGTTAAAAACAAGCAGTTCCCGCTGTTTATCGGCGGCGATCATTCCATTGCCGTGGGAACGGTTGCAGCAGTAACTGAAAAAGAGCCTTCAGGGCTGATCTGGATTGATGCCCACGCGGACTTCAATACCCCTGAAACATCGCCGTCCGGGAACATCCACGGCATGCCCCTTGCCGTATTGCTGGGTCAGGGTCACTCCCCTTTAGTGAATGTGGGCCGGCCGGGCGCTAAAATTCTGCCGGAAAATGTAGCCCTGATCGGCCAGCGTGACCTTGATCCGGGTGAGAAAAAACGGCTGAAAGAGCAGGGTATTTCGATATTTACCATGCGGGATATTGACGAGCAGGGAATTGGTGCCATTGCCAATAAAACCCTGATGAAGTTTGCCCATTTAAAACGGGTTCATCTTACTCTGGATATGGATGCGCTGGACCCCATTGAAGCCCCGGGTGTGGGAACCCCTGTTCCAGGAGGCATTACATACAGGGAAGCTCACCTGCTCATGGAAACCCTGGCAGACTCGGGGAAAATTCACTCCATGGATCTGGTTGAAATCAACCCCATCCTGGACGAGGCCAACAAGACAGCACAGCTTGCGGTGGAACTGACCCTGTCTGCCCTGGGAAAGAGTATTCTGTGACCCCGGATGCAGAAAATTTCAGTATTTCCGGATAATGAAAAGGTGCGTTGATGTCAGAAGTTGCGCTTGTCAAATGTGACTCCTATGAATATGATTCCGTAAAAAAGGCGGTTGAAAAAGGCCTTTTTCTTTTAGGCGGTATTTCCAGGTTTGTTCAAAAAAAAGAGAAAATTTTATTAAAACCCAACCTGCTTGTAGGGGAAGCCCCTGAAAAGTGCGTAACAACCCATCCTGCTGTTTTTAAAGCGGTTGTCAATGCTTTGGTCAATGCCGGAGCCACAGTGACCTATGGAGATTCTCCAGCCATGGGCAGTTTGTCGAAAGTTGCAAAAAAAACCGGATTTTCCCGTGTGGCAGATGAATTTAATATAAAACCGGCAGATTTCAGGACCGGTGTGGACGTGTTTTTTGAAAAAGGCCTTTTAAACAGAAGATTTACCATTGCAAAAGCAATATCTGATACTGACGGCCTTATCAGCCTGCCGAAATTAAAAACACATGGACTGCAAAAACTGACAGGGGCGGTTAAAAATCAGTTCGGATGTGTCCCCGGGATCGGTAAAGGGGAATTTCATGTAAAATTACCTGGTGCTGATGAATTTGCAAAAATGCTTGTTGATTTGAACAAATTGATCAACCCCCGGCTGTATATCATGGATGGCATTTACGGCATGGAAGGCAACGGCCCAAGAGGGGGAACACCGAGAAAGATGAACATCCTGCTCTTCTCTTCTGATCCCGTGGCCCTGGATGCAACCGTCTGCCGGATGATCAACCTGGACCCGGAAACGGTTTTGACAACAACATATGGCATGCAGGCGGGCATGGGAACTTTTTTAAAAGAGGATATCCAGCTTCTGGGTGATGACTTTAACAGTTTTTTAACAAGCGATTTTAAAATAGATAAAAGTCCGCTAAAAACCTTTATGCCCGGTTTTCTTTCAGCTTTTATGAATCATTATCTTGTATCAAAACCCTTTATTGATGCAGACCAATGCATTCAATGCAAGGCCTGTGTCAGTATCTGCCCTGCAGACCCCAAAGCTGTTTTTTTTAAAGACGGCAATACGGCAGGCGTGCCAGTATATAATTATGATAATTGTATCAAATGCTTTTGCTGTCAGGAAATATGCCCGCAGGGCGCCATACAGCTTAAAACTCCTTATTTAAGAAAAATAATTCATTCAATACCGGGATTCACATAGATTTCGGACTGTTCTGCTGTGCTGTGGAACTGACCGTGTCTGCCCTGGGAAAGCGTATATTTTAACCTGTGATTTTAGATGAATACATCCAATCCCTGAAAAATTATAAAGGGTTTGCTGGGGATGTTGTCTGCCATAAAACCCTTGAGCCTGAACCGGCTGTTTATGCGCAGGCCCCGGTTTGCTGGAAAAATGATTTATCTTCCCTTTTGTCTTCCCTTGGCATAGAAAAACTGTACTCCCACCAGAAAACAGCCATAGAAAAGATTCAAAAAGGCATCCACACCGTGATTGCAACACCCACGGCCAGCGGGAAAAGCCTGGTGTATAATCTGCCGGTCATTGATGCACTGATTTCAGACCCTGCCTCCCATGCCCTTTACCTCTTTCCGCTAAAGGCCCTTGCCAGGGATCAGCTTGAAACCGTGCAGCAGTTGCTGAACCAGGCCCGGCCGGCTCAGCCAAGTGGGACGGGTCAGGCGGGCCTGCCCAGCCTGACCGCCGCAGTCTATGACGGAGATATTTCAGCGTACCAAAAATCCAAGATCAGGAAAGCGCCGCCCCATATCCTGCTGTCCAATCCTGAAATGCTTCATCTGGCTATGCTGGCCCACCACAAGCTCTGGGAAGATTTTTTTAAAGAGTTAAAGTATGTGGTGGTTGATGAGGTCCACACCTACCGGGGCGTCATGGGTTCTAACATGGCCTGGGTATTCCGGCGGATGCTGCGGATCTGTGAGCTGTACGGCGCAAGTCCAGTTTTTATTTTCTGTTCTGCCACCATTGCCAATCCAGCCTCCCTGGCCCATAAGCTGACCAACCTGACAGTGGAGGTGGTTCAGGCATCAGGATCGCCGTCCGGCAAAAAAGATGTGATTTTAATGCGGGGGCTGGAAGGTGCTGCCAGAACTGCCACAGCCCTGATCCATTCGGCGGTTCACAGGAATTTAAGAACCATTGTGTATACCCAGTCCCGTAAAATTACGGAACTGATTGCCATCTGGGCCTCTCATAAAGCCAAGGGCTTTAAAGATAAAATCAGTGCCTACCGGGCCGGGTTCCTGCCTGAAGAACGGCGGGATATTGAAAAAAGACTGTCCGACGGCGACCTTTTGGCCGTGGTTTCCACTTCGGCACTGGAGCTGGGAATCGATATCGGCAACCTGGATATCTGTGTGCTGGTGGGATATCCCGGCACCATCATGTCCACCTGGCAGCGGGCCGGTCGGGTGGGGCGGGACGGTAAAAATTCCGCCTTGATCCTCATTGCCCATGAAGATGCCCTTGACCAGTATTTTATCAATCACCCGGACGTTTTTTTTAATATGCCGCCGGAACAGGCTGTGATTAACCCGGACAACCCTGTGATCCTCAGGCAGCACCTGGAATGTGCAGCCGCAGAATTGACGCTTGAACGGTCGGAATCCTTTGTAAAGGATTCACGGGTGCAGGCCGGGATCAAGTCTTTGGAATATTCCGGCAAACTGCTGAGAAGTTTTAAAGGGGATCTCTGGTTTGCATCCAGAAAATCCCCCCACCGGGACGTGAATCTGAGAGGAACAGGAAAAAGCCTGCCCATTTTTCTTGAACAGACCAAACAGAACCTGGGCGATATCGACCGCCACCGGTCTTTTTTTGAAACCCATGAAGGCGCGGTCTATCTGCACCGGGGAAAAACCTATGTGGTCTCTTTGTTTGACCATGAAAAAGGCATCATTGAGGTGCAAAGAAAAGATGTTCCCTATTTTACCCGTGCCCGGTCTTCAAAAAATACCACCATTATCGAACAGATAAACACGGCCCTTGTGTCAAACACCCGGGTGGGCTTCGGCAGACTGAAAATTACCGAACAGGTGACCGGTTATGACCGAAAGTTGGTGGCCACCCAGAAATCCATTGGCGTGGCCCCCCTGGATCTGCCTGAACTGGAGTTTGAAACCACAGGGCTGTGGATCGAAATTTCAGATGAGATACGGGATACTGTCGAGGGTGAGCACATGCACTTCATGGGCGGTATTCATGCGCTTGAGCATGCGGCCATCGGTATCATGCCCCTGATGGTCATGACGGACAGAAATGACCTGGGCGGCATTTCCATTCCGTTTCATCCCCAGGTGGGCAGGGCAGCGGTTTTCATCTACGACGGGGTGCCGGGCGGTCTGGGATTGTCTGAACAGGCCTTTAAAAAGGTCGGCGACCTTCTGGGAAAAACCTTTGATGCCATTTCTTCGTGCTCCTGCGGAACCGGCTGCCCGGCCTGTGTTCATTCTCCCAAATGCGGATCAGGCAACCGGCCCATTGATAAAGAAAGTGCGCTGCAGATTGCCCGGATGTTATTATCGGATAAAAAACCAGGCATGAAACTGGATAGCAATCAGGGTCACATCTTAATAGAGAGGGAATCTGTTATAGAAAGGCCGGAGCAGGATTCGGCATCTGCCCCGGTGCAAATTCATGATCAAATTAAGGAACAGGCAGCAGCCTATGAGGCCGGACATCCCGATGACTTTACCTATTCGGTTCTTGATATTGAAACCCGGCGTTCGGCCCAGGAGGTGGGCGGGTGGAACCGGGCCGAAAAAATGGGGGTCAGTGTGGCCATCCGGTATGATTCAAAAACGAAAAAATATCATGAATATTTTCAAACGGATATCGAACAGCTCTGCCAAGATCTAGAACAATCGGATCTGGTCATCGGATTCAATATTATCCGGTTTGATTACAAAGTGTTGACCGGCTTAAGCCCTTATCCGTTTCATGAACTTCCCACCCTGGACATTCTGATGAAGGTCCATGAGCGGCTGGGTTACCGCCTGTCTCTGGATGCCCTTGCCAGGGAAACCCTGGGTACTGAAAAAAGTGCTGACGGCCTGATGGCACTTAAGTGGTGGAAAGAGGGCAAAATGGATGAAATTATTGCCTATTGCAGGCAGGATGTAAGGGTGACCCGTGATCTGTACCGCTACGGCCGGGATAATAATTTTTTAGTATTCAGAAACAAAGCCGGCAAGAAGGTCCGGGTTCCGGTGAACTGGTAGGCAGAGGGGGGAATTATGAAAATCATACTGGCAACCTGCGGCTCCAGGGGAGATGTTCAGCCCATGATAGCGGTCTGCCTGGCATTAAAAGCTGCCGGACATGATGTCTGCCTGATAGGGCCGCCTGAAAAAGCACCCTGGGCAGCGCAGCTCGGGTGTCCGTACCGGGAAATCGGCCAGGATGTGACTGCATTTTTAAACCCGGTTAAAAATGCCTTGAGCCTTAAATCGGGCATTGCATTTATCCGGTTTTTAAGACAGGAAATAAAGACCCAGTTCGCCCTGCTGCCGGAAATGATTCAGAAGGCCGATCTTGTTGTGGCATCTTCACTGGTCTTTTCTTTGTCTTCCCTTGCCGAGCAGTTCAACATCCCTTACCGTTACATGGCATTTACCCCGCAGCTTTTTCCGTCGGCATTTCATCCGCTGCCTCTCATCAAGTCACAAACCCTGCCGAAATGGTGCAATACATTGTCCTGGCAGTTTGCCAGATTCCTGGACCGATTCAATATTGCCGCTCTGGTGAACGCTCACCGCAGAAACATGGCGCTTGATCCTGTCAAAGATGTCTGGGATCATATTTTAGGAAAAAACACCATCCTGGCCTGTGACCGCGAGATCGCAGCCGTTCCCAAGGATATCAACAGAAGCTGCGTTCAAACCGGCTATCCCCATCTGGATGTTGAAACTGCCCTGGACCCGGAGCTGGACAAGTTCCTGGAACAGGGGGACAGACCAATATATGCCGGGTTCGGGAGCCTGCCGCCTTTGGACCAGCTAAAAAATACCCCCATAGTGCTCTCGGCAGCCAGAGCCCTGGGCAGACGAATGATTATCAACCAGTACTGGAGCGGAACACCGGAACCGGTCCTGAATAAGAAAACCGCTTCAGACGTCCTTTTTATTCGACAGTCACCCCATCTGCGGCTGTTTCCGAAAACCGCTGTTGTCATTCATCACGGGGGTGCCGGGACAACGGCTGCGGCAGCAGTATCCGGTGTCCCCCAGGTCATTGTTCCCCATATTCTGGATCAATACTACAATGGACAGCAGGTGTATTATAACCACCTGGGACCGGAACCTATCCAAAAATCACGGCTGACGGAAAAAAAATTGAGAAAAGCCCTGGAAACATGCCTGACAGACCAGCTCATCCGAACATGCGTGAAAAACACCCGGGCCGCCATTGATCCTGAAATGTCCCTGGCCCGGATCGTCCGGACAATTGTTCAGAGCTGATAAATATAACCGAGGTGAACCTGATCATTGAACTGTTTTTCCAGTATATAAAGTGTTATATTTGAACTGTAGAGCTTCATCAACAAATTAGAGGAAAGTTTATTCTATGGCAAACGATACTCCCCTTTTAGATGACGAATTGAATGCCGGATTAAAGGATATAAAACTTGTTGATCTGATTGATATACCGGTATTTCAAGATTTAATGGATAGCTTTTATACATTAGCAGGTGTACCCACTGCAATTTTAGATCTTGACGGGAATATATTGATTAAAAGTGGGTGGCAAAAAATCTGCACAGACTTCCATCGGAAAGATCCCATTTCCGCTTCAAGATGTTTAGAAAGTGATACTGTTTTAGCAGGGGATCTGAAAAAGGGGCAAAAATTCAATATTTACAAATGCAAGAACGGTTTGGTTGATGTTGCAACACCAATAATCGTAGACGGTCTATATATTGGAAACCTGTTCGCAGGGCAATTTTTTTTTGAAAAGCCTGACATTGATTTTTTTTCGCAACAGGCAGAACAACTTGGTTTCAATAAGAAAAAATATTTAAAGGCTTTAGAAAATGTCCCCATTATTTCAGAGAATCAAATAAAAAAATCAATGGATTTCTTGACGAATCTGACTGTAATCATAACCAATACAGCAATTGATAGAAAGAAACTTTTGGTTTTGAACAAAAGCCTGGGACAACAAGTGCGTGAAAGAACCCTTTATTTGGAAAAGGAAAAAAAGTTTTCAGAATCACTCATAAACAGTTTGCCGGGGGTGATGTATGTCTTTGACCGTTTTGGACAATTTATAAGTTGGAATCGCAATCTTGAATTGATAACCGGATATCCCAAAGAAGAAATCTTGAACATGAGCCCTTTGGATTTTATTTCAGTTGAGGATAAATCAAAAGTTCAGAGAACAATCAATGAAGTCTTTGAAAATGGTAATGGGTCTGTTGAAGCAAGATTGTTAAACATTTCAGGGCAAACAATCCCATATTTTTTCACTGGATATAAATTTAGGGAGGGTAATGATCAGTTTCTAATTGGAGTCGGACTAGATATTTCAGAAAGAGCCAGGACAGAACGAGAAAAAGAGAAATTAATTAACGAATTACAAGAAATGCTTTCAGAAGTAAAAAAATTAAGTGGACTCCTGCCTATTTGTGCTTCGTGTAAAAAAATTAGAGATGATCAAGGGTACTGGAATCAAATAGAATCTTATATCCATGAACACTCTGAGGCAAAATTCAGCCATGGCATGTGCCCGGAATGTTCGAACAAGCTGTATGGTGAAGAAGATTGGTATTTAAAAATGAAAAAAAACAAAAAAGTTGAATGA
>JBNKNP010000110.1:0-1539 GCA_050293905.1 Desulfobacteraceae bacterium | reverse complement strand
GTCCACTGAAAATTATTTTTTCTTTGTCCCGGCCCGGAAATAGTCATACATCCACCGGGAATTCAATTCCCTGGGCCAGGGGCAGATCATTTCCCCAGTTGATGGTATTGGTCTGCCGTCTCATATAACTTTTCCAGGCATCTGAACCGGATTCTCTTCCGCCGCCGGTCTCTTTTTCGCCGCCAAAGGCGCCCCCGATCTCTGCACCGCTGGTTCCGATATTCACATTGGCAATACCGCAGTCAGACCCCCTGTGGGACAAAAACCGCTCCTGGTATTGCACGGACCGGGTGAATACGGCGCTTGACAACCCCTGTGGGACATGATTGTGGAAATAAAGGGCCTGATCAAAATCCGTATATTCAATCACATATAAAATCGGTGCAAAGGTTTCCTGTTGAACAATGGGATAATGATTTTCAGCCGCCATGACGGCCGGCACCACATAGGCGCCGTTTTCAAAATTTTTTACTTTCAGCCCCTTGCCTCCGTACAGCAGCGTTGCGCCCTGGCTGACGGCAGTTTCAACGGCCCTGAGCATATTTTCCCTGGCCTGCCGGTCAATCAGCGGGCCCATGAGGGTATTTTCATCCAGAGGGTTGCCTATTTTAATCTGTTTATACGCCCGGATCAATGAGCGGACAAATTTCTCCTTTACTGTCTGGTGGACAATAATCCGGCGGGTGGAGGTACACCGTTGCCCTGCCGTGCCAATAGCCCCGAATAGTGCAGCCCGCAATGCCATGTCCAGGTCTGCGTCTTCACAGATAATAACAGCATTATTTCCCCCCAGCTCCAGCAGTGACCGTCCCAGGCGTGCTGCAACCCCGACAGCCACTTTTTTCCCCATTTCTGTTGAGCCGGTGGCTGAAATCAGCGGGATTCTCGTATCGTTGATTAAGGGATTTCCCACCTCTTTTCTGTCGCCGATGACCAGGTTAAAGACACCGTCCAGATCATATTTATCCAGAACAGGCCCGATAATATTCTGGATGGCAACAGCGGTGAGCGGTGCTTTTGAACTGGGTTTAAACACTGTAACATTCCCGCATACGGCTGCAACCAGGGCATTCCAGGACCAGACAGCCGCAGGAAAATTAAATGCCGTGATAATACCGACAATTCCCAATGGATGCCATTGCTCGTACATCCGGTGCAAGGGTCGCTCACTGTGCATGGTCCGACCGTACAGCTGCCGGCTTAATCCAACGCAGAAATCGGCAATATCAATCATCTCCTGGACTTCACCCAGGCCTTCGGATTTTATTTTTCCGGTCTCAAGGCTGATCAGGGTTCCCAATGATTCTTTTTTTTCGCGAAGGCGGGTTGCGATGTCTTTGACCACCTGTCCCCGCTTCGGTGCCGGCATTATTCTGAACCGCTCGAATGCCCGGACAGCCTTTTCCATAACCGTTTTGTATTCCCGGCTGGTGGCCTGTAACACACCGGCAATGGGTTCGGAATTAATCGGAGAATAAGAGATCAAGGGTTGTCCGGAGGTATTTATCCACCCGGAAGATGACCCGGTGCAGGCACCGG
>JBNKNP010000109.1:0-18017 GCA_050293905.1 Desulfobacteraceae bacterium | reverse complement strand
GTTCCTGTTGTCGTCAGCCAGATGTCAGCGGCCGGCGGTCTGCTCATCGTGGGAATCGGGCTGAACATGCTCAGGGAGAAAAAACTTAAAGTCGGTAATATGCTGCCGGCAATCTTTATTCCGTTGATCTATTATTTTATTAAACTGCAGTTCTAATCGACATAATAGGCTTTAACAGCAATCTCCGACGGATTGAATAAACGCAGAATTTCACATACCCGTCTGGCTGTTGATTGTTTTTCAAACGGGGAATCCAGGTGTTGAATTTCAAAATTAAATTCAGCAGAAAGCCCGTTTTGAACAGCAGTCAGGATGTCATGAGGATTTTGGGTGCTGTCAATAATATGACCTGATTTCTCCTTGTCCCGCTGCCGGGTTCCGATATTTACCACTGGTTTTTTTAATGTGGGCGCAATTGTCAAAGCCCGGGAACTATTACCGATGACTGCAGAACAATACCTGACAGCACAGATAAAATCGGTCAGGTCCATGCCAGGCACGGAAAATATTCGAAAGGGATCCTGGTGCTCAAAATCATCGATCATTGAATTGATCATCTTCCCAAGGCCTTTTTCTTTCGTCCTGTTGAACAGCAGTTGGCAGTCTTGAAGAAGGGGGTTGGACAACCCGGCTAAAAGGTCTGCAAACACATGGCTGTTCCTTGACCCCAGGTCCGGGTCAGGTGAAAAAGAGATCAATAGAAAATTTTTACCTCTGTCCATTCCCGTCATATTAAAAAATTGTGATTTGTCCTGAAATGTCCGGCTCTTTACCTGTTCAGCCAGAAGAGATCCCACATTAAATACACGGTCCGGATGCTCGCCAAATCCGATCACCTGTTCCCTGTATTTTTGTGCGGCTGTAAAATGAAGGTTCGAAAGCTTGGTAATGCCGTATCCATACGAATTATCCCAGGTCCCGAACCCGGATTCACCGCCCTGGATGTGAACCAGGGGGATACCGTGCTGCGAAGCGGCAATGACGGCTGACAATGTATCATAACTGTTCCTGTGCAAAACCATCAGATCCGGCCGCATGCGGTCAAACAATACAGGGTATTCCAGTTCACCGAAACCGCCCGGGCCGGGCGCTGCTTTGCCCGGCTGCGGATTTAAAACAATATCAACCTGTTCCTCAATTAAAAAGCCTTCCTCTTCAAGCTGCCGGTGGAAGATATCCATTTCACAATTCCTGTGATGCCGGGTGGATACAATGGTCAGGATGGATGTGTTATCTTTTTGTATTTCTTTTATCAACGGGGTTAACATCAGGTAATCATCTGATGTGCCGGCGATTAAACAGATATGCTTCATTGGTTTTCTCCTGTGACGGATCAGTCATCCCAGGCCATTTTTTCCGGGAAAATATTGCCGTTTTTTCTTAAAATCATAGGTCTTATCGTTTTCTTTAACCTGCTGAATTTTAAAAATTTTAATTTTATTTTCAAGGTTGATGGCCTTTTGGTTTTTATCTTGATATACAGAAAAATGCATAAAGCATACCCAAGGTGGAAAGTGGCAATAAAAAATGATCACTATGCTTACAGGGTAACAGGGTCGGCAGGTCTGTATGTAAGTTCCAAATTAAAGCCAGTAACGCAAAATATTACCTCTAAGGATTGTTTTTATCAGCAGGAAACCGGGTGGTTCAACTGCAGGGAAAGCCACCTCCCACTTTTCCGTCCACACCTGGCTGCATTTTTCAAGTTCCTTGACAAAGCCGGCGCCTGTCCGTACTTTCTGAATAGATCTATTTTGCAGAATGCAGTGCGTTAAAAAGAGACCGGCCTTGCTCCGGGTGAAATACCGGGAAATGAACAGGTTCTCTGTTTTTTGGATATAACCGGAGGTGGAAAATGACGGTACACACGATTCAAAAAAATCTGCTGGTATACTTGATTTTGCTTTTTTTCTTTATAGGATTCATCAATACGTATGCCCTTGCAGACAAACTGATCCTTAACTCATATGGATTAAAACATCTCCCGGAACTGGAAAAAAAATTATCACCTGCCCCTTTTTATAAAGATAAAAAAGGGCAGTCTTATTTTCTGGGGCTTGTGGTGGATGCAAAGCCCGCGCCCGATCTTAAAGCAGATTATCGAACCGAAGCCGGGCGGCCGGTTTATACATTTTATGCCTTTGACAAAAAGGGACAAAACCGGAGTGCCAGGGTCGACATCAGTGATCTATGGGTCAGGGTTGAAAATAATCTGGACACGTTGATGGATCTGAGAGTCTATGCATCCAACCGGGATATTGTTTTTAATACAAAAATCGGCAGCCGGAAATATATGACAGGGCTGCTTAATGCCATAGATCCGGACGGATCTCTTGGCTTTTCAAACACCCGGCCGACTGAAAAACCCGAAGGCCTTGTGGAAGGTGCGCTTGTGAACCTGCTCAAACAGCCCATGGGTACCGGGAACCAGATGGCATTGATGAAAAATATGCAGGCAGCAGCCAGGAAAAGACTGCCTCTGATCACACAACCCTCAATTTATCCCTATCTTGATGACGGCTCTCCTTTTATTTACATCATTGCCCAGGCTCGGCAATACCCGGTTTATGAAAACGGTTTTGCAAGGGCTGCCTTTTCAATCCTGCTGCTCAGATCAAATCTGACCATGTGCAATCAGGACAGCATGGCAGGACAGAATATTTATCAGCAGGCCAGAATGGTATACCGTTCCCTGACCGCTTATGTCAGGGCGCTAAACCCGGGGAGTGAAAAAATAATCACCTCATATCAACCCCTGCTCCCGGTTTCCAATCAAAAAAATGCCGAAGTGGCCCTGGATATCCTGCTGTTAAGCCATGCGCCGTTTCTTGCCGATGATGATCCGGATAAAGACAGTATCCTCATGGCCTGTGTTTCCAGAGGGGATAGTGCCGGAAAAAAGGGCATTCTCAGGTCCAAGGCGGTTGAACTTCTTGCCCGGCTGGTTAATCCCAAACTGCCCTCCCGGCCGGCTTTAAAAGAAAAGTACTTACAGAGCAGTGCCTTTTTCCGGGAAAGACTTCGATCCTATCTTCTGGAGGACAGATACAAGGCCACAATGGCTGTTGACGCGTTCAACCTTGGCGGATGGGATGAAAAACCCACCATTGAAATGGTGGAGTACTTAATTGATTATAATCTTGCCAGGGATATTGTACGGCATATCAATGATTCCGATGACATCCAGAGACAACGGGCAAGGGTCAGAAAAGCGATTCTGGAGGACCGGATTCTTACCGCAAGAAGGATCTCTTTACTGGCCTACAGTCAGAACGCCGCGGAAGCCAACATCGGAACCGCTGTCCTGGAACGGATCAAATTCCTTCGTAACACGTATCCCCTGAAAGATACGGTTAAAATATCCAGCACAGGTAAGAAGTATATTGTTCCAAAAGATGAAGCTGCTGTCATGGTCAACGAGATATGGGAAAAAACCGCAAATGAAGTCACTGCTGAATAAAAACACAAAGACAGGCCAGCCCACAGCCTATGTAATCATGGGCCTGATTTTTTTATACACGGCTGTTTTTTCCCAGGTCTCGTATGCTGATGAGGCAGGGGAAGCGAAAACGCTTTTTCTGGATGCATCCAATGCCCTTGAGATGGCCATTGCCCACGTGAACCAGTCTGAAGCCCTGTTTAAGGACCGGTTTGTCGGAAAGCTTGAGGGTAATCCGGGTAAACCCGTCCCGGCCGGAGAACTGTTGAAGGTGGTCCGGGCCAAAAAAGAACAGCTTGCACAGATGAAATCCGATTTTTCACAGTTTTATACTAAAGTGGCAAAAGGTCATTTTGCATTTGAAGCAATGAATGATAAATCTGATACTGTTTTCCTGACCGCCATAGACAGTGCCTGGGCTGTTGACCTGGACGAGATAAAATGGGCGGTGCTCATGCTTCGCCAGGAATATAAACAGCGGATCAAGCCCCTTAAAAAATCACTGATGAAAAAAAATGCGCCGGATAAAGCCCGGGTCGCTTCAGATGAAAAGAAAATATCAGAGGAATTGAAAGCAAGGTTTGATTATTATGCAAACCGGTTCGCCGGGAAAAGACTTTTATATATTCAGCAGATCCAATCCTGGACAGGAAAATATTATCCTGATGGTCAGCCGGAATCGTTTGCAGAATCCCAGGATGTCATGTTTAAATTTAAAGCCGATGATTCGGCAATGTTTCCCATGTCTTATCCACTGGAAGATTTTATCAATGATAATACATTAGTGTTTTCCGGGGTTGTGCTTGAATCTGAAACCCTTAATCTTTCCAGGGCCCTCACAGAACTGAGCCTTGAAGCGGTCAGCCAAGAACAGGAGTGGCCCGAGTACCCGTACTGGGTCAAAGAAAAGGTTTCGTTTGTCAGGGGCGTTGCGCTGTTTGAACCTGATTTGAAGCCTGAAAAGGGCGGCTGCTGGTCCTCATTACTGCCCGATGACCTGGAAAAAGCGTATGGTGCGGATGACCGGTTTCTGCTTGTCTTTGGATCGGATATCCTGCGAAACGCCGCAGCCGTTCTTCACCGGAACCCAAAATTGATCTATCGGTTTGTCTATCGCGGAAAATTCAGTGATATGGATTTCCAGGACCGGTTTTATAAAATGATTACAGCCCTGGATATGCGCTGGTCCATCAAATGGAACGGCAAACGAACAACAGATGATATAAAGGATGATGAAATTGTCCTGTTATCTGTGCACATGAAAAAAGGGACCCGGGCAGGACTCCACTCTTTCCGGTTTGACAGTCTTAAGGAAAAACTTCCTGAAGTGACCTGGATACTGCCAAACAGCAATAACCCGGCAAGCATCCGTTTTGTCAGAAGTCCGGGGCCGGATCAGTTTGATGATATCAGTGAAGTCTTTATCTATGACCGGATTTTATTAAAATTAAATGCCGATTTTCCGGTTGATGCAGATGAGATCCCCGTGGATATCTGCATTGACGGCCGGCCGGCAGACATTGCCGGGCAGGACAATGCCGTCATTAAACTCCATCGTGTTCCGGGCAAACAGGACCGGTTTACATCCGGCAAACTTGCCCTGATTAAAACAACCAGCCGGGTTCCTCCGGATTCTGGCGGATTGACATATATAAAAGCCGAACCCGGAAAACTGCTCACAGCTTATGTCCATCCTTATAGTGCTGTAACGCCCAGAAACGGCGCCAGTGCAAAAATATATACCACACCGGCCAATGTGGATGCTCTCTGGCTCCAAGCCCTGGTGGATGCTGCAAAAGCGGCCAAAGTGGATCTGAATCAGTATGACATCACAACCGGTTCAGGGCGGTTCAGGCTTGCCGACCTGGATTACGTTGTGACATCCCCTTACCGGAATATCCCGGTGAAACTGGGTGATATCGCTGCAATGCTCCTGTTGAAAAAGAATTTCATACATTCAATGGAACTGATTCACAGTAAAATGATCCGGATCCGGGAACTTTCCAGAAAAGATCCGGCATATCTGCACGGATTCAGGGAAACCTTCAGGGACATTGCCCGAACCCCCGGGTCTGCCTTTGGATCCATACCGGTAGTGGCCCATGAAGGCATTGCTGCCGATCTTTATGTTGATTTCTACAACGTGTATGATGAACAATACCTGCAAAAAAGGTTCGGGGGCATTTATTCCGAACAGCTTAAGTGGCAGAACAGCGCCACGGCAGATGCTCTGGATACTTATATTGACGCTGTAAAGGAATCTTGGGACCAGGCAAAGCAGACTGAAAATAATGACTGGACAGCTCTTTTGGAGCTGACCGGCGTCCATTTCAAACCGGTCCAGGACCGGATTTTACCCAATCTTCTCAAACTCTACGAGGACCGTCCCAACCAGGTGCTGTATTGGAAGCCGGATAAAATCGCCCGGGGATATCTGTTCAAAGTGGCCGGCCTGGGCCAGGAACTTCTGGATAACCGGGAGGTGTCTGAAGCCCGGCGGAATGTGATATTGGCCATTGCATCCCTAACCGTTGCCGCCCCTGAAATAATGGTGTTCAGGATCCTTTCCTTTGCCGTTAATTCAGCTGTTTTATTTGATGCGGTAACCATCAGCGTCCTGGATTACCTGGACCGGAAAAAGGAGGCCGGGTTCGCATTTGGGGCCTTTGAAGTGCTTGGTTTCAGGCGGCTGGAATATGCCAGGGAAAGAGAAATCTCCGGTGCCATGCTCGCGGTAAATATTATCGGCTCTCTTGCCGGCGTCGCCGGAGACGGCATGCAGCTGTATGAATTTGCAAAAATGAAAACAATTCTGAGAGAGGCAGACGTTTCTGTTGAAATTCTGGATCATTTTGCAGACCTTGAAAAATTGACTGAAGAGCAGAAAAAAATGTTTGCGCTCATTGTCGGCGAAGTCAAATTCCTGGACCACAAGCTGCCCCGGGCCCAGGGCCGGCTTTTCCTGACCCCGGTTCAGCAGCAGGCCAGACAGGCCGTTCACAAATTGATGCCCCGGCTGTCACGATTTGAAGAAATTAAATTCAGATCCCAGTTTCATCATCTGGAATTACCAAAGACACCCGATAAAAAGGTGTATTTTTATGGTGCTGGAGCTTCCTATGACGGGTTGAACATTGGCAAGCCTTTGGGCAAGGGAGTGAATGCCGAAGTATATGCGCTTGTTGAGCATGAAGATGATGTGTTAAAAATCATTACTTCATCGGATGAAAATATTACCCGGAACATGAGAACTGCAAAATGGCTGGAGGATGCCGATATCCCCCATCTGAAAATAAAAAAGGTTGTACCGAAATCTCAAAGCAGCGAACGCTTTGCCTACATGATCCAGGAAAGACTTCCCAAGGGAAGCCATGTCTATAATTACAGCAAAAAAGAAATGCCGTTTATCGGTTTCATGGGAAAACCCACCACCAAAGAGGTGTTTTTCGGTGTTGCTGAATATGGGGGGCATCCTCTTCCGAAAAACAAGCAGAGGGCTTTGATGGAATTATTGCTTAAAATGGCGAAAAAGGGACTGGTCTGGGAAGACGGCCATCTGGGTAATATTTATTTCCAGCGGGTGGGTGATAAATGGCAGGCCGGCATACTTGATTTCGACAGGATCGCACCCATGTCGGAAGATTTTACTAAAATTCTAAGTGATGTTGATATTGAACAGTTTAAAAACCTGCAGTCTTCTCCGGGATATAATACATCTTATTATAAAAATGCGGTCTGGAGCATGAAAGAAGCTACTTTGCCGCCAAATATCGTCGAACTGCTTGATCAGGGCAAGTATGTTTACCCGACACCGGAGTTTTTCATGGAAAAGCTCATTGAGTACAAATGGATGATCCGGTATGACCGGGAAAAGAAAGTCTGGCTGGATTCCGTTCTTGAAATGGATGTTGTCGAGGAGTTCTTCCCGGATATCAGAAAGCATGTTGACATGACCATTGATGGAATCAATTAAACGCTAATAATGGGACAGGGCTAATGCGTTTTTGCCGGAAAACAAAAGAGGGACGTACAATTTTTGCTAATCAAGTATAAAAAATTAATACCACTCAAGGTTTTCTCAAACGGACTTAAATAAAAATGACATCCATGTATCACCGGTTCTCCCGGCATATCACGGCCCCTCAAAATCAGCTAAAAATGTAAACACACACCTAATAAGACCCGACGCTCAAAATGCCCATGGACTAAAGGTTCTCGCTATTCCATGTGTTTGCCTTATGAAAATCCAGGTCAAACAAGTTTTAAAAGCTATTGAGCGTCTGGAGGTGGAAAATGGTAATAAAAAATGATCACTATACTTACAGGGTAACATGGTCGGCAGATGACGATGAATATGTCGGGCTGTGTGCAGAGTTTCCAAGCTTAAGCTGGCTGGCGGAAGAACCTGAGCTGGCTTTGAAAGGGATTCGGAATTTAGTTTCAGATGTTGTAAAAGATATGGCGGAAAATAAAGAAAAAATTCCAGAACCCCTTGCCGGCAAAAACTATAGCGGAAAATTTATGGTTCGCGTCCCGCCTGATGTTCATCGCGCGCTTGCTATCAAAGCAGCAGAGGCCGGTGTCAGCCTGAATCGTCTTGCAAGTTCCAAATTAAGCCAATAAGATTTATGGGTGCAGATCTTTTACGATGTTTCCAAGGGTTTGAATGCCGCGTTCAATGCGCGGACTCCAGGTGGAGCCGCAGTTGATTCTCAGGCAGTTGTTATAGGTGTCTGAAGAAGAGCAGATGGTTCCGGGAAGAAGCGAGATTTTTTTGGCCCAGGCGCGCTGATACACTGCCATGGCATCAATTTTGGGATGCAGCACCACCCAGATAAAGAGTCCGCCTTTGGGAAACGTGATCCGGGTATCTTTTGGAAAATACGTTGATACGGCCACCATCATGGCGGAAACCTGGTTTTTGAGCTTGTTTCTCAACTGCCTTAAATGCCGGTCATATGCCCCGGTGTGAATAAATTGGGCTGCCACGGCATGGTTAATCGCAGGATTTGAAATAGAGGTATTCAGCTTCATCCGGATCACATCTTTTTTGTATTTTCCCGGGATGGTCCAGCCGGTTCTCAATCCCGGGGATAATGATTTTGAAAAAGATGAGCAGTAAAGGACCATTCCGTTTTTGTCCATGCTTTTAAAGGTACCGGGGCGTTTGTCGCCATAATAAAGATCACCGTATAAATCATCTTCAATAATCGGGATTTTATTTTTTCGGGCAATTTTAAAAATTCTGGCTTTAGCGGCTCTTGACATTACCGATCCCAAAGGATTGTGAAAATTGGAATTCAGCAGGCAGGCTTTTATCCGGTTTGATCTAACCGCTTTTTCAAACGAAGACGGATCAATTCCGTTTTCAGGACAGCCGGGTATTTCAAGAACATACATGTTTAAATCCTGGATAAGCTGAAGAAAGCAGTGAAAGACCGGGGATTCCACTAAGATCGTATCTCCCGGATCTGCCACGGCTCTCAGGCAGAGGGTCACGGCTTCCAGGCAGCCGTTGGTGGTGACAATATCATCGGCCTGGACGGCACAGGCGAGCCCCAGCATCCGTTTAGCAAGTTCTTCACGCAGTTTGATGCTGCCGGCGCATAAATCGTAATTTGAAAAATAATCCTGCAGGTCTGCTGATGGAATGGATTTCATGATCCGGGAGAGCTGCTTTAACGGCATCAGTTCTTTTGCAGGTATGGCCGCTCCGAACTGAAGCATGCGCTCATCCTGGAGGTCGCTGATGACGGTTTCAGCAAGATCGTTGACATTGACCTGGCAGGGTGAACCGATTGCTTTTTCCGGGGCAGGGCGGTCTAAAAGGCTTTTAGTCAGCGGCCGGACATAAAATCCTGATTTTTCCCGGGCTTCCACCCGGCCTCTTTTTTCAAGTTCAATATAGGCCTGGTGGATGGTGGAAATACTTAAGCCCAGTTTTAAATGGAGTTTTCGCAGGGAGGGCAGTTTCTCCCCGGGGGTAAAAATGCCTTTTAAAATATTGTCCTGGATTTCATCGGCCAGGGCTGCGTATTGAAAATTAGCCGGCACAGAATGCCTTTCTTTATATCTGTTATGGTTATTTTTTATTAATTCTGTATCTGTTATTATGACTGTTTTAAGCTATACTCGTTTAAAAATCAAACAAAAAAAAAGAGAGTGTGTCCGATGAAAAATTCAATCCTGTACATCACAACAATCATGATCTGGGGTTCCACCTTTCTGGCCATTAAATATCAATTGGGCAGCGTAGACCCCATGGTCTCGGTAGTATACCGGTTCGGGCTGGCTGCTTTTCTGCTGCTGGCTTTTTGCAGGGTCAGGGGGCTGAAGCTTAAATTTTCATTAAAAGAGCATGTGTTCATGGCTCTTTTGGGGGCATTGCTTTTTTCCGTGAACTACTGGCTGGTATATACGTCTGAACTCTATCTGACCTCCGGGCTTACAGCGATTATTTTTTCTTCCATCGTTTTTATGAATATCGCCAACGGAGCTATTTTCCTGGGAGCGGCCCTGGAGAAAAAAGTGATTCTGGGTGCCGTTCTGGGTGTGCTGGGGATCATATTGATCTTTATGCCGGAAATACAGTGCTTTGATTTTTCAGACAAGGGGCTTTTAGGCCTCGTTGTGGGAATTTCAGCAGCACTTCTGGCGTCCCTGGGAAATATCACCTCTGCCAGAAATACGAAAAACAATATCCCCATTATCCAGGCCAATGCCTATGGGATGGCGTATGGCGCCATTCTGCTGGCCGGGATAGCGTTTTTTGCGGGAAAAGATTTTACCTTCACCATGTCCGCATCCTACATCGGCTCCCTGTTCTATCTTGCCGTTTTCGGATCCATCATTGCATTTGGGGCGTACCTGACCCTTATCGGGTCAATCGGGGCTGACAAGGCCGCCTATACCATTATGGTGGTTCCGGTCATCGCTCTGGTCCTGTCATCTTTTTTTGAAAGTTATACCTGGAGTTTATCTGCCTTGACCGGTCTGGTATTTGTTTTATCCGGCAATTACCTGGCATTGAAAAAAACACATCTGCCTTTGACAGGGCTGAAATTGATGCGGTTGAAACGTTCAAGATAATTTTTATCGATTCAATTCAGGTTGCATCTGTCATTGGAATTATGTTAATTAAATTCGGTATGAAACAGTATCTAATAGACGGACTGCGGCTCAACGATTATGAGAAGATAAAAGCGTATCTGGATCAGTACCTGGAATCATCCCCCCTTGGCGGGATTTACTGGCTGGAAATTCCCGAAGAATTGCTGACACCGGTGCAGAAAGATCATACATCCTGTCATCCGCTTTTTTTTGCCCTGGTGCTTGAAGAAACCAGCCTGGCTTTTGAATTCCTGGTCAGAATAAAAAACAATATCAAATGTGACTGCATGGGGTATGCCACAAAAGGGCAGCGTGACTGGCTCATGGATCAGGCAGATGCGATTTTTGAAAAACTGGGTATCTTACCCTGATGATGACACAAGGTATGGTTGAATGCTGAAAATAATTCCTATCGGCGGATTGGGTGAAATCGGCCTGAACATGATGGTCATTGAATATGATGACGTGATTTTTATAGTGGATGCCGGTTTGATGTTTCCCGAAGAACATATGCTCGGCGTGGATATTGTGATCCCGGCCATGGATTATCTGCGTGAAAACCGCGATAAAATCCAGGCTGTTGTCATTACCCATGCCCATGAAGACCATATCGGCGCACTGCCATACCTGCTCAAGGAAATCCGGCTCCCGGTTTACGGCACTGCATTTACCCTGGGCATTGTCAGAAGAAAGCTGGTGGAATTCGATCTGAATAAATATGTGGATTTAAACCTGGTCAATCCCGGTGAAACCCTGACCATTGATCCCTTTGACATTGAGTTTATCCGGGTCAGCCACAGTACCATTGACGGGGTGGGCCTTGCCATCAAGACACCGGAAGGTGTTGTGGTGCATACCGGGGATTTCAGGATCAGCCACCATGCAGATAAAGTGAAAAACACGGATATTTCAAGTTTTGCCAGATTCGGCGAACAGGGTGTCCTGGCCCTGATGTCCGATTCCACCAATGTGGAAGTCAAAGGATATACCATGTCGGAACAGGAAGTGGCCCGGAATTTGAAAAAACGGATTGATGCCGCCCAGGGCCGGGTTATTGTTGCTTTATTTGCCTCCAATGTGTTCAGGATTCAGCAGGTCATCGATATTGCGGTGAGTAATAACCGGAAGGTGATTTTCAACGGCCGGTCCATGGAGCAGATCATTGCCGTTGCTACGGAACTGGGGCATATTACCTGTCCGCCCAATACGATTGTCGATATCAAGCAGATCAGCAAATACAATGATAATGAGCTGGCCATTATCACCACGGGCAGCCAGGGCGAGCCCATGTCCGCCCTGGCCCGGATGGCGTCGGGCATCCACAAGCACATCAAGGTCAAAAAAGGCGACAGTGTGATCCTGTCATCAAAATATATTCCCGGAAACGAAAAGGCCATTGCCGGTATTATCAATAAGCTTTACCGCAGGGGGGCTGATGTCATTTATTCAAAAATCGCCCAGATTCATGCCTCGGGCCATGCCCACCAGGAAGAACTGAAATTAATGATCAATCTGGTCAAACCCAAATATTTTATTCCCATTCACGGTGAATACCGTCATCTGGTGGTCCATGCCCGGATGGCGGAAAAACTTGGCATGCCCAGGGAGAATGTCATGGTGGCTGAAAACGGAAAGGTCATCACCTTTGACAAGGACGGCGGCCGGATCGAGGGAAGTATCCAGACCGGCAGAATCCTGGTGGACGGCAAGGGAATCGGCGATGTGGGCAGAAGCGTTCTCAAAGAAAGGCGGGAGCTTTCCGAAGGCGGGCTGGTGGTGGTCACCATGATTATTGATGAAGAAACAGGTGTGGTGCTGTACGGACCGGAACTGATCTCCAAAGGGTTCGTTTTTGATTCTGCCACAGGATATCTTGTGGATGATGCCCAGTGCGTCATCCTGGAAATTGTTGAAGAAATCGGTGCCACAACGGAAAACCGGGTGGAGGTGCTCCGTAAAAAACTGCAGCGGGCATTGAAGCAGTATTTTGCCTTTGCCATTAACCGAAAGCCGCTCATCGTGCCGGTCATCATTGAAGTATGAAAAAAGAAATCTATGGCATATTCCTCTTTTTTTTCATTTTATTGACATCGGTTTCTCTTTTTTCCTATGACGCGGCTGATCCCTGTGTCGGCCATGAATTTTTCACGGTTCCGGATCAGATTCATAATTCATTCGGGCTTCTGGGCGCCCATATCGGCGGGTTTTTTGTCTTTTTATTCGGCCTGGGAGCCTTCTGGGTGCCGGTTATTTTAAGCGCTGTTTCGGTCTGGCTCTTACAGGAGCGGAAACCGAAAATTATCTGGCTGACCCTGCTGGGCGGCCTGTTTTTAATCGTGAGTACCGGGGCTTTCTTTTATCTGTTTCATGATGATTATGCCCTGTTGAATACGACTATTTCTTCCGGTGGTGTGGTTGGTAATTTTGTCACGGTATTTTTATATAAATACACCAATATTGCCGGTGCTGTTACTATCCTGACTTTTTTTCTCATTATCGGATTTGTTCTGACCACAGGGGTTTCTTTTTATTCCATCGGGCTTTTTATTCAGCGCAAAACCATTGAATTTTCAAAAATCATGGCTGAAGATGCCCGGGCGTTTCTGGCATTTATGCTTCAGCAGTACCAGGCGGTTTTAAAAAAAATTGTCCAGATGATAAAAGAAAAAAAAGAAGACAGAAAGCAGAAAATAAAAGAAGCGTCACTGATTAAATCCACCCAATATTTCAATACCCCTGCAATTGAATCCGGCGTTGAACCGGCAGGGAGGGGAGAAAAAAGTCCGGATTTCAATGAACCGCCGTTTCAAAATCCAACTCCCGGTTTTCAGGATCAGGAACAGCAGGCTTCGGGAAAAACCGGGCCGAGTATTCTGGAGCTGGAGCAGGAAGAAGCCCTGGTGATCGGCGATGAGGAATTCAGAGACATTCGTGAAAAAATAACCTTCAACCTTCCCAAATTATCTTTCTTAAGAGAACCAAAAGCAATAAAGCAAAATATAGATCCGGAGCTGCTCAAGAAAAAAAGCCGGGTTCTTGAAAGTAAACTCAATGATTTTAACGTGTTCGGCGAGGTGGTGGAAATTCTTCCGGGGCCTGTGATTACCACGTTTGAATACCGGCCGGCCCCGGGCATCAAGATTTCCAAAATCGCCGGGCTGGCAGATGATCTGGCCCTGGCATTGTGTGCCCTCAGCATCCGCATTGTCGGCCCTATTCCGGGCCGGGATGTAGTGGGCATCGAGATTCCAAACGAGGAAAGGGAGGTCGTTAATCTGCGCGAATTGATCGCATCCAGGGCTTTTATCCAGTCAGATTCCGTTCTGACCATGGGGCTTGGAAAAGACATATTGGGCAAGCCTGTTGTGACCAAGATGGATTCCATGCCCCACCTGCTTATTGCCGGTGCCACCGGGACCGGAAAAAGCGTGGGGCTGAACGCCATGATTATCAGTCTGCTTTACAAGGGAACACCTGAAGATATTAAAATGATTATGATTGATCCCAAACGAATAGAGCTCTCTGTTTATAATGATATTCCCCATCTGATTTCCCCGGTGGTCACGGATATGAAAAAAGCCACCAATGCATTATTCTGGGCTGTCCGTGAGATGGAGCGCAGGTATGAACTTCTGGAAGAAGCAGGGCTGAGAAATATTGTTCAGTACAATAAACTGGCAATGAAGAAACGAAAATTAAAGCCTCAGAAAAATCCGGAAGATGAATCCGGGCAGCGCCCGGTTGAAAAACTGCCGTATATTGTTGTGATTGTCGATGAGCTGGCCGACCTGATGATGGTGGCCTCAAAAGATGTGGAATTTGCACTGACACGGCTTTCCCAGATGGCACGGGCTGCAGGGATACATCTGATCGTGGCCACCCAGCGGCCGTCTGCCGATGTTCTGACCGGAAATATCAAGGCAAATTTCCCCACCCGGATATCTTTCCAGGTGTCCAGCAAAGTTGACGGCCGGATTATTTTCGACGGCGGTGGATCTGAAAGCCTTCTGGGAAACGGGGACATGCTTTTCTGCCCGCCGGGCACGGGAAAACTGGTCCGGATCCAGGGAGCTTATATCTCCGAGCCGGAGATTGCTGAAGTGACCCGGTTTCTAAAGGAGCAGCGAAGTCCGGATTATATTGAAGAGATCACCCGGCTTGATGAGGATAATGGAGAAAATGCCTTTGATGAAGAAGATTATGACCAGAAGTACGATGAAGCGGTTGCCCTGGTCACCAAAACCCGTCAGGCATCTATTTCCTTTGTCCAGCGCCGTCTGCGCATTGGGTATAACCGGGCAGCCCGCCTGGTGGAAATGATGGAGCACGAAGGTATCGTGGGCCCCCAGGTGGGGTCAAAACCCAGGGAGATACTGGTGAAAAGCTATGACGATGATTGATTTTGACCTGCTGGCATCCATTAAAGGCTTTATGGATGAGGCAGAAGCAAAACGGTTGTATGAGATATCACTGATGGCTGCTGAAAACGGCCCTGTCCTTGAAATCGGAAGTTATTGCGGCAAATCAGCTTATATTATCGGATCAGCCTGCCAGAAAAAAAGATCCATTCTCTTTTCCGTGGACCATCATATGGGCAATGAAGAGCAGCAGCCCGGCGAGGAGTATTTCGATATGGAATTGTTTGATACTTCCGTGTCCCGCGTCAATACCTTCCCTTTTTTCCAGCAGACCATAAAACGTGCTTCACTTGAAGATACCGTGGTGCCCGTTATTGCCCCGTCCATCGTTGCCGGTAAAATGTGGAAAACACCGCTATCCATGCTGTTTATTGACGGCGGCCATTCTTTTGATGCCGCACATACGGATTTTTTAACCTGGGCCTATCATATCAAGCCGTCGGGTTTTCTCGTGATTCATGACGTTTTTATGGATCCTGAAAAAGGCGGCCAGGCACCCCGCCAGGTCTATGAGATTGCCCTTGCATCGGGCGACTTTCAAGAACTTGAAATGGTGGAATCTTTAGGGGTTTTAAAAAGGAAATAGACGGTCCGGAAAAGTCCTGCGATTAAATGTTTTTAAGTTTCATCGCTTTTATCCAGCAGTTTTCGAATGTTGAGCAGCAGTTCTTCACCTTCCACAGGCTTTTGAAAAAAGGCTTTTATCCCAATATGTAATGCATCTTCCTTTGTTAGTTTATGCGTGTATCCTGTACACAGCACAATGGGGATGTCCGGCCGGGCGGCTAAAATATTTTTGGAAAACGTATCACCGGTCATATCCGGCATGGCCATATCCGTAATAATCAAATCAAAGTTGTCTGTTTGATTTTGAAATGTTTCAAGGGCCAGGCCTGCGTCTGAAAAGGCAGTGACCCGGTACCCGTAATTGTTTAGATATTCCGATAGATAATCTAGGATGCTTTTTTCATCATCCACAACCATAATCCGTTCATTCCCGCCGGTAATATTTTTTTGGGACCTTGGATTATTGGACTGCCGTTCATCTGTAACAGCCGGAAAATATATGTGAAAGCTGGTACCTTGGTCGGTTTTGCTGTAAATCTTTATATGTCCTCCATGTTCTTCCACGATCCCATGAACAACCGAAAGCCCGAGTCCTGTTCCTTCTCCTATTTTTTTTGTAGTAAAATAGGGTTCAAAAATTTTGTTGAGTGTTTCTTCGGTCATGCCATGTCCGGTGTCGCTTATTTCAAGTTTTAAATAATATCCCGGTTTCAAATCAACATCTGCAATTGTATTTGTATTTTTGCTGTGAAAATCCGACAGACTGATTGAAAGTTCGCCGCCTGTCTCTTTCATGGCGTGGTAGGCATTGGTGCACAGGTTCATGACGATCTGATGAACCTGGGTGGGATCAGCCTTGATTTTTGCTTTTGAATTTATGTTTTCAATAATTTTTATGTCAGCCGGGATGGAGGAACGTAAAAATTTTATGGTTTCCTTGACAATAAAATAGGGTTGAATTGTTTTTTTTACATGCTCTGTCTGTCTGCTGAAAGTCAGAATCTGCCGGATCAGATCGGTGGCCCGCTGCGCCCCTTTCATGATCTGGGTAATATGATTTTTTGCTTTATCCGGGGAGTCGTCAAGCGTCATCTGGATCAGCTGCGCATGACCGAGAATAACAGACAATATATTATTAAAATCATGGGAAATCCCACCGGCCAGTGTGCCGATTGCCTCTATTTTCTGGGACTGGAGGAGCTTTTTTTCCGTTTCCCGCTGCTGATTTTCACCATACCGTTGCACTAAAAGGCTTGCCAGGGTATTTGCCACAGTCCTTAAAAAATTTTCTTCCAATTCATTTTGTTTGTGCCCCGGTTTTACGTATATATTGATGACACCCAGGGTTCTTTCTCTTGCGATGACCGGGATGCAATAATGTCCGTGATCCGGTGTGTCCGGAAAAAGAATATCATGGCGTTCGTCAATATGATTGGCAAAAACCGTCCGCTGTTCCTTTGCAGCAAGGCCGCACAGACATTTCCCAAAAGGAATGGTTTCGCAGACTTTCTGCCGGTTCCCGGAGAGCCCCTGATGGGCCTTTAATACCAATACGTCAGGTTTGTCCTCCACAAGATAGATGCATCCTTTGGCCTCTAAAGAGAGCCAGGGAAGCGAGAGAACAAGATTCAAACAGGTGTCAATGACGTTTTGTACAGGATTGTTTCCCAAGGCCTCTTTCATTAATTTATTTATAATGGTCTGGGTATCATTGCTGCGCTGAAGGGAGGCCTGGGTGTTTTTTCGATCTTCAATTTCGCGGACCAGTGAGCGATTCGTTTTCTCCAGATCCCTGGTCCGTTCTGCAACAGTCTTTTCCAATTTTGAGTGGGCCTTTTTCAAATCCGCTTCAGCTTTTTGTTTGACAAGGGTATTCCGGCTGGCCCTGAACAAAACAACAACAAGTCCTGCGGTAACAACGGATGAAAAAACACAAATAATCCATTTCAGTGAATTGAGCAGCGTACGTATCATCTCCCTGTTTCTGGTGATGTCAAAATAAATCTCCACAGCACCCAGAAAGACACCATCCTTCATTAACGGCACATAAGTTTCCACGACTTCGATCTGGGCGATTCGCCCTTCCATGGTTTTTGTGCCCTTTTTCACAAGTTTTGAAAATATGTCTCCCCGGGCCACCCGGGTTTGAAAATAGTCATGAATATTCTTCTGACCGATATCTTCCTGATCTGAGGAAAATAGAACAACACCGGTGTTAGAAAAAGTTTTAATTTTTTCAATGCGCAAGTCTTTCATTAATTGAAAAATTTCATTATTAACATCCTGATCGAACGACCCGATGGTCAGTGTGTCACCATGGGAAAAAAGGGTGCCTTTTAAATGTGCGGCCACTCTTTCCGACACGTCTTCGGTGTACAGTGTCAATTGATGATTGAATCGCGGAAAAATATAATAAATAATGTAAGCAGGAAAAAAGGTTGCAAGAATGATTGCGATCAGCAGGGTATTGCGCAGCAATGGCT
>JBNKNP010000108.1:0-1798 GCA_050293905.1 Desulfobacteraceae bacterium | reverse complement strand
TTTATTTGTGTTAAACGAAATTATACGGTTAATTCGGAAATTGGGTATGTTTTGTGCATAAACATAAGGCAACGGGTATTTGACAAAGCAAAATGACTTTAAATCGAGAAATGAGGTAAAAAAAAGATTATCACAGGCCTTTTTGATACCGATAAATATAAGAAATATGGAAAAAAATTCCTATTTTAATAAATTTTGGATGATTGGAATCGTCCTGGTTTTGGAAAAAGATGTATGAATAAAAAAATTCTTGTTTGTGGTCTGGGTTCCATGGGAGAACGAAGAATCAAAATTTTGACTGGTTTGTATCCTGAGTGCCAAATATATGGTGTTGATATCTGCGAAGACAGACTCGCACAGGTAAAAAAAAAATATGGAATCGACGGTCATGCAGATTTGAAAAATGCGTTTAACCGGTTCTGCCCGGATATTGTTTTCGCTTGTACGTCACCTTTGGAACATACAGATTTGATCCTTTTCGCCCTTGAAAAAAAGGCCCACACTTTTTCTGAAATTAATTTAAACGTTCACGGGTATGATCAGATTTCAGATACCGCCCATAAAAAAAAACGGCTGGCATTTTTGTCGTCCACTTTTTTATATCATAGTGATATCAATTGGATTATTTGCCGGGCCCAAAATGAAAAACCACTATCCTATCGATATCATATCGGACAGTATTTACCGGACTGGCATCCATGGGAATCGTATTCGCAGTTTTTTGTTGCCCATCCAAAAACCAATGCCTGCAGGGAAATAATGGCCATTGATTTACCTTGGTTGATTCAAGCCTTTGGTGATATTATTCGTTTTAAGGGCATTAAAACCAAACACTCTGATCTGGATGTGGACTACCCGGATACATTCCATCTGATTTTTGTTCATGAAAGAGGGCATACAGGAACGATCAGTGTAGACTGCGTGTCACAAAACGGCGGGCGTTTTTTTGAAATGTATTCTGATAAAATTAATGTAGAATGGCAGGGTAAGCCGGGATCGTTGTCACAATACCATGCACAGCAGTCAAAGATGCTCCCGGTGCCGGATACTGAAAAAAAGCATGATCTACATGTAGATTTGCATGAAGATGCATACGTAAATGAAGTTCGCGAGTTTTTTTTCTTGATTGATGCACCTGAATGCAAACCCAAATATGGATATGAACAAGACAAACAAGTAATCAGGCTGATTGATCGGATTGAAGAGGAATGTGAGTTGTTTTAAAAAAGGCCTGAATGCAGATAAATAATAAACTGGAGAAGAATTTTGATAGCGGGGTGATGGTATGAACACCATAAAAAAGACAAAAGACTGGTTTGACTGCCTCAGCCGGACCATAGCGTCAGCAAAAGGTAAAATAGAGGGGAAACCGTCGTCACTCGAGCAGATTTTTGATGCCACTGAAAAATTGCTTCTGTCAGTCCGGCAGGAAAACCGTTCGGTCTGGTGGGTCGGAAATGGTGGCAGCGCAGCTGTTTGTTCTCATCTGTCACAGGACATGATGAACAAGTTGAGGATCAAATCCATTTATCAGGGAGACACCTCTTTGTTAACCTGCATGGCCAATGACTTTGGCTATATTCAGGGATATGCCCGTCCTCTGGATCAGCTATCAGAAAAGGGGGATCTTTTGATCGCTATTTCCAGTTCAGGTAATTCGGACAATATTATTGCATGTACAGATCTGGCAAAAAAGAAGGGAATGAAGATAATTACCCTGTCCGGGATGAGCCCGGATAACCGGTTATGGAATTGTGACAGCGATGTCTCCTATTTTGTTGATTCAACTTTATACGGC
>JBNKNP010000107.1:0-6628 GCA_050293905.1 Desulfobacteraceae bacterium | reverse complement strand
AAGGCTCCCGTTTGACGCCATTATCATGTCCATCCGCAGGCGGGGCGTTCTGTTTATCCCCCATGGTTATACACGGCTTGAAGCCGGGGATCTGGTGACCATGGTCGGATCACTGGCATCTGTAAAAGAGATGGCGCTTCGTTTTGATACGGATGAAGCCGAAGCCATGCGGCAGATCGTTGAAAAAGTGACGCCCAGGGAATTGAGTCGATCTGTTGAAAATGGAGCAGGGCTGCAAATGAATTTATCAGACCCGCCCCTTATCCAGGATCGATTTGATGTGCTGGTGGGAAAAAGCCAGGTGATTGATTTTAAAACGCCCATGGACAAAACCGTTTTTTTCCAGGAGGTTGCGCAACAAATGGCCGCACCCCTGGAAATGGATGCTGCAGCCATCAACCGACTGCTGCTCAAACGGGAGGCTGAGATGACCACGGTGCTGGCACCGGGTCTGGCAGTGCCTCACATTATTGTTGAGGGTGAAAAAAAGTTTTCCATGCTCATTGCCCGGTGTAAAAAGGGAATTGAATTTTCATCCGGACAGCCAAGGGTTTTTGCAGCCTTTGTTTTGATCGGATCACGGGATGAAAGACAATTTCATCTCCGTGCGTTGAGCGCAATTGCCCAGATTGTCATGGATTCAAGGTTTGAGAGAAAATGGATGCGGGCGAAAAATGAAAAACGTTTGAGAAATATAGTTCTAAACAGCCAGCGGAAAAGGGAAAAATCCGTTTAATTGTATCAAAGGGATCTTAGAGGAGATAAAAATGGCTGAACCATATAAAATTCGTATCCAGGATTTGAATCAACCGTGTTCTGAAAGTCTGTTTGATTTTGAAGACACCTCCCATTTGACGCCCTTAGACAGCATTATCGGTCAGGAACGGGCTGTGCAGGCAATTGATTTCGGGTTGAACATGAAAGGTGAAGGATATAATATTTTTGTCACCGGTCTGGCCGGAACAGGCAAGTCAACCATTCTTAAAAAGCTGTTGACCGATCAGGCGCTGACAGAAGATACATCCCAGGATCTTTGCCTGGTCAATAATTTTGATGATGCGTACTGCCCGGATGTAATTGAAATGCCTTCAGGTACGGCAGTTTATTTTTCAAGAAGCATGACCCGGTTTGTCGATAATTTACGTGTTAAAATTCCGGAATTTTTTGAAACGCCTTCTTTTCTGGAAGAGCAGAATAAAATCCAGAAAGAATGTACTGCCCGGCAGAATGATTTATTCCAGGAAGCAGCCGGTCTGGCAGGGACACTGGGGCTGGTTATTACGAGAAATGAAGACGAATATCAGGTAGTGCCCGCAGGTCAACAGCAGCCGGATCAACCCATGCCCAGGGAAGAATATCTAAAACTTGACAAAGCAGACCGGCAGGAGCTCGACAGCAGGATTGACCGGGTGGATGAAAAGCTGGAGGCTGCCCTGATTGAAATTGATAAGGTCGGGAAAAGCATGAAAACCCGTTTGAAATCGCTTGTGGCTTCCAAAACGGAACAGCTTGTTTCAGAACAGATTGATCCGGTGCGATATGATTTAAAAGACTGTGAACCCATCCAGAAATACCTGAAACGGGTTAAGGACGATATGGTTGAAAATATCGCCATGTTCCTGGGGACCCAGAGTAAGACAGAGGAATCTGAAACCCGGCAATTTGCAACAATGGCAGGTTCTCTTGCTAAACGATACCAGGTAAATGTGCTGGTTGACAGGAGAAAAGAAGAAGGCGCACCCGTTGTTTTTGAGCCTAACCCCACGTTTCAGAATTTATTTGGGAAGATAGAGAAAAAACCGTCCATGGGCTCTTTTGAAACTGATTTTACAATGGTTCAGGCCGGTTCGCTGCTCAAGGCCAACCAGGGATATCTGGTTGTTGATATTGATCCGCTGCTGATGAATCCGCCGGTTTGGGAAGCATTGAAGCGTACTTTGGAAGATTCAATGCTGAGGATTGAGGATATGCCGGATCAGGCAGATTACGGCATGCCGTCCTTAAAGCCTGCTCCGGTTCCGCTCAGCGTCACCGTGATCCTTGTGGGTGGGTATGAATCCATGAGAATTCTGCAAAGTACGGATAAAAAATTTAATAAGATATTCAAAGTAAGGGCGGATTTTGATTATGAAGCAGATCTTACGGACGAAAATGCCTTATTATATGCCCGCTTCATTGCCCGGGTCTGCGACCGTGAAAAATTATTGAGTTTTACACCGGACGGTGCCTGGGCCGTGGTGGAATACAGCAGCCGATTGGTGGCGGATCAAAGAAAAATATCCCTGCGCTTTGGTCAGATTCTATCTGTGTTGCAGGAAGCCGATTACTGGGCAAGAAAAGAACAGGCTCCGGTGGTGTCCTGCCGGTTTGTGGACAGGGCTGTTTCCCAGCAGCGATTCCGGTATAACCTGTATGAAGAAAAAGTCTGGGAGGAATTTTTAAGCCAGTCTGTGCTTCTGGATGTTACCGGAGAGGTCGTCGGGCAGGTCAATGCACTGGCAGTGTACGATATGGGCGAAATTGCCTTTGGCAGGCCAACCCGGATTACGGCTGAATCTTATATGGGGAAACCCGGCATTATCAATGTTGAACATGAATCAGATCTGTCCGGCCAGACCCATGACAAAGGTATTCTGATTATTTCAGGATACATTGGAAGAATGTTTGCCCAGAATTATCCATTGAGTGTGAGTATCAGTATTACATTTGAACAAAGTTATGACGGCATTGACGGGGACAGCGCTTCATCCACGGAATTATATGCGGTGCTGTCCAGTCTTTCAGGGCTGCCCATCCGCCAGGATATTGCCGTGACCGGATCGGTGAATCAAAAGGGAGAAATTCAGGCCATCGGCGGGGTCAATGAAAAGATTGAAGGGTTTTACGATATCTGTGTCAGAAAAGGGCTGACGAACCGTCAGGGGGTGATGATCCCGGCCTCCAACGTGCAGAATCTCGTATTAAGACCGGATGTTGTCCGTGCTCTTGAACAAAAACAGTTTCATCTGTATAAAGTCAGAACCATTGAACAGGGTATCCGGATTCTTACCGGAACCCCTGCCGGGCGGCCGGACGATCAGTATAATTATCCGGAAGATACGGTTTTCGGCCTGGCCCAGAAAAAACTGAGAAGATTCCATGAACTTTCCCTAAGATACGGAAAATAAGAACAACAGATCATTTATCGGCATAGCAGGGTCGGCAGTACTGTACCCATGCCGGTATATTGAAATTCAATTATAACGATTGAAATATAATTACTGCCATTGAAATATAACCAGCTGTTTTTATCACGCCTCTGATTTTATTTTCATCAATTCATCCAAATTCCAGGGTCTGCCAAGGGGATGCAATTAATAAATATTGATCAGGCATTTTGGTATGTCTTGTGCATTCCTTCGAAAACCAGCGAATAATTTTTAAACAGGGAGCGTATAATGAAAATTTTGAGATCAAAAATTTTTAACTTCAATCTGGCGGCTTTATTTTTTCTGATTTTTTTCATGGGCTCTATCAGTACGGCCCAGGCAAAAGAAAAACAGCCACGGTTTACCGGTCTTCCGGAAATGACCGCCGAAGAGCTGGCCTGGCAGAACAAGCATTTGCTGAAAGTAAAAAAAATCAAGCTCAACCGGCTGGGTATGAAACGAATAAATAAATGGCGCAGGGGCAAAGGAAAAAGAGCGTTCAGATCCAATGAAGTGACGCTGTCTGTTACCGGCAGGGAAATGGAAACGGCACTGGATGAGAATGCTGTGACAGACAGTTCATTATCCGTCCCCCAGGCGGATTTCCCCGGATCGGTTGATAACAGCCAGCTGCAGTATTTCCCGCCGATTCGTTCCCAGGGATCCCTTGGATCATGCGGCAGTTTTTCCGGTGCCTATTATACCATGACATATATGCTGGCAAAGGCAAAAGGATTTGATGCCAAAAACGGAGGGGACGATTTCAGGCTCAGCCCTAAATGGTTTTACAATATGGTAAACAACGGATCTGATTCAGGCTCCTGGTACTACTGGGCCTATGAAATAGGCAAGAAGCACGGCGCAGCCACATGGAGTGAGTTTCCGTACGATGCAAACTACAGACAGTGGAACACGGACCCCGATGTATGGCTCAATGCTTTATACAGAAGCTTTGACCAGTCCGGTTATATTGCAAACACTCATACGGATGCGGGTATCGAACAGGTCAAGCAGATGCTGCTCAACGGATATGTACTCAATATACCGACCTATATTAATTCATGGAACTGGAAAACCATCAGCGATGATGTTTCCACAACCGATGACGATGCCTATGTCGGTAAAAGAGCCGCTTTCTGGGTAAACGGCACAAACGGTTATCATGCCATGACCGTAGTGGGCTATAATGACAGCATCTGGGTGGATATCAATGGAAACAACAGTGTTGATCCCGGGGAAAAAGGCGCATTCAGAATTGCCAATTCATGGGGGACAGGCTGGGGAGAGGGCGGATTTTGCTGGATGGCCTATGATGCGCTGAAACAGACCAGTGCAGTATCCGGCGCGCCAAGCCAGAACCGGATTTACGGTTGGTCACCCAGCCGTGCACACTGGGTAACGGCCAA
The DNA here is from genome assembly GCA_050293905.1 of Desulfobacteraceae bacterium. GTDB lineage: Bacteria > Desulfobacterota > Desulfobacteria > Desulfobacterales > Desulfobacteraceae > Desulfobacula. The sequence continues at coordinate 2,034 of JBNKNP010000107.1, read as the reverse complement.
AAGCGATTACCAGCCCAAACTGGTTGCCAGATTTTCATTAAATCATCTCAAACGAAATCATTTAAGAATGACGCTTGGATCTTCCGGAATTGATGAAACAGCTCCAACCTCGGTCTGGATACCAAAGGCCGTGTATAACCAGGGCGGCTCATATGCGTTCAACGGCACAACAACTGCCGTGGACGGCGGTTTTGTGTTTGATTTTACAGATCTGTTAAATTCCCAGGGCGGGTTAACACGGTATTACCTGGGATTGTACGATGATACGGCAGGCGATATTGCTGTCCTGAACAGCTTTACACTGATTGATCTGGAAAACGGGTTTGTGGAAACACAATGCAATCAGGCACCGGTCAGCGCAGATAATCAGCAGGTCTATGTGTATGTTGATTATGCCTCTTCCGATCAGAATTTACCACCTGAAGCATCTTTCAGTGTTTCCGACACCAGCGGCCAGGCTCCGGCTGTTATTACCTTTGACGGTACATCCTCTTTTGATCAGGACGGAAGTGTTGTCTCCTGGGACTGGGATTTTGGAGACGGATCATCCCAGTCCGGTTCAATAGTTGACCATACCTATGACAATCCCGGAATATTCCACGCTGTACTGACAGTGACCGATGACAAGGGAGCAACCGGATCATCAGGTGTGGATATTGAGATCCTTGCAGATCCCAACAAAACCGTTCATGTGTCACAGATTCAGATGACGCTCCAGACAAGGCGGGTAAGAAAACGGGCGCAGGTGATGGCAATGATTTGTGATCAGGACGGTATCCCTGTGTCCGGCGCACAGGTCACGGGACGCTGGTCCGGTCTGCTCACAGGAGAAAATACGGCAATCACGGCCGATGACGGCAACAGCGGGTTTTTATCAGGCTGGACAAAAGAATCAGGAATCATCACATTTACCGTTACAGGGGTTACTCTTGACGGATATACCTATGCACCGGACGACAATCAGATCTCATCGGAAAGTCTCCCCACGGAAGAAATCGTCAACCAGAATCCGGTATCCGTTATTCAGGTAACTTCGGATTACGGTCCCCAGCCCCTGGAAGTAACCTTTGACGGTACCGGCTCCTATGACAGTGACGGTACCATCGTGGCATATCACTGGGATACCGGCGACGGTGCTGTTTCGGATCAGGCCGTATTTACCCATACCTATGTTGAACCGGGATCTTTTACAGCCACTTTGACGGTTACCGATGACAGCGGTAATACAAATACAGCTTCCTTTCTCATCCGGGTGAATTCAGACCAGGAGATTCTAATGCATGTTTCCGGTATATCCTTGATTCAGAAGAAGAGAAGATCATCTTCATATGTATTTGCAGCGGTAACTGTTGTTGATGAATCCGGAAACCCGGTTCCGGACGTTGGTGTGACTGCCAGGTTCACCGGCCTTGTTGCAAAAGATGTATCAGGCATAACCGGTGCTGACGGCAGCGTTAATCTGATTTCGCGCCGAACGGGAGAATCCGGAACAGTTCAATTTTCAGTCGTCAATCTGTCCCGGAGCGGATACGCTTATTCACCGCAGGATAATGTGGTGACCGGCGGGAGTATAGACATTCCGTAAATTTAAAAGTTATCATGATGTTTAACAGGGTCTGGTTTACTTCGTGTAAAACAGACCCTGTTTTATTTTTTGTGAGTTTTTTCTTTATTTCTCTGATTTGACGGTAATCTGTTTTTTTGACTTAACTCTTTAATTGCTTTTTCTCCAGATTGCGTTATCTTAAATGGACATGAATGTTAATGTGAGATTTCTGGAGAAAATATGAGTAAAGTAATTGCAATGGCAGGCAAGGGCGGCGTCGGAAAAACAACGGTTTCGGCACTGGTCACCCGATATTTTGCAAAACATGAAAATACGCCGCTTTTAGCGATTGATGCCGATCCCAATTCCAACCTGGGAGAGACCCTGGGGCTGAAAATTGATAAAACCGTGGGTGATATCCGCGAGGATTTTATGAAAGATCCCCAGGGTATTCCATCGGGCATGGATAAAGTCAATTATCTGGAAAT
>JBNKNP010000106.1:0-3699 GCA_050293905.1 Desulfobacteraceae bacterium | reverse complement strand
TGAGGTGCCCAGATCCCCTGCCAGGATATTTTTAAACCACCGGAATAACCGCTGGGGAGCCGGTTTGTCCAGCTCCCAGCGTTTAATGATCAGTTCTTCCTGTGCCTGGCTGATCTGCATCCGGTCATACCCGAGATATGCGGATATCGGGTCAATGGGTGCCAGGCTGACCAGGGTAAAGGCCAGCGTACAGACAATACTCATCACAACAGCCATCCGGATAAGTTTCTGCAGCAAAAAGGTAAAAACGGATTTCATCTTATTTGCGTTTCCATTCAATAATATTGGCGGTAATGGGCCACCCGTGGCCATGGGGCTCGATTCTGGATTGGCCGATATCAAGATCATTTTTAACAAAATAAACATGGTCCAGATTGACCAGCCAGGCCCAGGGTGCGTCACCTTTGGGGCCGCATCCTGTTTTGCCGTCCCATTGGGCTTTTTTCCAGAACTTCAATGATGATTCAAAGTTTTTTGCATTGACGGCTTTATCAAGATAGTCATCAACAGTGGAGTTGGCATAGAACCCTGTGTTAAAATACCCCTGTCCTGCAAGGCTTTTGTGATAAAGATGATAAATTTCCATGGGATCATGACTTCCCCAGCCAAAAACAATGACATCGGAATGCATCCGTCTTTTTATTTCATCCCAGTTCTTTCCCAGTACATCCACTTTAATGCCCAGCGGAGCCAGCATATCCACAACGGCAAGGGCGAGGCCTTGTCTGACCGCCCTGTCAGACGGGTAAATTAGAGTGAACCGGGCATCTGTTCCGTCTTTTTCAAGAACACCGTCGTTGTTTGTGTCTTTCCATCCCGCCTCTTTTAAAATCTTTTGAGAAGCTTTTAAATTATTGTCCGGAAAACTGTTTTCCTGATTGTCCCAGGGCATCTGATCGCAGGCAAAAAAAGCAGGACGGCCATATCCTTCCAGCACCCCTTCAACCAGGGCGCTTCTGTTGACAGCCAGGTTGACGGCCTTCCGGATGGCAGGATCGCTTGTGACATTGTTCCCGATGGGCGCACCGGATGATGTTGTCTTTCCTTCGTTTCTAACCATGGGGAACATTAATCCCCTGTTATCCACACTTTTAACCGTATGGACATGCATGTTTTTAATTTTCTGCTTGCCAAGATGGGCAGGAACCACAACCATATCGATTTTGCCTGCTTTTGCTGCAGCCAGCATGGTATCTTCTTTGGCATATAAAAAGACCAGGCGTTTGAAATACGGTTTTTTGCCGTAATAATGGGGATTTGACACTGCAATCATCTGCTCGCCTTCCACCCAGTTTTCCATAATATACGGCCCTGATCCCACAGGCTGCCTGCCGTATTCATTGCCGTAGGCGTGCTCAGGTACAATCCCAAGGGTGATCAGGCGGTTAATGAATGTGGTATCGGTTTTTTTAAGCCTCAGTTCCAGTGTATAAAGGCTTGTGACAACGGCTTTATCCAGATTGGTCAGATCTGCTTTGCCCCCGGTTCTAGCGGCTGTGTTAAAGGTGAATGCCACATCTTTGGCTGTAAGCGGCCGGCCGTCTGAAAACACCACATCCTTTCGAATGGCAACATGCCAGCAGGTGCCGTTTTTATCCAGCTGCGCCTTTAAGGCCAGATCATTGACAATGTTCAGATCATTGTCCCTTGCCAGCAGGGTTGAATGAAACAGGGTGTGACCGTACCGCCCCCAGCCCATCACCGGATCAAATCCGTCGGCAGGTTCACCTTTAAGCGCAAGAACCAGTTCATCGGAAGCGGCAGAACACTCAATTGCCCCGTTTAACAAAAATACGGTACAACACATTGATAATAAAGCAAAATAAAGCAGATATTTTTTCATGGGGTTTTTTCTCCTGTACTATTATTTTAAAATGCAGTGGCAGGGAAAAATAAAAAAGCCACAATGGCAACCCTACCGCTGTAAACGATAACCTGCCTTCGTGGCATATTCAGATATGATTTTTTTTAAAAAGAGTACTGTTCCTGACAGTACGATTGAATTTTGTCTAAATATTATAAAGATTTTCTCTTGTCAAGAGGAAATAACAAAGCATCTACAAATAAAGCGAACCTGCCGTATTACTGGATTGCAAATGACAGAGCTCGGACAAATGCCAAGGCTTGCTAAATCTCCTTGGGCGTTTTTTGGAAAATTATTCAGCTGATATCCCGCTTAATCTCATTGACATAGAATATTATGTGCAATATATTGTACATGTACAATTAAGAATTGGAGGAATAACATGAGAGCAATTACATACACGAGTGCGAGAAATAATCTTGCCAGCACTATGAAGAAAGTTTGCGAGGATCACGACCCCATTATTGTTACTCGAAAAAATAGTGAGGCTGTGATAATGATGTCTCTTGAGGATTACGAAGCGTTGACTGAAACGGCATATCTAATGCAAAGTCCTAAAAATGCCAAAAGGCTTTTTGAATCTATCGAAGAATTAAATGCAGGCAACGGCCAAGAGAAGGAGCTTCTTTAATGAAGCTTATTTTTTCTGAAAATGCTTGGGAAGATTATCTGTTTTGGCAGAAAACAGACAAAAAGACTGTCAAACGAATTAATACACTTATAAAAGACATTCAACGCAACAAATATGAAGGAGTAGGAAAGCCGGAGGCTCTTAAACACAACCTTTCCGGATATTGGTCGAGAAGAATTACACACGAACATAGAATCGTCTATAAAATTGAAAACAACTCTGTTTTAATTGCGCAGCTCCGGTATCATTATTAACGCGAAATAACTGGGCGTTTCACTGGATTACAGGAGTTACAATAAATAACGATCAACCAGTTTTAAGTGTAATGTGTGGAGATCTTGACATTATGAAATCTTTATAATAGTAAACTGTAAAGTTTTGCCTGAAGGCAAATAGACTTATAAAGAAGACCAGCATAAAAAAGTAAAGCCACGGAGGCTTATAATTTCGGGAAATCCCGGGATTATTTCTCTGTGGCTTTTTTTATTTTTAAGGAGAACGTTATGAAACTGTTTGTAAAAACCGGCCTTTTGATTCTGTGTGTTTATATTTTATGTTCTGTTGCTGCGGAAAATTCCTATGCCCGGACAAGAATATCTGATGCCGCCGAAAGAGAAGTGTTCGTCCCTGACAAGGTTAAAAGCGTGATCTGCTCCGGGCCCGGAGCACTCAGGCTGATATCTTATTTCAAGGCCCAGGACAAAGTGGTTGCAGTGGATGATATGGAAAAAAGAAAGAATACATATGATGCGCGGCCCTATGCCATTGCGCATGCCGGGTATAAGACCCTTCCTGTTTTCGGTGGTTTCAGGGGGCAGGATGATCCTGAAAAAATTCTTGGCCTTGACAGGCAGCCCCAGGTTATTTTCAAGACCTATCCGGATATGGGATACAACCCTGATGAACTCCAGCAGAAAACAGGCATACCTGTAGTAGTTCTTGATTATGGAGATCTGGACAGGCACAGGAAGGAATTGTTTGAATCAATCAACCTGATCGGCAGGGTTCTAAAAGAAGAAAAAAGAGCTGCGGATTTAATCGGCTTTTTTTCAGCCCAGATTGAGGACCTTGAAAAAAGAACAAAAGCATTAACGAATAAAAAGACCTGCTTTGTCGGGGGGATTGCCTTTAAAGGACCCCATGGATTTCAGTCAACCGAACCATACTATCCTCCGTTTGAGTTTGTAAATGCAGACAATATTGC
>JBNKNP010000105.1:0-3440 GCA_050293905.1 Desulfobacteraceae bacterium | reverse complement strand
AAAATCCTCATGACATCCTGACTGCTGTTCAAAACGGGCTTTCTGCTGAATTTAATTTTAAAATTCAGCACCTGGATTCCCCGTTTGAAAAAGAGTCGACCGCCGGCCGGATGCTTGAGATCATGCGCGCATTCAACCCATCAGACATTGCTGCAAAAGCCTATTATGTTGATCAGAACTGCAGCTTAATGAAATAATAGATTAGGGGAATAAAGATTGCCGGCAGCATATTCCCGACTTTAAGTTTTTTCTCCCTGAGCATGTTCAGCCCGATTCCCACGATGAGCAGACCGCCGGCCGCTGACATCTGGCTGACGACAACAGGAACCAGCACCGGTTTCAAGAATCCTGCCGCCAATGTGATGCTTCCCTGGTATATCAAAACCGGAACCGCAGAAAAGATGACCCCGAAACCCAGTGACGAGCTCAGGATCAGTGCGACGATGCCGTCCAAGGCGGATTTGGCGTACAGGATATCGTGCTTGTTCATCAGGCCGGATTCAAGAGAGCCCACAATGGCCATGGAGCCCACGCAGAAAATCAGGGAAGCAGTAACAAATCCGGTTGAAAATCCATTTCCGGATTTTGAGAAGCGGCGTTCAAGCCAGTTGCCCATGCGCTCCAGCCAGGCTTCTATCCCCATCCATTCCCCGATCAGAGATCCAAGGGCCAGGCTGATGATGATCATCAAAAGATCTTCGCTGCCAAGGGCGGTTTTTATTCCCACAAGGATAACCGACAGGCTCACCGCCTGCATGATGGTCTGGTTGTATTTCTCAGGTATCCCGTTTTTGAACAGCAGCCCCACAAGACTTGCTGCAATAACCACAAGGCAATTGACAATGGTTCCCTGCACATGAATTTCCTTTTTGGCCGGGCAGTGGTTATAAATGATCCATTACATAATCCACGCCGTTTTTAAATAAGCGGATGCCGACGGTCATCTGATCATCCAAAGACTTTCCCTGCCGTTTGAGCAGTTGTGCCTGACGTGTCCAGTCCGGGTGGTTGGTTACATGGTTATAGGCCTCGGGATGGGGCATGAGTCCGAAAACCCTGCCCGTTGGATCGCAGATCCCTGCAATATCCGCCATGGAGCCATTGGGATTAGCGGGAAATACGCCATTGGCAGGTGCGCCGGTTTTATCCGCATATTGAAACACGATCTGATTATTGGCCGTAAGGGCATCAATCATTTTTGTATCCGTAATAAAATTGCCTTCTCCGTGCCGGATGGGAAAATCGGCCAGGGAAATATCTTTTGTAAACACGCAGGGGCTCTCCGGGTTGGCTTTGAGATGAACCCACTGGTCTCTGAAATTGCCGCAGTCATTATAGGTGACAGACACGCTTCTTTTAGTATAATCATTATCAACGGCCGGCAGAAGACCGAGATTGACAAGGGCCTGGAAACCGTTGCAGATCCCGATGATCAGTTTTCCCTGGTCAATAAAATCCAGCAGATCCCGGCCGATATGATTTTTAAGTTTCAGGGCCTGGATCACACCTGCGCCGTGGTCATCCCCCCAGGAGAAGCCGCCGCCAAAGGCGATAATCTGAAAATCGGCAAGCTTCACTTCTCCTGAAACCAGCCGGTTAATATGGACCCTGTGGGCCACAGCGCCTGCAAGTTCAAGCGCATGGGCGGTTTCATAGTCGCAGTTGAGTCCGAATCCGGTGAATATCAGTGCATTAACCTTTTTCATATCATTTCTCCAAAAGGTTTGTTAAACGCCGTTCCAAGCTGTGCCATGGAAAGATCTATAATCTGGGCTTTATCAAGGCCTGTGATTTTTAAATGGTCATGCTGGTTGGTTACCCGGCCCACACAGCTGACTGCCAGTCCTTTGAATAATTTTTTAACCTTGCTCTCGTTCTCCGGTGACACCGTGACAATAAACCGTCCGGCAGATTCCGAAAAAAGGCAGGCGGGATTATCAAGGCTGCCGCGGCGGTCATCCAGGAGAAGACCGGAAAGATCAATTTCAAGGCCAAGGCCTCCGGCAAGGGCCATACAGGAAAGATGAACCCCGAGTCCGCCCCGGGCAATGGCATGGCACGAGGCCAGAAGTTCGGCATTGATGGCAGCCTGGACTGCCTTGTAGATCACTTTAAACCGTTTAAAATTCACTTCAGGGACATTGCATCCGGTTTTTCCCATGAGATCATAGTATTCAGAGGCCCCGAGTTCATTGGCCGTGGCCCCGAGCACATAAACCAGATCGCCGGATACTTTAGGATCCAGGGTCACACATTTTAAGACATCTTCAACAATTGAAGTGGCTGAAAACTGAACCGTTTCCAGGGCCGACACCTTTATTCTTTCTCCGAATCCGCCTTCCAGATGACCGTCCACATACATGGAATCCTTGCCCGACAGCAATGGAATTTCATAATTTTCACAAGCCGCCTTCAAAGCCCGGCACGCCCGGACAAGCTGGGCTGCCTTGAATTTCCCGTCCAGCTTTTTTACTTTGTCAAACTGGATGTTGGGCCAGCAGAAATTATCCACTCCCCCGATCTGTTCAAAATCGCCGCCAATCGCTATCAGCCGTCGGACCGCCTCGTCAATGGTGCAGGTCATCATGTGATAGGCATCAATTTTTGAATACCAGGGCAGCAGACTCTGCGAAAAGGCCAGACCCTTTTTGCCGGTGAGGACCGGACGGGTCACGCTGGCATCGGAAGGAATATTATGGTTGACCCCCACCAGGGGCTTGATCACGGATCCGCCCTGGACTTCATGGTCATATTGCCGGATAATCCATTCCTTGGAACAGATATTGGGCTGCTCAAGCATGCTGAGCATCAGGGCATTATAATCAGACGGCGGGCTGATGACCGGCTCGTAAAGACCTCTGAATTCCGGGGGCAGCCATACGGCTTCAAACTGCCAGGACGGAAATCCCTTGTCCAGCAGATCCATATCCACATAGGCACAGGTTTCATCCTTATATTTGATATGCAGCTTGCCTGTATCCGTATATACGCCGATCACGGTGCTTTCCACTTCATGCTGGGCAGACAGTTCCATAAACCGGTCGATGTTTTCAGGCGGAACTGAAATGGTCATTCTTTCCTGGGATTCCGACACCCAGATTTCCCACATGTCCAGGCCTTCGTATTTTAAAGGGACCTTGTCCAGCCAGACTTCACAGCCGTTTGAAATCATGGCGGACTCGCCAACGGAAGAGGAAAGCCCCCCGCCCCCGTTATCCGTAATAAACGGAATCAGGCCTTCATCCCGGCAGATCAAAAGGAAATTATGCATTTTTTTCTGGGTATAGGGATCGCCGATCTGGACATGACCGGCCGGTGTGTTTTCAGAATAGCTTTCAGAGGATGCTGTTACCCCGTGGATGCCGTCTTTTCCCACACGGCCGCCGCTCATGACGATGAGCTCTCCGGGAGTGGTTTTCTTTTCATGACTGGGAAGGCCT
>JBNKNP010000104.1:0-2040 GCA_050293905.1 Desulfobacteraceae bacterium | reverse complement strand
GGCAGTTAAATAAGTTTTTATAATTTCACGGTCAATGGTGTTGTCATCCACGATAATGATCCGCTTATCACGGATATGGGACGGGAAAATTTCAGGCCTTGAACTTCCTGAAGCTTCCGGCTGTTTTTCAAAAGAACCGGTAAACCAGAACTCACTGCCCCGGCCTTCATTGGAATTTACCCCGATTTCACCGCCCATCATCCGGGCCAATCGTTTGGAGATTACCAGCCCCAGTCCTGTACCACCATATTTTCGTGTCGTGGACTCATCAAGTTGTGAGAAGGATTTAAACAAGTGGCCGACCTTATCCCTTGGAATTCCGATACCTGTATCAATGACCTGGAAAAGAATCTTCACATGGGTATGGGTTTCACTTTCAAGCCAGCTTCTCAGGGTCACGGAACCTTGTGCAGTAAATTTAATTGCATTGGTCAAAAGATTTAAAATGACCTGACGGAGCCTGCCCGGATCTCCTTTGATCAGTGACGGCACATTGGGATCCACAAAATTGCCGATATCAAGATTCTTTTTCATAGCCTTGACTGCCATCAATTCAACAATCTCTTCCAGGGTGGTCCGGATATCAAAATCCATGCATTCAAATTCCAGCTTCCCTGCTTCAATTTTTGAAAAATCAAGGATATCGTTAATGATGCTGATCAATGCCTTTGAACTGCTTTTTATCGTGTGGGCGTAGTCCTGCTGTGCTTCATCCAGATCAGTCTCCAGCAAAAAATCAGTCATGCCCATAATACCGTTCATGGGTGTCCGGATCTCATGGCTCATATTTGCCAGAAAATAACTTTTTGCCTGATTGGCGGCTTCAGCTTCTTCTTTGGCTGTTTTCAAGGCTGTCTCAGCCTTTTTACGTTCATCGTTTTCCTGCTGCAGCCGTTCATTGGCAGTTGAAATTTCGCGGGTTCTCTCTTTTACTTTTTCTTCCAGGCTGTCCTGGTATTCTTTTAATTCCCGGAATGTAGTTCTAAGCTGGTCCGCCATTTCGTTAAATGTTTTTGCCAGCACGCTCAATTCGTCCTTGCCATTGACAGCGGCTTTGTGTTTAAGGTTGCCTGTGCGAAAGGCATCTGCACTGTTCTTTAAGTCTTCAATGGGAGCGGTGATACTTCTTGCGATCAAAACAGCAGCAACAGCGGAAAAAATTAAAATGACAATATAAATTGACACATACAGCCAGAACTGCTTTTTCGCCTGGGACTGGGTATCCATGTTCATCCTGTTGGTATATGATTCATTCATTTTCACAAGATGATTAATCCGTTGTCCGATTTCATATCCGGTTTTTGAAGCAAGAAACGCCATGCGGACAGCTTCAGGGTGCCCTTCCAGACGTTGGGAATCCTGGACGCTTTCAACCTGGGAAATGAATTGGTCCAGCACAGTGATCAGGCTGGCAAATCCGGTTTTAATTTCCTCAAATTCGCTGAGTTGTTCAACTTCAACCAGCAACTCTCTTGCTTCTTGAGCGTCTTTTAATGCACTGGCAGTGGACGGCAGGTAGTCTTGTATAAACCGGTACAGATTCAACTGGGAATGAATCACCCCGGCAGAGGCCCGGAGCAACAGGCGGTCCGCCCGATTATGTACTTCTATGACATGATTTATTCTTTTAATTGTTAATTGCTGAAATATTGAAAACAACGGGATGCTGGAGCTCAGAATTACGGCAATACCGACAAATACACCAAGAATACGCTTCCTTACAGTGACAGTTCTGAGCAGATCACCAATCATTTCTGTCCTTTCCAAAAAATCAGTCCGAAATCCGGTCAATAAATTGTGTTGTGTAAACCTCTTTTGAGGATAAAACAGAACCCAGTACCTTGCTTTTTGCCAGCAGATCAATCATTCTTGAAAGGGCTGTCGGATCCATTGTTCCAAGTTTTTGACCCCCGGAACCGTTTATCAGTTTTGAAATCTGGAGCATCATCTTTTTCTGGTGATCAAAGGCTGCCACGCCGGATGTATCGTGTTTTAAAATAATTTTGACCGCTTCATCCACGTGGGTCATGGCATATTGCC
>JBNKNP010000103.1:0-6899 GCA_050293905.1 Desulfobacteraceae bacterium | reverse complement strand
CCGGCTGTCGGCCTGTCCGGTATGCTGCGGTCCGGATGGCTGAAAAGTTTTTTCTGCTGGGCCTGATTGCCGGTTCGGCCTGGTTTGATTCTCAGTGAGTGCCGGGGTTGTGGTCGGTGCTTTTATCGCAGGGTCAATCGCAGGAGACTGCGTGTTATCCGGCCTGAACGGATAATTATTGTATGTGACAGCGGATATATTCATTTCTGACCCTGAATTCTTCCCAAATAGTCTTTTATAAGAAAAAACCGTGGTTACTGAATTATACGGATAAAAAATTATCAATGCAATATAAAAAAGAACAGGAAAATTTAAAAATTGACAAAAAGGACCAGACTGTGTAAAGTAACAGATTGATTTACTGGGCGGTTTTTGTGGAGGATTATACTGGTTGACTGCAATTCAAGGAATGTTCTATGGCTCGAAAGGCAAGCGTATCCCGGAAGACAAAAGAGACACAAATTTCCATACAATTTAATTTAGACGGCTCCGGAAAAGTGGATATTTCCACGGGCATCCCTTTTTTTGACCACATGCTCACGGCTTTTTCAGTGCATGGTTTTTTTGATCTTACCATCCAAGCCCAAGGGGATCTTGAGGTCGATTTCCATCATACTATTGAGGATGTCGGACTGGTGCTGGGTCAGGCTTTGGCAAAAGCGCTGGATAGCAAGCAGAAAATTGTCCGGTTTGGTGATGCCTGTGTTCCCATGGATGAAGCCTTATCCAGGGTAACCATTGACCTTTCCAACCGGCCTTATCTGGTTTACAATTTTCCTGACAACCTGAAAGTGACGGCTGATTTTGATGCCTGGCTGGCAAAAGAATTTTTCCAGGCTTTCAGTGTGCAGGGAGCATTCAACCTTCATATCAATTCTTATTATGGTGTAAATGAACATCATGCCCTTGAATCCATTTTTAAAGCATTTGGAAGATCTCTTCACATGGCCACACGTGTGAATGAGGCTATTTCAGGGGCGTTGTCCACAAAAGGGACGTTATAAGCAGTTTTACCTTTGAAGATAATCATTGACATGTGATTTTAAATACTTAGCTTCTTCTCATTGCATAACCGATAATTTTGGAGCCGGCACCACCAAAGATGTATATTCCTGAAGAAAAAGTTTCAGAAATTTTGAATACTTCAGATATTGTTGATATTGTTTCAGAATCGGTTATTTTAAAAAAATCCGGAAGAAACTACTTCGGCCTCTGTCCCTTTCATTCAGAAAAGACCCCGTCATTTTCGGTTAATCCAAGCAAGCAGATTTTCCATTGTTTCGGATGCAGTGCAGGGGGCAATGCACTGAGCTTTGTCATGAAATATCATGGGGTGAGTTTCCCACAGGCAGCAGCAATGCTGGCGCGCAAGTATAATATTACGATTGAAACCAAAGAAATTGATCCGGCCAAAAAAAAGCAGATTCATCTTAAAGAAAGCCTGTTCAGGTTAAATAAGCAGGTCATGACCTATTTTCATGAGGAACTTAAAACATCAAAACGTTCTGATAAAGCACGCAATTACCTTAATAAAAGAGGGTTGTCAGACGATATGATTCAAGAGTTCAAAATCGGTTTTTCTCCGGATGCATGGGAGTCGGTTGTCCGGCTGCTCAAACAAAAAAAAGTTTCAAGAAATACCGCGGTCCAATCCGGTCTGATATTGAAAAGAGAAAAGACAGACGGATATTACGACCGGTTCAGAAACCGTGTTATGTTTCCGATTTTTGATATCAACATGCAGGTGGCAGGCTTTGGCGGCAGGGTGATGGATGATGCCATGCCTAAATATATGAATTCCCCGGAGACCCCGGTGTACAATAAAAGCCGGATTTTATACGGGCTTCATGCTGCAAAACAGTATTGCCGGCAGGAAGGGGTCCTGTATATTGTTGAAGGGTATTTTGATTTTTTATCCTTGTTTCAGCACGGCATTAAAAATACGGTGGCAAGTTTAGGTACGGCTTTGACACCGGATCATATCAGGATTCTAAAAGGGTATGCCTCAAAAATGATTCTTGTTTTTGATTCTGATGCAGCCGGTATCAGTGCCGCTAAAAGAAGTATTAAATTGTTTTACAAAGAAGGAGTGGATACCCGGGTACTGGTTCTTCCGGATGGAAATGATCCGGATTCCTATGTCCAGAAACATGGGCCTGAAGCATTTAAAACACTGGCTGAAAATGCCGGGTCGGTGATGCAGTTTTTACTGCAGGTCTCTATTGATACCCATGGTCTTTCCGTTGAAGGCAGGGTTAAGGTTTTAAATGACATGAAGGTTTATTTAAGTCAGGTTCAGGACAGTGCTTTGCGGTCATTATATGTAAAGGAACTGGCCGAAACCCTTAATATTGATGAAAAAGCAGTGCTGGAAAAAGTAAGGGGCCAGATTCAGAACCGGACAGCGAAAAAAAAGGTTTCAGCAGATGAAAACATGGTACCTGAACGTCTTGAATCAGATCCAAGAGAAGAACAGATGATTTCAATGATGCTTCATTACCCTGAAATTATTGATCAAGTAAAAAACACAAAGGTATTAGATTCGTTTTATTCTGAAAGATTGAAACGCCTGGGAAAAAAGATATTGGCTGTAAAGCCGGGTGAGCACGGGTTTGTCACCACGGTAATGGCGCATATGAAAAAAGATGAGGATCAGGCGAAAATTGCAGCACTGGCAATGAATGATGGTTTTTCGGAACAAGATTTTCATTCCTCTGCGCTTTCAATTATACAAAGAATACTGCGGGTTCGAAAAAAACAGGACAATATAATAACAAATAAAATTATAAGTGCGGAAAAGGGCAGCGATTCTGAATTAATGACATTGTTAAAACAAAAACAGGCAGAAATTCAGCAATTGCACGAACAATGAAACTTTTAAGCCTTTGGGAGGCATTTTATGGCAGGTAAGGCCAAACAGTCTGGAGAGAACATCACCATCAGTAAGAAAGATTTGCAGAAGCTGATAAAAAAAGGTGAAAAAATCGGTTCTCTCTCTTTTGCCGAAATAAATGATGCAATTTCTGATGATCTCCAATCATTTGATGAAATTGAAGATATCGTTATGCAGATTAAGTCCCACGGGATTCAATTGGTGGATAAAGAAAAAGAAAAACCCAAAAAGACCCAAAAGAAATCTGCTGCACAAGCAAAAAGCACAAAAAAACCAAAAGGAAAAGATGATAAAAAGAAGGATACAAAAACAGCCGGGAAAACAGCCAAGGCCGGTGAGAAGAAATCTGCTATTAAAAAAGATTCCAAAAAGGTAAAAACCAAAGCTGGTGAAAAAAAAGAGAAATCAGCCAAGGATTTGTTTTCCGGTAAAAAAGACAAAACCGATCTGGAATTCGGTGCGGTGACAGACCCGGTAAAAATGTACCTTAAGGAAATGGGTATGGTCACGCTGCTGAGCCGTGAAGGGGAAATCGAAATTGCTAAAAAAATCGAAAAAGGTGAGCGTGATATCTTAAGATCCATGTTGGATTGCCCGCTTTCTATTTCCACCATTTTCATGTACGGAGAAAAAATGGAAAAAAAATCAATGCGTCCAAAACATGTCTTAAGAGATGTGGATGAGGGTGACGGCGTCATTGATGAAGTTTCCAAACAGGAAAAATTTCTGGAATCTTTGAAAATTATAAAAAAACTTCATGAAGAAAACCAGGAAAAAAGAGATATCCTGCTCTCAGCAAAAAAGAAATTAAAAAAGCATGAGGTCTTATCTGCTGAAATTTTTGATAATACTGAAATTATTTTTTCGGAGCTGAAAAAATGGCGGTTTGAATCCAATGTCATTGATAATGTTGAAAAGTGCATTAAAAATACAATCATCTGGTTTGATAAGATCGATGACCTTTTGGAAAAATGCGCAAAAACATTTAAGGTGAAACCCAAAACCATGCTGGGCCATATGACCAGCGAAAAAGCCTTTGTTAAATGGGCAGTGTCAGCCTCTGATATTGATAAGGAACGGGCCGGTATTTTATATAAAGATCTCAACGAGATTCTGCTGCAGATTTCTGTTCGAAAAAATGAAGTTAAAGGCGATGCAGCATTTTTGAAAAATATCGTCGAGTCTATCGATAAAGGGCGTAAAAGTGCTGAATTTGCAAAACGGGAATTGGTCAGGGCAAATTTAAGGCTGGTGGTCAGTATTGCAAAAAAATATACCAACCGCGGACTTCAGTTTTTAGATCTGATCCAGGAAGACAATATCGGTTTGATGAAAGCTGTGGATAAATTTGAGTACAGAAGAGGTTATAAGTTTTCCACATACGCCACCTGGTGGATCCGTCAGGCCATCACCAGAGCCATTGCCGACCAGGCCAGAACGATCCGGATACCTGTTCATATGATTGAAACCATCAATAAGCTGATCCGGACATCAAGATATCTGGTGCAGGAAATGGGAAAGGAACCGTCTCCTGAAGAAATTGCCGAAAAAATGGAAATACCCATAGAAAAAGTACGGCGGGTGTTGAAAATAGCCAAGGAACCCATTTCTCTTGAAACTCCCATTGGCGAAGAAGAAGACAGTCACCTGGGAGATTTTATAGAAGACAAGAAGTTTTCAATCCCGTCTGATGCTGCTATTGATTTCAGTCTGGCTGAACAAACCAGAAAAATTCTGGCAACATTGACACCCAGAGAGGAGAAAGTGCTTCGGATGCGTTTTGGTATTGGCGAGAAATCAGACCATACCTTAGAGGAGGTCGGCAAAGATTTTACCGTCACCAGAGAACGGATTCGCCAGATTGAAGCAAAGGCTTTAAGAAAGCTTCGGCATCCCACAAGAAGCAAGAAGCTCAAGACTTTTATAGAGAATTAAAACTTGACACAAAAGCTGTATTTATATATATAATGCAAGTTTGTTTGAGTGTTTGGGCCCATAGCTCAGTCTGGCAGAGCCACCGGCTCATAACCGGTCGGTCCCTGGTTCGAATCCAGGTGGGCCCACCACTTTAGAAAAACAGATGAACGGGAAAACAAAATAAAAAGGCGGATAATTAGATGGCAGTAATAAATAGGAAAGGATATCTCATCCAGATATGAATGTGCCTGAAAACTATCAGCCGGGTAGGAAAAAAATAAAAGCGTGGTAAGAGACCACGCTTTTTTTGTTTGCAGGTGATAATATCATGGTGAAAACAAAGGATATTCTGGAAATACTGAATCAAATTGCACCATTTGATATCGCGGAAGACTGGGATAACTCAGGGCTCCAGGCAGGAAATTTAACCTGGAAAGTTGGTCGGATCATGATCGGTCTAGATGTGACCATGCCGCTGATGGAAGCCGCGGAAAAGTCAAATTCCGACCTGGTTCTTACCCATCACCCCCTGTTGATAGCCCCTGAAAAAAAAATAGATTTTCAGACCATGCCCGGCAGCGCAATCTATTTGGCTGCACAAAATAATATCAGTATCATATCCATGCATACCAATCTGGATAAAGCCGATGACGGGCTTAATGATTATTTTGCATCCCGTATCGGAATTGAAAATACCCAGCCCTTTTTACCGCAAAAAAAAACTGGCATAGCCGATGGGCTCATATCGGATGATGAAAAAAAGAATTCTCACATGACTGGACTTGGCCGGATAGGTTGTCTGGACAGCCCCTTAATGCTGAATGACCTGGCCTTGCGTATTAAAAAAGATCTGGGACTGATAAATCTGCGGGTGACCGGAGCAATGACCGGAACGATCAGGAAAGTGGCTGTCTGCACCGGCAGCGGCGGCAGTCTGGTGGATGAATTTATCCGGTCCGGTGCAGATGTTTATATCACCGGTGATGTGAAATATCATGAGGCAAGGCTGATTGAAGCTGCGTCTAAGGCATTGATTGATGTTGGACATTTCGGATCTGAACACATGGCCGTCGATCTGCTTGCCGGTCAATTATCGACTGCGTTTTCAACAGCCGGCCTGAATATTGAAATAAAAAAATATTTAAAAGAAAAAGATCCGTTTACCATAGTTTAAGGATAAAATTATGAATGAAATTTTAAAACCAGATATTGAAACCCTTGTAAAACTTCAGGAAGCTGAAAATGAGATTGTCCGGCTGAAGGCCGTTCTTGAAAAAGTTGAAAAACAAAAACAAAAAATCGGTTCTCAGCTTAAAGCATTCAGCACTGCCCTGGAAAAAAATCAGGAAGAGCTTAAGGCCTCAGCCAAAGGGTGTCGGGACATTGAATCTGAAATTAAACTGATTGATGACCGGATTATAAAGAGCAATGAAAAATTAAGAATGGTCAAGACCAATAAAGAATACCAGCTGCTGCTAAGAGAGGTGGATGATAATAAAAAACGAAAAGATTCCCTTGAAACCGAACTTATAGAAATTATGGAAGAAAAAGAAAGGCTGGAGGCAATTGTTCAGGAAAGTGAAAATGAATTTCAGCTTTTAAAAGATAAGATTGAGGCAGAGCAAACGGAAATCGATCAAAAAACATCCGACGACAAAGAACTTCTGGATGAATACCTTGAACGGCAGGCTGATATCGGTAAAGATATTGATCCTTCATTGATGACAAAATTTTCCAGGATTTCTAAAATGAACAACGGGCTTGCAGTCGTCAACGTTAAAAACGAAGTGTGCATGGGTTGTTTCATGAACATACCGCCTCAATTGTATATTGAGGTGCAGCGCGGGAATTCATTGATTTCATGCCCTCAATGCAGTAGAATTCTTTATTATGTAAACGGAGAATAAAAAAAATACGGCCTGACCCGGCAAAACGATCGCTGGAATTTTATTTCTAGAGGAAAGTCCGAACACCATAGGACAGGACGCTCCATAACGTGGAGTCACGGTGACGTGAAGGAAAGTGCAGCAGAGAGCAGACCGCCCCGCTGCCGAGCAGCGGGGTAAGGGTGAAACGGTGCGGTAAGAGC
>JBNKNP010000102.1:0-5418 GCA_050293905.1 Desulfobacteraceae bacterium | reverse complement strand
GGATGCTGAGTTGACTGGTTCGGATAAGAATATCATCTAAAGGATAATCTGCTAGATCTAACTCCTGATCCTCAATTTCCAAATCTTCCAGATCTGGATTTGGAATTGATTCCTTCTGCATTAGGTTTCCTTTATTCGTTTCATCTATAGTTTTATTTGCAGCAGATTCTCCACATTTAATGGCCTGCAAACTTTAATCGAAAATATCACGTTTTTTATTTTTTGCCAAACAGCAAGACTTTGATGTACGATTTTTTTTGGGAAATAAAATACAGACTTGAAAATATCGGCTTAAACCCTTATATTATCAGATTACTTTAAACGAAGACACAAAGGTGAAGGTATGCCGATATATGAATATAAATGCAATGGTTGCGGCAAGGAGTTTGAAACCCTTGTCATGGGAAAAACAGAACCGGAATGCCCGGGGTGCGACAGCCGGGATTTAACCCGCCTGATGTCTGCCTGCGGTTATGTTTCAAAAACAGGTGGCAGCGGTGGAGAACCTGCCGTGACATCATCATCTTCTTCCGGCTGCGGCAGCTGCTCATCAACCAACTGCGGTTCCTGCGGGGTTGGATAAGCGTTTATGAAAAAAAAGATAACCCCAAAAAAAATTACCATTGGAACCCGGGGAAGCCAGCTTGCTCTGTGGCAGGCCAATCATATTAAATCTGAAATTGAAAGTCATTTCCCGGACCTTGATGTTGAATTGTTAATCATCAAGACAACCGGGGACCGGATCACGGACCGCCCCCTTGCCATGGTGGGGGGTAAAGGCCTTTTTGTAAAAGAGATTGAGACGGCATTGCTAAACAGCACCATTGATCTGGCTGTCCACAGCATGAAAGACATGCCCGGTGAACTGCCCGAAGGTCTTACCATCGGTGCGATTCCCGAGCGGGAAAATCCGTTTGACGCCCTGATTTCCAGAGACGGCGCGAAGCTGACCGATTATGAACCCGGAGCGAAGATCGGGACATCGAGTTTAAGACGGGCCTCCCAGATCAAGCATGTGCGGCCGGATGTACAGATTGAATCCATCCGGGGCAACCTGGACACCCGGATAAAAAAACTTCAAGCCGGCGAATATGATGCCATTGTTCTTGCTGCAGCAGGGCTTCGGCGGCTGGGACAGGAAAGCCTGATCACCGAAATTCTGGATGAAAGCATCATGATTCCCGCCGTGGGCCAGGGAGCCCTGTGCATTGAAACCCGGAAAAATGATTCAGACATTGCTCCGGTTCTGGAAAAACTGGATCACTCCCGGACACGGATCTGTGTCACCGGTGAAAGGGCCTTTTTAAGACAGATTGAAGGATCCTGTCATATTCCGGTGGCCTGTTTCGGCGAATTTACAGACGACCAGCCAAACGGTCAAATTATGCTGACAGCGATTGTTGCGTCTGAAGACGGCAGCGAACTGATTAAAGAAACCATTGTCTCTTCCAAGGACAAGGTCGCGTCCTCAGGTCGTGCCCTGGCTGACCAGGTCCTTGAAAAAGGCGGAAAAAAAATACTGGAGTCCTTGAATACAAATGGCAACTAAAACCGGCGTGGTATATTTAATCGGTGCCGGCCCGGGAGATCCGGGTCTGTTAACCATAAAGGCAAAAGAATGTATTGAAACGGCAGATGTTGTGGTTTACGATTATCTGGCCTCCCCTTATCTGCTTGAATATGCAAGAAAAGACGCCCAGATTATTTATGTGGGCAAAAAAGGCGGGGATCATACCCTGTCCCAGGAAGGCATCAACCAGCTTCTGGTGGACAAGGCCAGGCAGGGTCTTGACGTTGCCCGGCTCAAAGGCGGAGACCCCTTTGTATTTGGCCGGGGGGGAGAAGAGGCACAGGAACTTTTAAGCCACGGAATATCCTATGAAGTAATTCCCGGTGTGACCTCTGCTGTTGCAGCACCGGCCTATGCCGGCATCCCCATCACCCACAGGGACCACACCTCTTTTGTATCCTTTATCACGGGCCATGAAAATCCGGATAAAAAAGATTCCAGTATGCAATGGGATGTCTATGCAAAATCCAATGCCACCCTGGTATTTTTCATGGGTGTGAAAAACCTGGGCAATATTGTTAAAAACCTGGTTGAACATGGCAAAGACAAAGATACGCCCGTGGCCCTGGTACGCTGGGGAACCACTACCCGCCAGCGGACCGTGACCGGCACACTCGACACCATTGTTGAAAATGTCAAAGCAGCCAAGCTGAAATCTCCTGCCATTATTGTCATCGGCCATGTGGTCTCGTTAAGAGATGAACTGGCCTGGTTTGACAAACGGCCGCTGTTCGGCAGAAAAATTGTGATCACCCGGGCACGGGCTCAGGCCAGCAGCATGGTGACCGCGTTGAACAAACTGGGAGCCCAGTGCATTGAAATACCCACCATCCGCATTGACGCACCGGACGACCTTACCCCGCTGAAAGAATCGATTGAAAATATTAAAAATTATGACTGGCTGGTTTTTACCAGCGTAAACGGGGTAAAATTCTTTTTTGACACCCTCTTTGACATGGGAAAAGATGTCCGGGTGCTGGGTCATCTAAAATTTGCCTGCATCGGTCCTGTGACCAAGGAACGCCTGGGCGACTACGGCATTATCAGTGATATCCTGCCTGAAACTTACCGGGCTGAAAGTGTTGCAGATGCCTTTTCAGCCGTTGATATTAAAGACAAAAAGGTCCTGCTGCCCAGGGCGAAAAAGGCAAGGACTATCCTGCCTGAAGAGCTTGATAAAATGGGTGCGCTTGTGGATGACGTGGTGGCCTATGAGACCGGGCTGTGTGAGGATGGGAAAGAGGAATTAGTAACCCTCCTGGAGAATAACGAGATTGATGCGATTACATTTACCAGTTCAAGCACGGTCTCTAATTTTATGTCCCTGCTGGAATCAAAAGACGCTCAATCGCTGTTAAAAGATGTTGTCGTTGCCAGTATCGGCCCCATCACATCAGACACGGCACGATCATTTGGTATTGAACCGGATATCGAAGCTGACCAATTTACCATTCAGGGGTTAACAGAAGCGCTGCTGACCCATTACGGGGAAAAATAATAGAACCAACCATGATTGCCGGCAACCGCACTATAAATTATTTACGGATATCCATTACAGACAGGTGCAATTTCAGGTGCCGGTACTGCGTGCCCTGCTCACCGTTTGAGACGCTTGATCACGAGCAGATTGCCCGGTATGATGAAATCTTAAAAATCACCCGGATCGCTTGTGAACTCGGTATTACAAAGGTCAGGATCACCGGCGGCGAACCCTTTGTCAGAAAAGGGGTCATGTCGCTTCTCAGGGAATTAAAAGCCATTGAGGCCCTCAAGGATATATCCATTACCACCAACGGGTCTTTACTCACGCCGGAAAAGATCGACGCCCTGATTAAACTTGGGATCAAACGGCTTAATTTCAGCCTGGATACGCTGGATCCGGCAAGGTTTAAAGAGATCACCGGGCGGGATGAGTTCAACAAGGTCTGGCAGGCGCTCATGACATCCCATGAAGCAGGCATCTCTCCGATAAAAATCAATGTTGTTATTTTAAAAGGCATCAATGATGATGAAATTGAGAACCTGGCAGCCCTGACATTAAAATACCCGTTTCACATCCGGTTTATAGAATATATGCCCATGGGTGATGCAGAGGTTCAGGAGCAGGGTCAGATCCTGTCCAATGAAATCAAAAGCCGGATCGAGTCGAAACTGGGTCTGCTCAAGCCCGTGGAACAGGCCGCCAATGACGGCCCGGCCAGAAAATTCACTCTCAGCGATGCTCTGGGCATCATTGGGTTTATCTCTCCTGTGAGCTCCCATTTCTGTTCAGAGTGCAACCGGCTGAGACTGACCTCAAGAGGCACATTGCGCCCCTGCCTGCTCAAAAATTATGAAACAGATATTCTAGGCCCGCTTCGCAGCAATGCCACAGATGAACAGCTTAAAAAAATAATCATCTCCACCCTGTCAAAAAAACCAGAGGCCCACGGCCTGGCCGACAGAAAAACCAAGGATATTCCCATCAGCCACATGACATCAATCGGCGGCTGAGCGATCTGACAAACACCCGGCCGCATCCTCCCCAAGTTTGAGAATGTTAACCATCCAGTATGGGAGAGCCTGCCATGGCGTTGAACCAGTCTGAGAGTTCTTCCAGCTCTTTTTTATGGTCTGTCATGACCTTTTCCATGTACCTGGCATTTTCAATGGCAATGCCGCCAAGTTCGGCCAATGCAGTGATAAACTCAACTTCCCGGTAGGTGTATTCACGGACTTTTTCATCATACAGCCGCAGCACGCCGATGACATTATCCTTGAAAACAATGGGGACGGTGAGGATGGAACGGATTCCTTCTTTCTTGCATGCTTCAGGATACTGGACCTGGGGGCTGTTATCAATATCCGGGATCACAATGGGCCGTTTTGTGGTAATGGCATCAGGGATGCTTTTATCCAACCAAATCGGCCCTTTGTTTAAGAATTCCTTGCTCAGATTTCGATGGGCAATACGTTCCAGCGTGTTTTCTTTTATATTCCGCAGGCTGAGTCCCCCGGCTTTGAGGTTTAGAGAACTGACGGCATGCTCAATAATCAATTCCAGAACCTGGCTCAGGTTCAGCGTGGAACTGATGGCTTTGCTCACCGTGACAAAAGCTGAAAAATAAGTTTGATCATTTGCGCTCATCATTCCTCCTTTTAATTTGCTGATGGCGGGTATCATCAGCGCTGATAAAAGACCCCTTTCCTGAGATTTGAAATTGGACAAAGAGAATCATCCCCCGTCCAGTTGGGATCCTTCCTGCATCTGAAACCAGCCTTCAGGATCATTGAAATACTGGAGCGTATCCTCTAAAGAGAGCCGGTGCTCACGTTCCAGGGAAGCCAGCATGCCGAAAAACGCTTTTTCGTTGGGATCGGTCACACTGTCGTGAAGTTTTTGATAAAACTGTTCTCCCTTGGTTTCAAACTCAATGGCGATTTTCACAGCCTCCAGATCATCGGTATCGGCCTTATGTCCTGTTCCGGCGGTGGCAGTCACCTTTTCAAGAATCGTTTTAACATTGGTCTGTTTAACCATGAGCGGCAGATCTTCAGGCCATTTTCCGGCTTGTTCGAGTTTCCGGTGAAGTTCAAGAATTCTCCGGTAGTGTTCATCCTCATCCTCGCCAATGGTTTTGAACATGGATTTTCCCAGGGGATGCCGGGTCCGCTCAGCGTTTTTAAAATAAAAATCGCGCTCTTTCAGCTCATTATTTAATGCGATTTCCAATGATTTGATGCGTTCTTTTGTATCTTGCATAGCTTTATATCCCTTTACTGAATCTTACCGGCAATGGATGCATTTGTCAAAATGATCCTTTGGCAGATGGATGGTTTCGCTGAAATGATCCAATTGTTTTTTCGGT
>JBNKNP010000101.1:0-10109 GCA_050293905.1 Desulfobacteraceae bacterium | reverse complement strand
TCCCGGTTTCAGGAGTCTTTGCCTCAATCTTTGGCCTTGCCGGATTATCACCATTCGGGCTTCAAATCGGATATGAGATTTTTTATTACATTCATATCGGTACCATCCTTGGATTTTTAATTTACATTCCCGGTTCCAAACACCTGCATCTTCTGGCCGCTGCTCCCAATGTGTTTTTTAAGCGCCTGGAAGTTGAGAAGGCCATTGTCAAGACCGATATCGAAGATGAGGACGCTGAAACTTTCGGGCTTGGCCGGGTAAACGAATTTAACTGGCACAATGTGCTCAACCTGTATGCCTGTACGGAATGCGGCCGGTGTGAAGAATTGTGCCCGGCATCCGGAACCGGCAAGCCTTTATCTCCCAAGAAAATCATTCATGATTTCAAAGTGGACCTGCTGGACCAGTCCAACCTGCTGCTGACCGATCAGAAAGACAGCATTGAACCCATCATGCGGGAAGGTTCTGAAGTGACGGATGATGTCTTATGGTCCTGCACCACCTGCCGCTCCTGTGAGGATATCTGTCCGGTAAGCAATGAACATCTTGATTTTATATTTGAAATAAGAAAACATCAGGTTCTGATGGAAGCCAACTTTCCTGCTGAAATGCAGGAAACCTTTAACAGTATAGAAAACCAGGCCAATCCCTGGGGATTTTCAGCAGATTCCAGGGCAGACTGGTGCAAGGGAATGGATGTTCCCATCATGGCGGAAAAATCCAAAGCCAGTGTTCTCTGGTTTGTCGGATGCGCCGGCTCCTTTGATGACAGAGGGAAAAAAATCAGCCAGGCCACGGCCAGGGTCTTGCAAAGGGCTGGTGTGGACTTTGCCATCCTGGGTCCTGAAGAAGCATGCAACGGGGATATGGCCAGGCGGGCCGGAAACGAATACCTGGGCCAGATGATGATTGCCCAGAATGTGGAAACTTTTGCCCAGTATGAATTTGATACCATTCTGACCGGCTGCCCCCACTGCTACAACACCATTAAAAATGAATATCCTGAATTTGGTGCCGATTATAATGTGGTTCATACTGTAGATTTTTTTAATACACTGATAAAAGACGGACGGCTCAACATCACGGCAAAGGATTTCGGCGATATCACCTTTCATGATTCCTGCTATCTGGGACGGTGGAATAATATCTATGATTCGCCAAGGGAATTGCTTAAAAAAGCCAGCAGCGGAAAATTGATCGAGATGGACCGGACTAAATCAACCGGTTTCTGCTGCGGTGCCGGCGGTGCCAGAATGTTTATGGAAGAAACCATTGGAAGCCGGATTAACAACGTCCGCGCAGAACAGGTAGTTGAAACGGGCGCCGCCTGTGTTGCCGCTTCCTGTCCATTCTGCGCCACCATGCTCAATGACGGAATCATGGAAACCGACCGGCAGATCCCTGTAAAGGATATTGCCCAGATTATCGATGAAGCAACTGAATGATTGAAGTTAAAGGAGAGTTAAAATGAACGACCAGGTAAAAGATTTATTCGCTTCTGCAAAAAAGGATGAAGCCGGTTTTGAATTTGATCGCGCCAAGAAAGCATATTCCGAAATTACCAGTCATTTTCCAGATTCTGAAGAAGCGGCCATTTCAAAAGGCAGGCTTGCCGTCATGGATGATCTGATTCAAGAAAAACAGATCTATGAACGAATTGATGAAAACGCAAAAAAAGTACTGACCGACATTGGTATCAATATTGCCGAAAACCAGCGTCTCATGGATATCCTGATGGAGGCTGACGCAATTAATTTTGAAAGTGACGTTGCCGTATCCATTCCGCTTAAAAGAGACTATCTCGAGGCGTGCCTTGAAAAAATCGACCGGAGCATGCCCTGTGATCCGGGTAAAAACGCATTCGGAACAGGTGCCACACCGCCTTTTTTAAAACGCGAGGGTGACGACGATTTACGGGCAGCCTCAAAAGAAGAATTCCAGGAAATTGTTAATACGGTGGCAGAACATTCCAGCGAGGTAAAAATTTTTTCCCTGCCGGTTGCCACAGATAAAAGCATCTCGGCATTTGAAGTTGTAAAATGCATGGACCAGGGATTTAAAGGATTGAAAATGACAGCCGGAAAAAGCCTTGGTGATGATGAAATTTCGTTCTTAAAAGATAAGGATACATGGCTTGACGGAACCAGCCTGATCACCTCGCTTTCTCCAATGAATTCCATGGTGGAGCCGTTCATTCGAAGCGCCCAGTCAGGTGCGAATCTTCTTTTGCTGGATTTAAGCATCGCAGGTTCTTCAGCTGCAGGAAGCCCGGAAGCCCTGCTGACCCAGATCCATGCCCAGGTCATGTTCATGATGGTGATGGCCCAGACCCTTAACCCCGGTGTCCGCTGCATGCACGGCGGTATTCCGGGTGTGGATGAAGCCGGCGGCGACCTGTCTTATTCTGCGGCAAGACAGCCGTTAATCAATGCTGCCATGGCCCGAGTCAACCAGTGGATCACCAAATTTCCGTCTGCCCAGTCCGGCGGCAGTACCAGTTTGACTGAGGTGACTGATCAGGCGGTATTGGAATCTGCACAGAGCCGTAATGTTTTAAGAAAATACGGGGTTCACGTCATCCGCCATGCCATGGGTGCGCTGGGGAGCCTGAATTATTTCAGCCTTGAAAAATTCGTACGGGACTGCGCGTCTGAAAAAGCTGATGCCCTTGAATTTTCCAGCAATCCCGACAGTGGCTGGGTACAGCCGCTCTACTTTCCAAAAGATAATCAGACCATGGACGGGCTTCGTGAAATTGCAGAAAAAGGCAATCCCAAACTGGCCAACCACACACTGACCAATGTGGAATCTTTTATGAAATGGGAACGGGAGATAGAGAAACGATCCGTTTAATATAAAGGGGAATCATGAAAATATTAATTGCTTACGATCAAAACACGGCTGCGTCAAATGTCATAAACACGGCGCTGGCAAGGGCAAAGGTAATGAATGCCTCTGTCTGCCTTGTCCAATCCTGCCCTGATGATGTCAAGCAGCCGGAAATCAATCAACTCGAAACAAAACTGGACGAACTGAGCAGGGATATATTCATTAAAAACGGTATTGAATGTGATACACATCTTCTGATCAGGGGACTTGGGCCGGGAGAGGATATTGTGGAGTTTGCAAAGGAAAAACAGGCAGATGAAATCATCCTTGGAATCAAAAAAAAATCAAAAGTCGGTAAATTATTTTTCGGGTCCACAGCACAGTTCATCATTCTTGAAGCACATTGTCCTGTTCTGTCAGTAAAATAAAAAGGAGACTGGCAAATAAATATAAAATCTAAATTTATTTAAACGATAACTGATACAAAGGAGAGAACAAAATGGGTGACAGGTTTGATACTGACTACAAAGTTGGTCAGGACAACATTCAAAAGTGGGGTATGGATATGCATAACCCTGTCTTTTTCATTTCAGCGATCCTGGTGGTGGTGTTTATTGTATCCACGCTTTTAAATCCGGTTGACGCTAAAAAATTATTTGACAGTTCAAAATCATGGACAATTGAAAATTTTGACTGGTTTTTCATGATTGCAGGTAATCTTTTTGTTCTCTTCTGTATGGTTTTAATCTTCCTGCCCGCAGGAAAAATACGATTGGGCGGAGATGATGCCAAACCGGAATTCACAAGAGTATCCTGGTTTGCCATGCTGTTTGCCGCCGGTATGGGAATCGGTCTGATGTTCTGGAGTGTGGCAGAACCGGTTGCCTATTACACGGACTGGTGGGGAACCCCTCTGGGTGTAACCCCTAAAACACCGGAAGCGGCTAAAGCTGCCATGGGAGCCACCATGTTTCACTGGGGTCTCCATCCCTGGGCCATTTATGCCGTGACCGCCCTGTCCCTGGCTTTCTTTACCTTTAACAAAGGCCTGCCGTTAACCATCAGGTCCACCTTTTTCCCCCTTTTCGGCGAAGCCACATGGGGCTGGATCGGGCATATTATCGACGTGGTAGCCGTCCTGGCCACGATCTTTGGATTGGCAACCTCCCTAGGGTTTGGTGCCCAGCAGGCAGCCTCGGGCTTACATTTTCTGTTCGGGTTTGATGCCGGCATCGGCCTGCAGGTTACCATCATCGTCTGTGTCACTTCGGTTGCTGTGATTTCTGTTGTAAGGGGCCTTGAGGGCGGTGTTAAAATTTTAAGTAATCTTAATATGATGTTGGCTTTTATCCTGCTGGTCTTTGTCATTATTGCAGGTTCTTTTTCCGGGTTCCTTGTCGGAATTGGAAAAACAACCATGGCATATCTTGAATATATCGGGCCGCTGAGCAACTGGATAGACCGCGCGGATGAAAAATTTTACAAAGGCTGGACCGTATTTTACTGGGCCTGGTGGATCTCCTGGGCACCTTTTGTAGGTATGTTTATTGCCCGTATCTCCAAAGGCCGGACCATCAGGGAATTTTTAACTGCTGTTCTGCTGGTCCCCACAGCATTAACCATTGTCTGGATGCAGACATTCGGCGGAAATGCCCTTGCTCAAATTCAGAACGGCGTGGGTGTTCTTGCTGAAAAAGGCCTGCAATCCGTACCGCTGGCGACATTCCAGATGCTTGAGAATTTACCGTTAACCCAGATCACCTCATTTTTCGGCATTGTTCTGGTTCTGGTTTTCTTTGTCACATCCTCAGATTCAGGATCCCTTGTGGTTGACTCAATCACTGCTGGCGGAAAACTTGATGCCCCTGTTGCACAGAGAATTTTCTGGGCCACCATGGAAGGCTGTATTGCAGCGGCCCTGCTGATCGGCGGCGGTTCAGATGCTTTAGGGGCCATCCAGGCGGTTGCTGTTTCAGTCGGCCTGCCGTTTACAGCCATTATGATTCTGATGATGATCAGTCTTTACATGGGGCTGCGGCATGAATTGAAAAAAAGCTTTGCTACGGTTCCGGCATAACCGGAACCCGGTAAAAAGATATTAATTGATTTACCCTGGCAGGTCCGGTCTTTTTTAATCCTTGCAGGATCGGACCTGCCTAATTTTTTCCCCTGCCAATCTGCTCTAAGGCCGATTCAAGGCCGGCTCGTTCAATTATAACCAGAGTTTTGAAACCGGTGTCTTATACGGATAATGCGTCTGGAGCTGGGCCATCAGCAGTTCAGCCGCTGCTATGGCATCGGTAAGTGCATGGTGGGGCTGATAGCGGGGCAGCCCGTATCGTTTCCGGCAGGCATCCAGGCGCAGCGAAATCTTTTCTTGTTTTGCAAACAATCGTTTCACCCAGGACCGCGGGCGGGCTGAAGATATTTTGGATTCAATCACCATGGTATCAATGAGGGGAAATTCAAGAATATCATTGTATAACCGCTCGACCGTCCGTGCAAGAAATGATCGTTCCATTTCGTGGTAATGAACAACGACCACACGCTGTTTGATTGCATCCAGCAGATCATTTAAATGGAAATTAAACCCGCCTGCAGTTGACAATCTGCTGTGTGTAATTGAATGAATCGTGGCTGATTTTTCCGACAAAGGCAATTCCGGCTTCACCAGAATATGCCGTGCCTTTCGGCAGTAAATCCGGTGAATGTCAAAGGGAACGAATCCCATGCTGACAATGGCACTGTCTGCAGCATCCATTCCCGTGGTTTCCAGATCCAGAGCCAGAAACCGGACCTGATCAATGGGCGTTTCCCCGGGTACCGGCAATGTATTATAATACTGCTTCAGGCATTTTTTTTGGGCCTGCCTGCCCAGGGCCGCAAAATGAGACTGCCAGTTAAAAGCCGCATCAGACACCACTTTACACCCGGACGGCAGAATACGCTGATATTGCTGATCCTTTTTCGTCATTGAATGGACAGACCCGTATGTTTATGTTTCATTCTCATGTATGCCTGCTGTGAACTGACGACCAGAAACGCATCCTTTAAATGTCTTCGTTCAAATTTAGACAGGGTGTCCGGTTTCACATTATTGTCTGCTGTCTGCCCGGCCTCAATCTGTCTGACCTGGTTGCGGATACGTGTTATGGAAAGAAATTCCATGGCATCCTCAAGATCTTTTTTAGCACTGCCCGGCAGCAGCCCGGCCGCATGGATGTCCTTAAGCCGGTCCAGCGTGTTTACGGATTTTGATCCGCAGGCAAGGGCATGAACCCTTACCAGGTCGCTGATGGGAGCCGTACCCCTTCTCTTTAAATTGAATGAATTTTTATGTTCACCATCTGATTCAAGAACAAACTGCCGGAAAAATCCCAGCGGTGGCTTCCTGAGAAGGGCATTTGCAGCGAGAAGACTTAAAAAATGCCTGTGCTCAGGGGCTTTTTTCTGAATATAGCTGCACAGTGCATCAGACAGATATTGATCCCCATATATTCCGCAGAGATCAAAAAAAATGGAGGCATTGAGAAGGGCCTGGGGATCGGGCGTTTCGATCCATTCTGAAAAATACGTTTTCCAGACCCGCAAGGGTTGTCTCCACTGCGGGTTGGTTGCCATGACATTTCCTTTGCAATAGGGATACCCGCAGGCTGCCAGGCCGTCACTGACAAACTCGGCCAGGGATTTAAAATAGGGATCATGGATTTTTTCGTTGAATGAATCATCAAGGATCAATGCATTATCCTGGTCTGAAACAATCAACTGCTCTTTTCTGGCCATGGATCCCATGGCCAGAAAACAATATGGAACAGGGGGCGGTCCCAATCGTTTTTCAGCCAGCTGCAAAAGTCTTTGGCTGATGCTTTGCCCGATACCTGACAATGCACTGCCGATCATGTAGGAATCCGCTCCTTCATTCACCATCTGTGTGTAGGACAGGCTGACCTCGCTGCTGATTTTTACCAATGCTTCCACAGACTGCTGCTTGAAAATTTTATCAATCAGATAAACAGCGCCATGACTCTGGTACTGAACAATATCTGATATGCTGACAACCCCGATAGCCTCCTTGTCTTTCAGAATAGGGATATGGTGAATATTTTGATGCATCATGGCAAGCAATGTCTCAAAAGCAGGGGTATCTGCCTGCTGGGTAAAGACATTTTTCGACATGACCTGTTCTACGGGTGTGGATACCGGAAGCCCTTTTGCAATTGCGCGTCTGCGCAAATCCCTGTCCGTGAGAATTCCTTTAATATAGATTGGAGAAGACTCGTTAAGATCAGAATCCGAAACCAGGACAAGTGCTGAGGCATGCTCCCGGCTCATCTTCTCTGCTGCCTGCTGAATGGTGAATGATAAAGGCGCTGTAGTAATTTTTTGATGGATCAATTTTTGAACCGGCATTGTCAGCAGCGGATGATCTGTCCCGTGCCTTTTCCGGTTTATTGCACTGTTCAGTCTTGAACCTGAATCTTCTGCCACAAAATCGCTGAAATAATCATTTTCATCACACAATTTTTCAAAAAGCATATCCGGAATCATATAAACCAGCGTGTCCTCAATGGCTTTTGCCGGGTACCGGACCCGTTTCTTCTGCAGCAGTGCAAATTGTCCGAAAATCTCTCCTTCACCGATCCGGTTAAAAAATTCGCCGCTGCTCCTGCGGATTTCCACGGCACCGCTTCTGATAAAAAAAAGGTGCCTGTTTTCCTGACCCAGAATTAAAATATCATGCCCGGCCCTGAAATATGCAATTTCAATATGCTGAACCAGTTCATTGACTGTCTGATCAGGTAAATTCCGAAAGGGCGGGAACCGGTAAATATGATTTTTTATTTCATACAATTCAATTTCCATTTCCATTTTTCTGCTCCAATGAAGATTGAAATACTGGATGGGTGATGATGTAAAAGCGTCATAGATGTTCTACTTGTTTCTTTATTGAAAGTCCAGTTATTCCGATCATTCCGCTGTCAATATGCGGCAAAAAAGAATACAATATCATATTATTTTTAATGGCTGAAAGAGGGACGATGAAAACCATTACCATCGAACAGATCAGAGACCGGATTGATACATATGTTAAGGCATATCCTTTAAAAGACAACTCAATGGATTTCTGGCGGGAACCGCTTGTGGCAACTGCAGCAATTGATGAGCGTTTCAACATTCTGCCGGACATTGCAGCGCCTGATCATGCCCTGCCGTCAGAGCTGCTGCCTTCGGGTAAAACCGTTATTGTTTTTTTCATCCCGTTTTCAAAAGCACTGGCCAGAGAAAATCATTTGCAGGACACACCCTGCCGGAACTGGGCCATTGCGTATCAACAGACCAATCAGCTGATCAATTCATTGTGCAAACATCTTCAAGATTTTTTAAATGACGCAGGATATGTGTCTGCGCTGGTGCCGGCCACTCATAATTTCGATAAAATAACGCTTATGTCCCGGTGGTCTCACAAACACATCGGCTATATTTCAGGCCTTGGCCGATTCGGAGTCAATGCCCAGTTTATTACCCCCTCCGGCTGTGCCGGAAGAATGGGCAGTTTTGTGACCGAGGCTGATATCGGGAATCATCCCCTTGTCCGGGAAAAAGAATTATGCCTGTACAAAACCGGCAGGTCCTGTCTTGTCTGCGTAAAACGATGTCCGGTGGGTGCAGTGTCCGAGGATTCCGGGATTGACAGGCAAAAGTGCTGGAGCCGGCTCAATGACAATCTGAATCAGACAAAAGCGCTTGCCGGACTGGGCAAAGATACCCACGTGTGCGGAAAATGCCAGGTCCTTGTCCCGTGCAGCCTGAAAGCACCATAATTTTTTCCTGCTGCCGGTCTTGATTTGTTTCATTATATTTCTTACTATAATCATATCGATATAAAATAAGGAGAATTTAATGCAAACAACCATATCGACCAAATATCAGATCGTAATACCCAAACCTGTCAGAGAGCACCTGAACTTAAAGCCGAAACAGAAATTGACTATTATTGAAAAGGATAAAATGCTCATTTTGATACCGCAGGTTCCTCTTGAAGAATTGCGGGGAATAGCCGCCGGAGCAAATACGGACGGATACCGGGAAAAACGGGACCGCATCATATGATCATTGTGGATTCATGCGGCTGGCTGGCCGACAATCGGATGGCCTCTTCCCAGTGTTTCATGTAAATTCTTCCGGCATCTCTCCCCTATGCTGAAAATTTTATATTCTTCTATAATCGTTCAAAAACAGCTGCCGCGCCCATACCGCCTCCGATGCACATGGTGACGATGCCGTATCTGCCGTCCACCTGTTCAAGGTTGGCTAGGCAGGTGGCGGTCAGTTTGGCTCCGGTGCATCCTAAAGGATGTGCATGCAATGGCACCCCCATGGATATTGATCCTGTCCATGTACGGTTCAAGCCCCAGTTCCCTGACACAGTGTAAGTATTGCGGTGCAGACTTACGGTGATTTTCTCAATTATAATCCTCATCTTCACGCCATAGTTTCCGATGGTTGTTTCCTGAATGACGGCAGTTTTCAGACCGCACCGGTCTTTGTGCTTGAAGATCTGGAAGAAGCATTTCAGTATGAGGTGCTCAAGATGCTCAAAAAAGAGGGTTAAATAAATGATGCCGTTATACCCTAAAGGGCAGAAACTTGAGAACATGCTTTCCTGGCATCATTCCGGGTTTCATGTCTATGTTGGCAACAGGATTGAATCTGATGACAAAACCGGGCTTGGGAATCTGGCAAGATATATCATTCGTGCCTGTTTCTCCCAGGAAAGGCTGGTGACGCATATTCCGGGACGATATGAACATACGGTGAGATATTATGGCTATTTTTCGAACAAATCCAGGGGAGTGAGAAAAAAGGCAGAAACAGATGATACAATTCCGGTAATCATGCCAAATGAGCTTTCTTCCAAAGAAGCAAAACAGAACTGGGCTCGGTTGATACAAAAAATTTATGAAGTCGATCCGCTTATTTGTCCAAAGTGTCAAGGAGCAATGAGAATCATCTCAATCATTGATGACTTTCAAATTATAGACAAAATTTTAAAATATCTCGATCTCTGGGATGTCCGCAATCATGACCCACCAGAAACTGAACCTGTTTATATCCCTGAATTATCATATTTTGAAAATTTGAATCATGATAATTCAGATTCCCGGATTCCGGTATTTGATGAATGGTACTGATCTTTTTAAAATTGGGCTTGAGGGATTACGGTGAACTATGCTCAAAATCAGCACAAATTTGAATTTCTTCAAACTTTTCCGGCAGAT
>JBNKNP010000100.1:0-5887 GCA_050293905.1 Desulfobacteraceae bacterium | reverse complement strand
AAGCGCGGTATATTGATCTGGAGAAATGTACGGCATGCGGCGAATGTTCCAAAATATGCCCGGTGGATCTGCCCAGCCAGTTTGACGAAAATCTTTGTGACAGAAAAGCCGCGTTTAAACTCTATCCCCAGGCAATGCCGTCAGGATTTGCCATTGAAAAGAAAGACAAAGCCCCCTGCCGGCTGACCTGTCCTGCAGGTCTCAATGTCCAGGGGTATGTCCAGATGGTCAAAGAGGGCAAATATAAAGAATCGCTTGAAATCATCATGGAACAGCTGCCCCTGCCCGGAACCCTGGGAAGGGTGTGTCCCCATGAATGTGAAGATGCCTGCCGGCGGTGCCAGGTGGATGAACCGGTTGCCATCAGGGATTTAAAACGGCTGGCAGCGGATTCTTTTGATCCCAGGGAAGTTGCCATTGAATGTGCTCCTAAAATCGGTAAAAAGGTGGCCATTATCGGCTCAGGCCCGGCCGGTCTGTCTGCCGGGTATCATCTGGCAAAAAAAGGGGTGGATGCCACCATATTTGAAGCCCTGCCCAAAGCCGGCGGCATGTTAAGGGTCGGTATCCCGGATCATCGTCTGCCGCCCGAGGTGCTTGACAAGGATATTGAGGTGGTGACCAACCTCGGGGTTGAAATTAAACTCAATACCGTTCTTGGAAAAGATATTACCGTGGAAGGGCTCATGGCCGACGGATACGATGCCGTCTTCTTAGGGCTGGGTGCCCATAAAGGCATTACCCTTGGGATTCCCGGAGAAGAACTTGACGGTGTCCGCCAGGGGGTTGATTTTTTAAGGGAACTCAATCTGACCGGGACCACGGAAGTGGGGAAAAAGGTCGGGATCATCGGCGGCGGCAATGTGGCCATTGACGTGGCAAGGGCCGCAGTCAGACTGGGGGCCCAGGAAGTCACCATTCTGTATCGAAGAACCAGAAAGGAAATGCCGGCCTGGGAAGAGGAAATCTGCGCGGCAGAAGATGAAGGCACAAAGATTACCTATCTTGCCGCTCCCCAGAAAGTGCTTGAAGAAAACGGAAAGGTAACCGGCCTGCGTGTGATTAAAATGGAACTGGGAGAACCGGATGCATCAGGCAGAAGACGGCCTGTGCCGGTTCCCGGATCTGAATATGATATTGAAATTGACCAGCTCATTCCCGCCATCGGTCAGCGGCCGGACCTGTCCGGCATAGAAAAACTGACAGGGCTGAAAATCAGCAAGTGGGACACCACTGAAGTGCATCCGGTTACCCTTGAAACCGATATGAAAGGCGTGTTTGCCGGGGGTGATGTTCAAACCGGTCCCGGTGTTGCCATCGCAGCCATTGGTGCGGGCATGGAAGCTGCCGAGTCCATTCACCGGTACCTGATCGGCCAGGATATGGAAGCGGGCCGTGAGATTCCCGTGGCTGAGGACCCGGTATTCAGACCGATTGACGATGACATGGCCGTGGAAAAGCGGCACAAAATGCCTGAACTGGCAGTGGCCAAAAGGGCAGGCAATTTTGACGAGGTGGAACTCGGGTATGAAGAAGAGGAAGGCAGAAAAGAAGCAGGACGGTGTCTGAACTGCGGATACTGCTCTGAATGCCTCCAGTGTGTGGATGCCTGCCTGGCCAAGGCCGTGGATCATTCCATGACCGGTAAAACCCATACCATCAATGTGGGGGCCGTAATTATGGCACCGGGGTTTACCCCGTTTGAACCGGAACAGATGATCACCTATTGCTATGGCCATTCCCCCAACGTGTTGACCAGCGTGGAATTTGAACGGGTTTTATCAGCTTCCGGTCCGTACGGCGGTCATCTGGTACGCCCGTCAGACCAGCAGGAGCCCCAGAAGATTGCCTGGCTCCAGTGTGTGGGATCAAGAGATATCAATAAGGGGGATCATTCCTATTGTTCGGGCGTCTGCTGCATGTATGCCAACAAACAGGCCATTATTTCCAAAGAACATAACGGCCCGGACCTTGATACTGCCATTTTTTTCATGGACATGAGAACCCATGGCAAGGATTTTGACAAGTATAATATCCGGGCGGCTGATGACAGTGGTGTCCGGTTTGTCCGATCCCGGATTCATTCTGTTTTTCCCGAGCCCGGTGACCGGTATCGAATCGTCTATGCCTCTGAAGCCGGAAATACCGTGGAAGAAATATTTGACATGGTCGTTCTATCCGTCGGTCTTGCCCCGAACAAGGATATTGCCCGGTTGGCGGAAAAGATCGGGGTGGAACTCAATGAACACGGATTTGCAAAAACCGATAACCTAAGTCCGGTGCATACCACCCGGAAAGGGGTGTATGTCTGCGGTGCGTTCCAGGAACCCAAGGATATCCCCTCATCGGTCATGGAAGCCTCGGCAGCCGCGGCAACGGCCACCATGGCCATGCCCGAAGAGAGATGGTCCATGACCCGGACCAAGGAACTGCCGCCGGAAAATGATATCTCCGGCCAGGCCCCGCGGATCGGTGTCTGGGTCTGCAACTGCGGGATCAACATCGGCGGCGTGGCGGATGTACCGGCAGTCAGGGAGTATGCATCCACCCTGCCGTATGTGGTCCATGTGGAAGATAAGCTGTTTACCTGTTCCCAGGATTCACAGGATCATATGAAGCAGGTGATCAAAGAACACAAACTTAACAGGATCGTTGTGGCGGCCTGTTCACCCAGGACCCATGAACCCTTGTTCCAGGAAACCATCCGGGATGCAGGCCTGAATAAATACTTATTTGAGATGGCCAATATCAGGGACCAGAATACCTGGGTTCATATGAAAGATCCGGATAGGGCCACGCAAAAGGCCAAAGACCTGGTCCGCATGGCTGCGGCAAAAGCAGCGTTTATCGAGCCGCTGCACCAGATCAGTCTTCCCATTAAAAAATCAGTCGTGGTGGTGGGCGGCGGTGTCGCCGGCCTGGAAGCTGCTTTGTCTGCGGCCCGCCAGGGAGTGGATGTCCACCTGGTGGAAAAAACCAACACCCTGGGCGGGGTGGCAAGGCTGTTGAATGCCACCTGGAAAGGAGAGCCGATCCAGGATTATCTGGATATGCTTGTGGAGCAGGTTCAATCCAGTGATGCTGTTACGCTTCACATGGATTCCCGGATTACACATACCACAGGTTCCATGGGTAATTTTGTCACCACCGTGGGAGCCAATGACGGCAGCAGCACCGTAACCCTTGAGCATGGTGCAGCCATCCTTGCCACGGGCGGTGTGGAAGATAAGCCCGAAGAATACCTGTATGGCAAGCATCCCAATGTATTGACGCACCTGGATATGGATGCGGCTTTACGGGAAAATGACCCGGTTGTCGAAAAAGCCAGGGCAATTGTGTTTGTCCAGTGTGTGGGATCCAGAAACGAGAAAAATCCGTTCTGTTCCAAGATCTGCTGTACCCATAGTCTGAAAAGCGCCCTGACGTTAAAGAAGATGAACAGAAACAAACGGGTCTATGTGGTTTACAGGGACATCAGATCCTATGGTTTCAGGGAAGATCTTTACAAGGAAGCCAGAGCCATGGGCGTTATTTTTATCCGGTATGATCTTGAGAAAATGCCGACACTGGTCAGCAACAGCAATGACGAACTGGAGTTCACGGTCATTGATCACGTCCTGCAGATACCGGTGAAGATCAATCCGGACCTGGTAGTTCTGGCATCGGGTATCCAGCCGGCTGATAATAAAAGCCTGTTTGAAAAATTCAAGGTGCCGGTCAATAATGAAGGATTCCTTGTGGAGGCCCATGCCAAACTGCGGCCCGTGGATTTTGCCTCGGACGGTCTGTTTGTTGCCGGGCTTGCCCACTATCCCAAACCATTGGAAGAGACCATTGCCCAGGCCAGGGCATCTGTTGCCCGGGCCATGACGATTTTAAGCCGGGATTCACTCATGGTCGGCGGGATTGTTGCTGAAGTGGCCGAGGAAAAATGTGCGGTCTGCCTGACCTGTGTCAGGACCTGCCCGTATGATATTCCATATATTCATGTGGACGGATATGCAGTGATTGATCCGTCTGAATGTCATGGCTGCGGTGCCTGTGTGGGAGAATGTCCGGGCAAGGCCATAAAGCTGAATCACTTTACGGATCAGCAGATTGTGGCCAAAACCGATGCATTGTTTGAGGAGGTCTCCTAAATGAAACCATTAACCATGTTCAGGAAAAAGGAGGTTAATCATGGCCAATGAATTTGAACCGAAAATCATCGCTTTTTGCTGTCAGTACTGAGCTTACGCAGCCGGGGACCTGGCAGGTTCCATGAGACTTTCTTATCCTGCGAATATAAAGATCATCCAGCTGCCCTGCACCGGGCGCGTGGATATTATTCATCTTCTCAATGCATTTGAAGACGGAGCGGACGGCGTGTATGTGGCCGGCTGCCTGGAAGGTGAATGCCATTATATTGCCGGAAATCTGAAAGCCAGAAAAAAAGTTGAGTATGTCCAGCGGGCTTTAGAAGAACTGGGGATTGAAAAAGAACGGATGCAGATGTATAACTTAAGCTCGGCCCAGGGGGCAAGGTTTGCTGAAATCGCCGGTGAAATGGCTGAAAAGATTACAGCACTGGGACCCACACCCCTAAAGCAAACTAAAGTGGCTAAAACCAAAGTGGCCTGAAAAGATGCGGCTGAATGAAAGAAAAACACAAGATTAACAGCGGCGGGTCCGGCAGGGGGGAGCACCTTTTCCGGATCTGATCCAAAATGATGAATAGAGGTGAAAAATGATAGTTGCAGATCGCAAGTCTCTTGATGAGATTATGGCGATGGTTGAAGACAATAAAAAAATTCTCATCGTCGGCTGTAAAGGGTGCGTCACTGTCTGTAATGTCGGAGGGGAAAAAGAGGTTGAAATCCTTGCGTCCACCATGAAAATTGCCCGGAAAAAAGAGGGAAAAACCATTGAGATCGATACCCGGGTGCTGGAACGGCAGTGCGATAAAGAATACGTTGAACAGATTAATGAAATAGTAGGAGATTATGAAGCAGTGCTTTCAATGGCCTGTGGTGTGGGACCCCAGTTTTTGTCTGAAATGTACAAGGATCAGACATTTTATCCGACAGTGAATACGACGTTTTTCGGCGGGGCAACCGAGCATGGGGTCTGGCAGGAATTTTGTGCCGGATGCGGTACCTGCGGTATTCATAAATTCGGCGGACTGTGTCCTGTGGCACGCTGTGCCAAAAGTCTTCTTCACGGGCCCTGCGGTGGATCTTCCGGCGGGATCTGTGAAGTAAACAAGGAAACGGAATGCATCTGGGATTCCATTGTCAGAAAGAAAATGGAACAGGGAAAACTTGAGGACCTGCTGGGGGTGAAACCGGCTAAAAACTGGAAGACGGCAAGGGACGGCGGCCCCAGGAAAAGCATCAGAGAAGAACTGGTTCAGGGAAATATTTAATCAATAAGGGAGATCCAACAATGAGTGAGCTTAAATCAGGAAGTAATCTTGAAAAGGTTCTCAAAGCAGGTCATTTCGCGTTTACAGGAGAATGCGGACCTCCAAAAGGCGCTAATGTAGAGCATTTAAAAGAGAAATTTCAATATCTGAAAGGCAATGTGGATGCGGTGAACATGACCGATAACCAGACTGCCGTGGTCAGGATGTCCTCTATTGCAGGGTCAAAACTCCTTCTTGATGAAGGGATTGAACCCAATTTCCAGATGGTCTGCAGGGACAGAAACCGGCTGGCCATGATGAGTGACATTTTAGGCGCCCATGCCCTGGGTATCCGGAACATGCTATGCCTGTCCGGCGATCACCAGACCTTTGGCAATCATCCGGAAGCTAAAAATGTCCATGATCTGGATTCCATGCAGTTGATCGATATGGTCAGAAAGATGCGGGACGAAGGAAAATTTTTAAATGGCGAGGATATTGATG
>JBNKNP010000099.1:0-28559 GCA_050293905.1 Desulfobacteraceae bacterium | reverse complement strand
AATTACCGGACCCGGGCCATGCTCTGTGTCCCTCTCAAAGCCAGGGGAAAGGTCATCGGCGTCATTCAGGTCATCAACAAGCTGGTAGACCCTTTTGTGTTTTCATCTGACGAGCTGGACATGCTGATTACCATTGCCAGCAGCGCTGCCGTTGCCCTGGACACAGCCAAAATGCATCAGATCATCCTCCAGCAGCAGACCCTTGAAAGAGATCTGGCCCTGGCCAGGGAAGTTCAGGAAAGCTTTCTGCCGAAAGAACTTCCGAATATAAAGTCCTACCGGTTTGCCGCGTTAAATCAACCCGCCCTGGAAATCGGCGGTGATTTTTATAATTTTTTCAAACTGCCGGGCAATAAACTGGGAATCGTTTTAGGAGATGTGTCGGGCAAAGGCATCTCCGCTTCTTTGTTCATGGCGCGGCTGACCAGCGATTTCCAGTACTACACCCTGCTGCATGCCGAGCCTAAACATTTATTGGCACAAATCAATAATGTTCTTTACGAAAGAGCCAAGCACGGGATGTTCGTCACTCTGATTTACATGCTGCTGGATACGGTTGAACACAGGGTAATCGTGGCCAATGCCGGTCATATGTCCCCGATTTACTGCGATGAGGACGGGATCCAGCTGTTGGATACGGAAAGCGGAAAAGGACCGCCACTGGGCATCACGCCGGATATTGAATACGGTCAAAAAACGTTTTATCTTGAAGATGATTCAAGCATCACTCTTTATACAGACGGCGTTATTGAAGCAAAAAACAGCAACGAAGAATTGTTCGGAATCCGCAGGCTGAGGAACCTGATTGAAAAACAGCCCAATGATCCGGAAAAAATCATTGCCGGCATTACTGCTGCAGTGGATGGATTCAATATGGGCGGAGGCCGGGGAGATGATTTAACTCTTCTGGTTATCAGCAAAAACGAATCATGACAAGTGGAGTCATATGGTATTTATACCGTTTCATATACGAATAAAGTCTCACCCGGAAAACCTGATCGATATCCGGCATACAATTTCAAAGGCCCTGGCCCAGACCTGCCTGTCACAGGAGGATTGCGGCAGTATCATCCTTGCAGTGGACGAAGCCTGTTCCAATATTATCCGGCACAGTTATAAAAACGATCATACCCGGTCAATAGATGTGAGTATCGAGTTCGACGACGGCTGCCTGACCATAACGGTAAAAGATAAAGGGATTGAGTTTGATCCCACCGCAGCGGCCAAGCGGGATATCACTGAAATCAAGCCCGGCGGACTTGGTATTTATATCATTCATCAGGTAATGGACAAGGTGGAGTACACCCGCACTTCAGACGGATACAACCGGCTGAAAATAATCAAAAAACTGCCCGGATAAACATTACGCCGAATGCTCTCCGGATAATATCATCAGGGTCAGATCATCAGACTGCGGTGCCAGTTTCGATTTGCATTGATCTTTTATCCAGTCCAGCTGATCATCAAGAGGAAGCTTTCCCGAAGCGATCAGCCATCTCATAAATCCGCTCACTCCAAGCTCGGCCCCCAGTTCTTTTTCATCTCCCTTGATCACCCGCCCTTCCGTAAACCCGTCCGTGAACAGATAGAGCCGGCTGTTGAGAATGGAAAACCGTCTGGAACCATGCATTGCTCCGGGTATAACCCCCAGGGGAGGATCTGAAGCCTCAATTTTGACAACCTTCTTGCCCTGAACCAGGTACGGCGGGAGATGCCCCACATTAACAATGTTGATTTCATGGGTTCCAGGATCAAGCCATCCGCCCACAAAGGTCACAAACATTCCCCGGACAGCGGTTTCACACAATTCATTATTCATCAGCTCAACAATCTTGCCGACATCGTCAAGCACTTTGCACAGACATCTAAACAGCGAGACAGCCTTTGCCATCAGCAGGGCTGCCGATGTCCCTTTGCCGGACACATCGCCCAGACAGAAGCAGACGGTCCCGTCAGCTTTGGTAAAATAATCATAAAAATCACCGGACAAATGGTATGCCGGCAGATTAAATGCCGCCACCTGGCGAATCTGATCTATATCCGGCTGCAGGCTTTTTTGAATTTCCCGTGCCACATCCAGTTCAGCCTCAAGTTTTGCTGCATATTCATCCCGCTGTTTCAGGGAATCCTGGAGTTTCCAGGTAATTTCCTGGTAGCTGATATTGTCTTCAAGCAGCTTCCGGTTGGCATGTCCCATCACCGTATCAAAATCAATCTGAGGTCCCAGAGACATGTTCAGGGCTTCAGAGGTTTCCTTGACCTGGTCCGGCAGAAGGGAAAGCAGGGATTCCATTTTGTTTCTTGTCAGGCCGAATAATTGCTTTGCCTTTTTAAACAGTGTAATCAGGGCACCTGATTTATTGTAGGAAGTAAAAACCGAATTACACAGATCAGACAGATACATCATGCCGGCTAAAGAGGTGTGTTCTTTTGCCTGACCAAATGCTTTCATTTTTTTCGGGTTGAAAAACCGGTGGTGGTGACCGATTGCCAGGGTATATGACGCCGGCAGGTTCCATTTTTTAGCCAGAAGGGCCCCGACATTGTCATGGGTGGTATGAAACAGTTCATCTTCCATCTTATGCCGCTGCCAGGGTGGATTTTCCCTTAAGAGCGGCCACCGGTCCACCTTTTCAGGTTCAAGTGAAAAAAGAACCAGCAGTCCGATATCCTGGAGCATACCGCCTGTAAATGCCTCTTCAACCGGACCGTTGACCAGGTACCCCAATTGTTTGGCAGCCACACCTCTTCTGATGGAATCTTCCCAGAACGTATTAATATCAAAACCGGGAATCTCTTTTTGAGAAAGCGCCTCTTTAACGGCAAAGCATAAAATCAGGTTTTTCAAACTGTCCATCCCGATGGCCACCACTGCGTCGGATATGGTTTTAACATCCTCACGGAACCTGAAAAATGCAGAATTAACAATACCCAGAAGCTGCGCCGTTAAAGCCGGATTGACGGATATCAATTGTGTCAACTCATCAACCCTTGCCCCTTCACTCAGGGTATATTGAATCAGTTTCATCAGATGCCGGTCCGGCACCGGCAGATCTTCAGGTTCAATATCTTTATAAAAGCCGGCAGCCATTAGAGACAAATCCTGGGGCTTAAATATTTATTATGCATACACATCCTTTTGCGCTTAAGA
Source organism: Desulfobacteraceae bacterium (assembly GCA_050293905.1). Classification (GTDB taxonomy): domain Bacteria; phylum Desulfobacterota; class Desulfobacteria; order Desulfobacterales; family Desulfobacteraceae; genus Desulfobacula. Next base: position 25,408 of record JBNKNP010000099.1, on the reverse strand, counting down.
TAATATTTTCGTCCAACCCGGAAACAAAGAGAAAAAACCGTTTTTCCGCAGGAACGATTTATCTGCCGATATCAACATATACTGCCCGGGTCAGGTCTGCCAGATCGTCCGGGGCCAGTTCAACCTGCAGACCACGTTTTCCGGCACTGACATAAATCGTATCAAAATCTCGGGCTGAAGCATCAATGACGGTTTTCAACCTCTTTTTCTGACCCAGGGGGCTGACACCCCCTAAAACATACCCGGTTGTCCGCTCAACCAGGTGTTGGTCAGCCATACTTGCTTTTTTGGTATTCATCGCTCTGGCAAAGGCCTTTAAATCCAGCTGCATGGATACCGGGACAAGCGCAACTGCCAGTTGACGGTTGTCCAATGAAATCACCAGGGTTTTAAATACCCTGTCCCCGGATATATTCAATGCCCGGGCAGCTTCGTCTCCATATGCCCGCGATGCCGGGTCATGGCCGTAGGGATGGATCTGATAACTTTTCTTTGCCTTTTTCAAACAATTTACTGCAGGTGTCATAGCACACTGATGTTTAATCAAATAACCATAAAAAAATTTTTAAATTGATACACATTCGGTTTCTCCATAGTAGCGCTATTTTCAAATCCATGTCAAGAAAACACAATTGCCGGACATTTAGTTTGACAATCAAAGCATCATGGTTTATAGTTTGAAAATCAAAGCAAATAAATCGGAGACCCAATGAAAAATCCCGAGCGCAGACAACTCAATGAATCCATTATTGAATTTTATGAAAAACTATTTTCCTGGGAACAGGGTGTGGCAAAAAACTCAGGCCTGACCCCACAGCAGAATCATACCATTGAAATTGTAGGAAACGACGGCCCCATCAGAATGAAACCCCTGGCTGAAAAATTGTCCGTTACCATGGGAACATTGACGGTCATGATCGACCGCCTGCAAAAAACCGGGTATGTCAACCGGCATAAAGACCCCGAAGACGGCCGCGGATTTAATATCATCCTGACGGATAAAGGCCGGGCAATCCATAAAGAGCATCACGCTTATCATCTCAAACTGGTGGACGATCTGATTGATCTTTTGAAACCTGAGCAGGCCCGAACCCTGCTGAATACCTTAATTAAAATAAACGGAGCCATTTAATATGACACAAAACAATTGCCGAACCAGAAAGGCACCTCCTGAATCCCGGCAGAATGAAAAACTCACCCTGGCCGTAGTCATCATAACCCTTCTGACCATGTTTGCCGAAATAATTTTCGGTGTCCTGTCCGGGTCAATGGCCCTTTTGTCGGACGGCATTCACATGGGCACCCATGCCGTGGCCTTATTCATCACCCTGGCTGCCTATATTTTTGCAAGAAAACACATCAACAACCCGACATACAGTTTCGGTACGGGAAAGGTAGGTGTCCTGGCAGGATATACCAATGCAATACTGCTGCTGATTGCAGGCGGAGCCATGATCATTGAATCCGTCGAACGGCTTGCCAACCCGGTCAACATCCTGTTTAATGAAGCCATTACCGTAGCCGTTGTCGGACTGGTGGTCAATATTGTTTCCGCCGTCATCCTGGGCCGCGGCGGCAGCCACGGCCATCACCATCATGGACCGGGTCACGCCCACGAACCTCACGGCTCTGAAGATCACATCCATGACCACCCAGGACATCCTCACCCGGCACATGGTGATTCTCACAATCATGAAGATCATAATCTCAAGGCTGCCTATCTGCATGTCCTGACCGATGCACTCACCTCGATACTGGCAATCATTGCCCTGGTGTTTGCAAAATATTTCGGCATTGCCTGGGCAGACCCTGCCGTAGGTATTTTAGGCGCATGCGTGGTCATCCGGTGGGCTGTCAACTTATTAAAACAGACCGCAAGCCTCCTGCTGGATAAAGGAGAATTTTCAAAAGATATAAAACATTTAAAAAAACATCTGGAATCAGACACCACGGATGTCTGTGATATCCATATCTGGCAGCTCTCGGAAAACGAGCGCTCCCTGATTATCAGCCTGGAAACATCAGACCCCAGGGAACCCAGGCATTATCATGGTGTCATTGATCATATCGGTTGTTTTGATCACATCACGGTTGAAGTCAATAAAAAAAACGCGTAAAATGCAAAGAGTTCAGGCTCCTCTGTCAAGCACTGCCAAACATAAAGGATAACGGTATGGATGAATCAGACATCTGCTGGGCTCATGAAACCTTTCACCGGCTATCTGAAAATATTGAAACCGTCATCAAGGGCAAGAAAAAAGCCATCCGCCATATTCTTGCAGGTTTTGCAGCCGGCGGCCATATTTTACTGGAAGACAATCCAGGCACCGGAAAAACCACACTGGCCAAGGCCCTTGCCAAAAGCATCGATGCCGATTTCAAACGGATTCAGTTCACCCCGGATCTTCTGCCGTCAGACATTTTAGGGGTATCTGTATTTGATCCTTCCCAACATCTTTTCAAGCTCCATAAAGGTCCGGTTTTCACCAATATTCTACTGGCAGATGAAATCAACAGGGCTTCGCCGAGAACCCAGTCCGCACTGCTGGAGTCCATGGCTGAAAACCAGGTCAGCATTGACGGCCGTCTGTTAAATCTTGAGGATCTTTTTTTTGTCATTGCCACACAGAATCCCGTGGAATCCAGGGGAACATATCCGCTTCCGGAAGCCCAGATGGACCGGTTTTCCATGCAGCTTGGCCTGGGATATGTTGCCATGGAGGATGAACTGGCGGTCATGTCTGAACAAAAGCAAGGCCACCCCATTCACAGGATAGTCCCCTGCATTGATTTAGAAGCCTTTGCAAAGCTCAAGGCCCTGGTCACCCGGGTATTTATTTCAGAAGAGCTGAAACAGTATATCGTGTGCATCGTCACTGAAACCCGTGAAAAACCGGGGGTATTGCTGGGTGCAAGCCCACGGGCGTCCATTTCCCTGATGAATATCGCCTGTGCCCTGGCCCTTTTTGATGGCCAGGATTTTGTATCCCCGGATCACATTCAGGAGATTGCGGTCAGCGCCATTGCCCACAGGCTGGTGCTTGATCCCCAGTCAAAATTTTCAGGCATATCACCCCGGCAGATCTTAAAAAACATTCTGACCTCTGTTCCCGTGCCCGTATAACACCATGAAGATTGACCGTTTTTTCCATGCATCCTATACAAAATTTTACAAATTTTCCGTCTGGCGGCACCGGCATATTACGCCTGCAGGGGCACTGGTAATTTCCGCCATTCTTCTGGCAGGAATATTCGGGTTCAATCCGTTTAAAACATCTGCTTCCCAGGTGCTGGCACTGGCATGTGCCGTGGCTGTTGTGTCATTGGCGGCAAATTCTTTTCCATTCAGGTTAACTCTGGGCGTCAGCCGCATCCTTCCTGAATTCACCAGTGTTGACCAAAGCCTTGTTTACGAAATTGAACTGACCAATCTGTCCGACAGACCCCAGAAAGGGCTGCTGCTTTTTGAAGACATCAAAGATCCAAGACCATCTTTCAACGAGCTGCTCACCCACAAAGAACCCTTTGAAAGCCACCGGAATACCTGGGACAGAAAAACCTTATATTACAGGTGGATATGGCTGATACAAAAAAGAAAAAAGGCAGATTTTCCCGTAAAGAAGCTGCCTGACCTGCCCCCGAATAAAACCATACGGGTCCGGATAAACATCACTCCCCGCCACCGCGGATACATATATTTTTCGGGCATGACTATTGCCAGGACGGATATCATCGGCCTGTTCAACCGGCTGTACCGGGTAAAACAATACCAGAAATTGCTGGTACTGCCCAGATTATTCCCCATAAAACCGCCGGAGCTGTTGTCTGCCCGGCACTATCATGCCGGTGGCATCAGCCTGGCATCTGCCATTGGAAATTCAAATGAATTCATGTCGCTTCGCCGGTACCGCCCCGGGGACCCGCTGAAAAATATCCACTGGAAAAGCTTTGCCAAAACCGGGGAACTGGTCATAAAAGAGTTTGAGGATGAATATTTTGTCCGCCACGCTCTGATCCTGGACACCTTTTTCCCATGGGAGGATGAAACACGGTTTGAAGCGGCGGTCAGCATTGCCTCTTCCTATATCCGTCAGATGCAGGTTCATGAATCCATTCTTGATCTCATGGTGACAGGCAGCAAATTCCATTGCTTTTCATCCGGCAGGGGACTTTCACATGTTAATAAAATGCTTGAAATCCTGGCCTGTGTTCAGCCGTGTACGGATTCATCCATTACTGATCTGATCCCGGTATTAGAAAAAAGAATTAAACAATTTTCAGGTTCCATCTGTATTTTTTTAGACTGGACCGCCGATCATGCAGATCTTACTCGACTCTTTCACCGGGCCGGGGTGCCGGTTTTTATCATAATTGTAACGGATAATCAAAAAGAAATGAAAAATAAAATCAAACAAATAAAAACAGACCAGATAGAGATTGTTGAACCCGGCACCATCATGGAAACCTTGGGAAAAAAATGAGATCGCCGCCCTTATTTGCAGGCACGCTGCTGTTATTCTGGGGATGGCAGCTTGACACGTTGTGGATAGCAGCCGGACTTGCCTGCATTCTTGAATCTGCCCGCTTTGTAAAGCTACGGTTTGATTTCAAGCCTTCGGATTTCAATACGGTTGTGGATATCTCCACCATGCTGATGGCCGGAACCATTGTGATTGCCCTGACAAATGATGCTGAAAAGGCCCTGTTGACCCTGCTGAAATGGCTGCCGGTTCTGCTGTTTCCCATTATGGCAGCCCAGACATACAGCAGCGCTGGGAAAATTGATATCCATTCATTTTTCCTCGTGACCCGAAAAAAAATCAAACAACACTTTTATGAACCCAAAAAAATTGACATCACCTATGTTTATGCATTGATCTGTATCCTGTCTGCCGGGTCGGCCGCCCGTTCTCAAACCGCTTTGTTTTTTCCGGGAGTCTGTCTGTTTACCCTCTGGGGTCTCGGGCAGAACCGTTCACGGCGGTATCCTTTTATCCCATGGCTGTTGTGCCTCTGCATTATACCGGTCACAGGCTATGCCCTGTACCAGGGAATCCGCTTCACCCGGTCAAAACTCTCCCACCTGGCCATGTCATATTATTCACGCTTCTATTCGGCCCATCCCATGAAAAGCTTCACAGCCATGGGCGATATCGGCAGACTGAAGCTTTCAGATAATATTATTTTAAGGGTATCATTCAACGGTACTGTTCCCGGCACCCCCCTGCTGCTCCACACAGCCACCTATAATAAATTTGCCGCCTCAAACTGGTTTGCCAAATCCAAATTCATTACAATAAATCACAGCGCAGATCAAACCTTCTGGCCTGTTAATAATGATCCGGCAAACCAAAAGACCAGACAAGTTACCGTATATGCCCGGTCCTGGAAAAGGAAAACCGTTTTAAGCCTTCCGCCAGGTGTAATCAGCATCGCACAAATGGAAGCAAAAAGCCTTGAACAAAATCAATTGCAGACGATCCGGGCCGAAGGCGTTGGCGGCTTTTACAAAACCCTGGCAACCTGCACGGATCATCCTTCGTTTGATGCCAATCCGGATGCACTGGATCTGTTTATCCCTGAAAAGGAATTACCCGGTATCACCCGGTTCACGGAAAATCTGCCTTTCAAAGACAAATCAGACAGGCAGAAATTAAAACTTGTAGAACAGCATTTTTTAAAGAACTTCACCTATTCTCTGGAATTAAAGGGAAAGGGTCAATATGGCACACCGGTTCAGAACTTTTTATTTCACACAAAATCAGGCCATTGTGAATTCTTTGCAACTGCCACGGCATTAATCCTAAGACAGGCAGGCATTCCCACTCGATACAGCACCGGGTTCATCGCCCATGAAAGGTCATTGCTGGGCAATCATCTGATTGTCCGGCAAAGAGACGCCCATGCCTGGACAAAGGTTTTCATCAACGGCCACTGGGAAAATTTTGATACCACCCCCCCGTCTATGTTTGATATAGACAGCCAAAAAGTCCGCCCGTCATGGATAAAAGATGCCATTTCTTTCCTGGTGTTTAATGTATCCCGTTTCAGTCATGACACCGGAAAAGACCTGATGAACCGATACGGCCTGTGGCTGATTCTTCCCCTGGCCGTCATCCTGTTCATCCGACTGAAAAGAGCCGGACGTATCAAACGGGAAAAATCCAGGCCAAAAATCTCCGATGACAAAATCCTTTCCCGGGTGGATCCTGCATTCTCAACCCTTGAAAGCGCTCTCTCGGATGCAGGTTTAGCCCGTCACCCGTCTGAAACCGGACTGACCTGGGGGAAAAGAATCGAAAGACATCTTGAACCGGCAGACGTAAAGAAAACCTTTTTCACCATTCTCAGGCATCACGAACATCACCGTTTCAGCAAGGCCGGACTGGCCATGGCCCAAAAGGCTGAACTGGACAAACAGATCAAATGGTTTTTAAAGACCTGGGAAAAACGCCCATACTGACTATAAATTTAACTGGAGTGACAACGGAACCATTCATAGGCATCTTTGATCCCGTCTTCCAAGGAAATTTGAGATTCCCATCCCAGGTCCTTCAGCCGGGCGACATCCAGTCGTTTTAACGGAGTGCCGTCAGGTTTTGAAGTGTCAAAAACGATATTGCCTTTAAAACCTGTCTGTTTTTTAACAAGAAGAGCCAGTTCCTTTATGGTACAGTCAATGCCGGTTCCGACATTAACAAAACAGGGCTTGGGATAATTTACCAGGTGCTGATCCAGGGTGCTGTCCGGCAGGGACATGACAAAAGCACTTGCGTCTGCCATGTCATCAACATGAAGAAGCTCACGTCTGGGCGTACCTGTTCCCCAGACCACAACTTTTGGGGAGTTATTTATTTTTGCCTCATGAAATTTACGAATAAGGGCCGGAAGGACATGGGAGGTTTCAAGGTCAAAATTGTCGTTTGGACCATAGAGATTGGTCGGCATGACAGCAGCAAAACGCGTGCCGTACTGCCGGTTATAGGCTTCGCACATCTTGATACCGGCAATTTTAGCAATGGCATACGCCTCATTGGTCGGTTCAAGCGGGCCGGTGAGCAGGCACTCTTCCTTCATGGGCTGGGCAGCCTGTTTCGGATAAATGCACGATGATCCCAGAAACAATAAGCGCTTGACATTGTTTTCATATGCGGCATGAATTATGTTCGTCTGTATGGACAGGTTGTTGTAAATGAACTGGGCCGGATAAGTGTTATTTGCATAAATTCCGCCGACTTTTGCCGCGGCAAGGATGACATAATCCGGTTTCCGGGCATTAAAAAAGGTATTCACAGCCTGCTGGTCGGTAAGGTCCATTTGGAACAGATCAATGGGCATGTCTTTTTGCTCATCAAGAACTTTTGAATGATAACTGCCCAAAATATTGATATACCCTTTTTTTAAAAGTTTTCGGATAAGGGCGCTTCCAACCATGCCGGCAGCACCGGCAATAAATATTTTATCTGTTTTATTCATATTTTCTCTATATTAAGGATTCAAACCGGGAATGTTCAATCTAACTGTTTCATAAGCCTGATACAAATAAAAACCAAAAATTTTATAATATTCTATGCACACCTGTTTTATATTGGACCAAGTGAATATGAATGGGAAACCACGGTGTTGAATATAACGGCTTCCAATAAATCTTAGCCGGTAATCAGGCTTTGTAAACACTTTTATCGAGATGATGCTGATCCTCCGCATGTGATAGGGGGCGCTGACGAACAAAGCGGATTTATATCCGGCTTCCTGCATCATTTTTTTTGCCATCAAAGCTTCAATATGAGTATTTTCATAGTATCGGGGGTATTCCTTTGAGTTAAGGACTCTTTTTTTCTGATTTCCGGTCCGGGTCATTTTTCCGTTAACAAACAAGAACCGCCGGTGCAGGGCCGGTATAATCAAATTTGTGGCATAGCCGTCTTTTAATAACTGATATCCTTCTTTCAGCCGTTCTTCATATGTCGGACCGATAAATACAACAACAACATCTGATTTTACAGGCTCGTCAACACGGTGAAGGTAATTAAACGCAATGGTATAAATGGCAATGCCTGCGACAGCTGCAATGAAAAAGTACCGCACCAGTGATCGCTTTTGCTTATTCATACTCAACGTATATTACTCCCGGATTAACAATCACCACTTAAAATGCACAAGGTTTCACCTTCCCGCTTTGGAGAACCAAAGGGTAATAATTCCTGTTTTTTTACCAAGCTAACAGGTCAAATTGCAAGAAGTATTGTATTATAATCAAACGTGTCTGATTGCAATCTATTTTCATTTACGATAGAGTTACCCGATCAGGAAGGAAATGAAGAAAAAGGATTTCTTTTTTAATGGCGGTTTTTGAATACAAGGCACTGAACAGTAAAGGGAAAAAAATATCCGGAATCATTGATGCGGAAAGTTCCTCTGCTGCCAAGTCCAAACTGCGCCTGGATGGAATTTACGCCACTGCTTTAGAAAAGGCAGAATCCCATTCCGGACAAAGAGAAAAAAAACCCGGGGCAATATTTTCCGGGATCAGGCTGATGCGGTCCGTCAGTTCCGCTGAATTGGCCCTGATTACCCGCCAGATGTCCACGCTTCTTTCTGCTGGTTTTCCTCTTGTTAAGGCTGTTGCGACCCTTGTTCACCAGACCAAGACAAAAACTATGCAGACGGTTCTTTCCAATGTCAAAGTAGCCATTGAAGAAGGCAGCAGTTTTGCCAATGCACTGGCCTTGTATCCCAATGTTTTCTCACCGATTTTTATCAACATGGTCAATGCGGGTGAATCCTCCGGCACCCTTGAGATTGTCCTTGAACGGCTGGCTGATTTTAACGAAAACAAGGAAAACAGTAAAAAGAAAATCCAGGCTGCCCTGGCCTATCCCATCCTTATGTCCCTGATCGGATTCGGAGTTCTGCTTATCCTGCTGACTTATGTTGTGCCCGGGATCGTCAACATTTTTACAGACATGAACCAGACCCTGCCTCTGCCCACCCGGATTCTGATCTCAGTGAGCGCTTTTTTCAAATCTTATTGGTGGGCGGTTCTGCTTCTGCCGGTTCTCCTGTTTTCAGCATTGTTTCTTGTCCGGAAAACCCGGAAAGGCGAATATGCCACAGACCGGTTCCTTATTCATTTACCCGTGATCGGACCCCTGCTGCAGAAGGTAATCGCGGCCCGGTTCGCCCGGACACTTGGATCTTTGATAGAGAACGGCGTTCCCATGCTGACCGCCCTGGGCATCACTAAAAATATCGCCGGAAACCGGGTAATTCATGAATTAATTGTCAAAGCCACTGAAACGGTTGAACAGGGTGGCGAGCTGGGCAAGGTTCTTTCCTCCAGCAAGGTGTTTCCCAGCCTGGCTTCCCAGATGATTGTCATTGGTGAGACCAGTGGTGAGCTGGAAAAAATGCTTGAAAAAACAGCCGATCTTTTTGAAAAAGATGTTCAGTCTGCCGTGACGGCCGCCAGCGCCTTAATTGAACCGCTGATCATCCTGTCCATGGGTGTGGTTGTCGGCGGGATTATTCTTTCCATCTGCCTGCCGATTTTTGAAATCAATCAATTGATCCAATAGCCTGATCAAAAAGGATGGGTAAGGGACAGTTCAAACCCGTTATTTTCAGGATTGAACTTTGAAGTGATTGAAAATTCCCGGTCCAGGATTTTCAACAGACCGGCCTTATTATATTTATGCGCCGAAGTAACAGAGCCGTAGATGTTTCCGGAATAAAACCCGGTTTCCACAAACCCGATAATGCCGGCCAGGGCTTCATTGTCATTCTCCCATGCCTGGTAAGTGGCCACCATCAGTCCGGCATTGAGCAGAAAAGTCACCAGGGCATCATGGTATCGTTCGCAGTACAGAAAACCGCCGCCGGGAATAATGGCAAATATTCCGGCTGTGGCGGGATTTTTTTTCGGGGCAAGTTCTGCTTTTTTGATAAGGTCCGCGTATTCTGCTGTTTTGTACTTTTCACGGTTGGAGTCAGATATGGATGCCAGGTATTTTTTTGCAAAAATCAGTGATTTTGGACCGTTTTTTTTTGTCTCCTCCAGGTGAATCTTCATCAGGTTGAAATATATCCGGTCATGTACGGCAATATCTTCACTGATTTTTAAAAAATTCTGCAGGACAATCTGGGCATAGGCAATATTTCCCATGCTCACAAAAGCCCGGCTCTGGAAAAAGTACGCCTCTTGTGTCAGCTCATTGTTTTTGCCGTTGCGGATGATTTGATCAAAGGCCCTGGCGGATTCATAATATTCTTTCAGATAAAACAGGCACGCAGCGATATCAAATTCAGCCTGATCCACTCTCGGATCATCCGGAAAAAAATGGACCAGCCGTTTAAATTCCACCCGGGCGGCACTGAAATCTTTTTTTTCAAACAACTGCTGCGCATATTCATATTGCCGGTCAGCAGAAATAATCAATTGACCTGTCAGAGGTTCGCTGAACACCGGGTTTGACAGGAGGGCCGGAAAAATCAGCACAAAAAAATAATGCACCTGGATTTTCATTTTTTATCTTCTTGTTCAAACCACCATGAATCGTTGGCCTCAATCGGATCATACACATATGACTGACCATTTATCCGAATGGACGGCGACACGTTTTTCTCATCCCTGCCGCAGCGGACCAGCCGGTCGCAGCCCATGACCCAGCCGGTAAGAAGACCGTGTTTTTCAACCGCATCTGAAATATAATGCGAGCAGGTCGGATACATGGGGCAGCGGTCGCCGTCGGCAGCGGAGATATGGTCCTGGTAAAAAGAGATCAACGGATTTTCAGCTGCAGCAGCAGGTGCCGGAAAGGTGCAGGCCAGCACACATAAAACCAGAATTTTCAGGCCGGCCGGAATGCGCAGCCCTAAAAAGTTTCCCGGGTTATTCCTGGGTAACACGAAGTACCTCACCAATAGATGTAATCCCTTTCATTACCTTGCTCATACCATCCTGGCGCAGGGTTTTCATATTTGATTTCAGAGCGGCTTCCTTGATCTGGTTGGCATCCGACGTTTCCAGAACAAAACTTTTCAGTGTATCATTCATTACCATGATTTCAAAAATCGCCTGACGGCCGGAATAGCCGGTATTAAAACAATTGGGGCACCCCACGGCCCTGAAAACCGATTGGCCGATGTACTGCTCCCCAGCCCCGTTCAACGCCTGAATATGAGAGGGCTGCAGTTCATAGGCCTCTTTGCAGTCATTGCACAGGACCCGGACCAGGCGCTGGGCAATGACACTGTTCACGGAAGAAGAGATTAAAAACGGTTCCACGCCCAGATCCACCAGCCGGGTGATGGCACCGGCCGAATCATTGGTATGCAGGGTTGAAAAAACAAGATGGCCGGTCAATGCGGACTGGATGGCAATTTCAGCTGTTTCAAGGTCCCTGATTTCACCGATGAGGACAATATCAGGATCCTGCCGGACAATGGACCTCAGTCCTTTTGCAAAGGTCACGCCGGTTTTGGCATTCACCTGAATCTGCCCGATGCCCTTGAGATTGTATTCCACAGGATCTTCAATGGTAATAATATTTTTTTCAGGGGAATTGATTTCAGACAGGGCGGCATAAAGACTGGTTGTTTTGCCGCTTCCCGTGGGACCTGTAACAAGAACAATTCCATTATTCTGCCGGATGATTTTACCAATCAGTTTATAATTTTCTTCGGACAGACCGAATTCTGAAAATTTAAGAAAATATCCGGATTTATTCAACAGACGGAGCACCATGCGCTCGCCGTAAGCCGTGGGCACAGTTGAAATACGGATATCGATTTCCTGGTCCCCGATTCTTACCTGGGCCCTGCCGTCCTGGGGCACCCGTTTTTCGGCAATGTTCATTTTTGCCATGACCTTAATCCTGGAGATTAACGAGGCCTGGACCCCTTTGGGCGGCGAAAGCATTTCATACAGAATACCGTCGATCCGGTAACGGACCTTTAACTCATCCTGGAACGGTTCAATGTGAATGTCGCTGGTTCCTGTTTTCACGGCCTGGGAAATCATGTGGTTCACCAGCCGGATCACGGGGGCGTCGCTGGTATCATCCAGCAGGTCGGCAGTCTTTTCAAGGTCTTCGATAATGGTAAATTCATTATCTTCCATATCCTCGACCAGCTGCTGGGCACTTTTGGCAGACCGGTCATAAAACGCATTGATGGTCGACAGGATGATACTCTCCGGCGCCAGAACAAGGGTATATTCATTCAGATTCAGCCGGGATACCGTATCATCAACCATGCTCAGGTCAGACGGGTCATTAACGGCAATAAGAGCCTGCTCTTCCTTTATCACCGGAACCACCAGATTTTTCTTTAAAAAATGCCTGGAGATATCAGAGGTCCAGTCGTCTTTTGTATCTTCCATGGGCAGAGAGGTCTTAACCTGTATATCATAGATTGATCCCAGAGCTTCAAGGCAATGCACTTCCCGGACCAGTTTTGTTTTCACACTGGCTCTGGCCAGGTGAGACCGGTCTTTTAAGCAGGCATCCCTGATCTTTTCGCACTGTTCTTTTGACAGGGATTCTTTTTCTTTTATAATATCCAAATAGGCATCAATCATTATTTTTTGTCATCTGTCCGGTTTAATTTATCGTATAAAAGGACTTCACCGCTTTTCACCGATTCATGATTCTGTCTTTTTTCTTTCAGAAGATCTTGCATTTCCAAAGGATTTCTAATCACCTTCGGCGTTAAAAAAACATATAAATTGGTTTTTTCCTTTCCCTCTGAAACTGATTTAAACGCCCATCCAAGGACCGGGACATTCCCCATGCAGGGCATTTTATTTGTTGACTTTGTCGTGGTTTCATCAATCAGGCCGCCAATCACGACAGAATTGCCGTCCTCAACAATAATGGTGGTGTCAATTTCACGTTTTAAGGTAGTGGGCCTGTCTGTGGAACTCTGGCTTGCCGAATCAAGTTTGGTCAGCTCCTGGTAGACATCCAGCCTGACCAGCCGGTCTTTGCTGATCTGGGGCGTAATTTTCAGGGTGATTCCAACATCCTTGTACTCAAATGAGTTATAGGTTTCCACACCGGACTCTGCTGCCGAGCGTGTCTGAAACGGAACGTTTTTTCCAATAACAATGGAGGCTTCTTCATTTTCCGTTGTCAGAACCTGGGGCGTGGCAATGATGTTGACATCCTTGTCTGTCTGAAGCGCCTGGACAACAGCCTGGATATCCGGGAAAGTGATGCCGCCCACAGTGAAATTCTTCCCCAGGACCCCAACGGAAAATCCATCCGGCAATGATCCTGCCTCGAGGGTTGTCAGGTTCTGAAACGCACTGTTATCGCTGGTATTGCCGTATCCGCCGGTGACCACACGTGAGTCATTATTAAACCCCTGGGCAGCCTTCCATTCCGTACCGATGTTCAGGCCGGAGGTGACATTGACTTCCATGATCAGACATTCAATATAGACCATGGATCGCGGGATATCCAATTTGCTGATAACATCTTCGAGTATGGGGTAATCTTCCTTGTCTGCCATGATAATAAGGCTGTTGGTGGTTTTATCCGCCATGATTTTAACATGTTCGGATAAAAGCGGAGCGGTTTTCTGGCCGGCTGTTTTTTTCTGTTTTTCATTGTCCGGAATTTCCAGAAGCACCTTAACCATATCCTCTGCCGTGGCATGTTCAAGATAATAAACCCGGATCCTCTCTTCTCCCTTGGGCACCTGCTGATCCAGGAGTTCCACCAGTGTTTTGACTTTATCGGTCTGCTCTTTACTGGCCAGCAATATAATTGAATTGGTTCGTTCATCTGAAACAAATTTCACATCCATGCTGCTGCTGTTCCGGCCTTTTATCAATTTCCCGGTGGCAGAAAAAACAGCGGTCAGATTTTTTACCAGCTTGCCGGCATCGGCATTTTGAATTGGAATAACGGTAATCGTTTTTCCAACACTCTGCTGGTCAATGGCACCTACAATTTTTAACAGCCGGTCGATACTGGACAGCGTAGCCGTAACAATCAGCATGTTTGTATCATCGTATGACAGCACCACGCTGCCTTTGGGCACCAGCGGGGTAAATAAATTTTTCAGATCGCCTGACTGGGCGTATTCAAGGGGGATGATCCGTGTAACGATCCGGTCATCGGCTGATTCGGGCCCACCCGCTTTGGTAACGATCCGGGTATCAAGATTATCGGCTTTTGCTGTCGGCGTCGGAATAATTTTAATGATCCTACCGGATTCAACCGTTGAAAAGCCGTTGATATCCAGTACGGTCTGAAAAACCTTATATGCATCCTTAACTGAAATCTTTGAAGGGGAAATGATGGTAACATTTCCTTTCACCCGGCTGTCTACAACAAAATTCTTATTGGTCAGCTTACTGATGAATTTGATAAACACATTAATATCCACATCATTGAAATCAATGGACACATATCTTGAATCTGTTTCACCCGGGCTGGAATTTTCCTGAGCAAAACCGCCGGTTCCAACACACATAAAAAATAAAAACAGGCTGCATAAAAACAAAATCCCACGAGCCGGTCTTTGTCTTGAAAACATTATTATTCCTCTCCTTTATTCTGATCCGTTTGGGGTGCTGCAATTGAATACCGGCCGTCTTCCACCTGGAAAAACAACTCTTTTTCTTTGCCCCGCCTTAACAGTGTCAGTTTACCATTTCCCTGGTCTTCCCCGCTTATCAGTTGAAAGGCGTCTTCAGCCGATCGTATGGGTGTCCCATTCATTTCTTTGATGATATCCCCGTTTCTGAGTCCCATTTTCCTGAATTCCGAATTGGGCCGGATGCCGTACACCATGAGCCCGTCCACCTGGCCGCTTTTAAAATGGGGCCTGAATTTTATTTGCGTTTTCAATTGTCCAGCATCCGATCCGGTCAATGTTCCGCCGTTAAACCCATCATCAACCGGCGGGACAGGCTGTTCGTCGGGCTGCCCCGGCCGCCGGACAGAACGGGACCCGGATTTATTTTTAATTTCCTCTTCCATCAAAAGAATCTGATCCTTACCCTGGAAGGTCAGAACCACTTTATTTCTTAATATCTCTTTAATCCTTGCATCCTGAATGGTATCACCCACCTGGTAGAGTGACTGTTTACGCTGTTTTTTATCTTCGATCACCGCATAGGGTTCTGCCTGACCGATCACGGTTCCCCACAGGGCCACCTTCAAGGTTGTGGGCTCCAGTGTCTCCACAGATGCTGCATCTTCTTTCACAACCGGTTCCAACGGCTTTTCAACAGCCACTTTAAACAAATTCCTCTGAGTGATCATCTTGATCTGCTGCCGGTCTAATACCGGCTTTGATTTTTTCAAACCAACTGAAGGATGATCTCCCCCTGCTTTTTCGTCCTGAAATACCAGGGGGGCAGGAAGCATGTGGTCATACACGGCCTTGACCATTGATCCGGCCAGCGCAATCACCAAAACAGCATTTATAATGTGAAAAATATATTTCATAAGTCTATTTTCGGATGTTCAAGTGTGCCGGTAAGGTTAAATCCGATCCCGTTTTTGGATATATTTTTAACCGCCGACCGGATGGCAGCCACATTTGCGAATTTTGCCAGGTACGGCGAATCAGGCATCATCCGGCCTTTTAATTTTACCTGTGTCTGTAAAACCGGATAGGCAAAAACAATGTCCCCGTTCAATTTGATATTTAGAACCGGTCCTTGTGCCAGACACTGCATCAGTTTGATTGTATTGCCCTTTTGGGTGAAATCAAGTTTAATCTCGGAAAAATCAAGTTTGGGAATATTCAGTGCCTTAAACAGGCCCGCGCTGACCACGGCAGTAACGTTTTTTACGGACAAATGCCCAAGGCCCGATTGCCCGGTCCGCTCCGGCCCTGAAGTTTGAGACGAACCATCGGCCTGGTACTGCCCGTTCAGGGTGCAGGTCAGAAGAATATCGGCAAGGCTGTTTGAATATTTCAGTTCGGAAAGATTCACATTTGACACTGAAATCTGTGTTCCGGACACGGATGGCGCATCCGGATCTTCAATCCGGAAAAACCCTTTGGCCTTACCATCAAAAAGATCTGCATCAAAATTTACCCTGCCTTTTTTCTTGAAAAAAAAGACCGGGCTGACAGACAAAGAGAATGCATCCGGCGCAATCTGCAAGGTCTGATATACCTTTATTTGTGCATGCTGAAAATTCAGTTTCCAGGGCAGGACGGATGAGGCTGCGTCAAATCTGATTTCAAAGTCTGACTGCGGCCGGACGGATACGGTGCGGACGTATTCTGAGATCTCCTGTTCAGGAAAGAGAACCACTGAAAAAATAACAGCAGAGAATGCAAACAAAACCGCATACAGAATAATCAATTTTCGAGTCATGTTGTCAGGTCCTGCCCTCTTTTGCAATAAATGTCCTGGTTTCAATCACGGCATCCAGCCTGCTTTTTTCCTTGCCTGTTTTTGACAATGACAGGGACGTGATGGCAACACCATTGTTTGAAGATTCTATACGGAAAAGAAAATCTGCCAGTTCTCCCAGATATACCGCCTTGAGCTTCACCTTTACCGTGGCAATCTGATAATCCGATTTTTCAAGATCTTTAGTAAAGGGTTTCATATATTCAACGTTTTGTTTGATACCGCTGTGCCTTACCTGGGAATCCAGAAAGGAAAAAAGAGAAAAATCTTTTTCCCGGGCAACCAGGTCTCCGGATACCGGACCGTCCTGACCCGCCTGCTGCTGATATTGCCGGCCCAAAGAGACCATCTGTTTGAAAGCAGCCTGTTTATCCCCCAGTATCCGGGTCAGGTTGGCGTGATTTTCAAAAACAGGGGCGAAAAAGATCTGGTATCCGAAAAAAACCACCAGAAATGTCAGACCAATTACCACTACATTTTTTTCACGTTTTGATAAATCAAACATTGTTTTTGGTTCACATTTCAATAATAAATTTGAAATTCACCCGTTCCTCTTTTTTATCTGCAGCTGCACTGCTGATTTCCACTTTTTTAAAAATGCTGGATTTTTCTATCCTGCTTTTTAACATATCAACATTATTAAAATTATCTGTGGAGCCGGACAGAACCAGTCTGCCACTGCTATATAAAAATCTTGAAATATCCATGTCAATGGACGGCTCCACATTTGCAGACAATTCGCCCAGCATGTCAATCATCTTGATATCCGCTGCCTGGTCTGAGCCGGCAGATATTTTTTTAGATCCTGCCTTTTTAAGGGCATTATTCACTTTTGCCGTCATCTCCATGTATGGATCCTGAATTTTTTTAATCTTTGGAAAGGTCTGACGAAAAAGAGCATACGCCTGTTGGTCAATGGCTGAAATTTTTTCATTCAGTTGCGCATTCTTCATCATGGTGCTGGTCAGAAAGATACTTCCCAGACAGATCAGCAGTATCACAGCCGCAGCAATATGGGACAGATTGGCTTTTAGAAACGAACTGGCTTTAAATTTTCCCTGGCAGAAATCAAACCCGTACTGTACTGGTTTGTCCGGCCCGATATGATTCATCAGAGCCTGGGCACCGATTTTTTCAGGAAACCGCAGGGAAATGCCGTTGGTGCGGGATGCTGCAAGCGACGGTGCCTCACTATGGCCAGGGGGGGCAAAGGCACCCAAAGCATTTTCCAGGGCAGTCTCGTCAAAGGGATACCCGTCCGGACAAAAAAACAGATCAAATGAATTTTCGATCCCGGTTCTCTGGTTAAAGCCCAAAATGGTCTGCCAAACAAGCTGTGCAATCTGGTCCGGTGTCCGGCCGGCAGATGAAAACACCCGGACACAACTGGGAATCCGGTCCTTGACCAGAACGAGACAGCCTTCTGATTCCATGATATGTACAAAGACAAAAGAAGATGCATCTTTTCTTTCAGATAAAAAAACAGCTGCCAGTGCACAACCCACCGGTGTCACCAGCCGGAGTTGAATTCCAAATCCTGCCAGGACTGAGGAATAGGTTTCCATATAATGTTCATCCATGGATGCACTCAGAATCCAGTTCAATTCATCTTCACCGATAGCCAGGCTGTGGAAATCAAAGACAACCCCGTTATCTGCTGAAGGCAGCAGATTTTCAAGTTCGAACGGAAGGACCTGACGGATTTTTTTTTCTGATTTAAACGGCAGCTCAAGGTTTCTGAAAGAAACAAATAAGGAAGAAACAAAGATAATCGCCGTTCTGCACTCTGACAGGTCAATTTTACCGGATACGATTTCCATGGCTGCGGCAAACGGAACAACAGGCTCAGCTGACAAAGATGACAACTCGTCAGACAGGGGCAAGTCGCTAAATGCAACATGACAGGCCTCTTTGACAGGGCTGGGTTTGCTGCCGTATTCTATAATCGCAGCATTTAAGCCTGAATGATTAATTCCCAGGCGCAGATAAAGATCTGCCATTGATTATTTCCTTTCCATCTGGATGACCCGGCACATCCATTTCCCGGACTGGTTATCCTTTTCCCGTTTTAAAAAAGCCACAAGGTGAACCGCAGCACTGTTTTCTTCAGCCCGGCAGTCAACCTTGAAAATGTCACTTGAATACGTGATCAGGGCATCAAACTTTTTTTGTTCATTTTCTGATAAATCTATAACCTTTTTATACCACCCTTTGTCAAGCAGGTTCGAAAACTCATTACCATCTTCGTTTGTCTTCCCCCGGAAATCAACCAGGTCCGGAGCCAGATCTTCCATACCTTCGGGCAGGAGTGCGGCCAGAACTGTTTCATTGGCCGTATTGATATTAATTTTACCGGCATACCTGTATTTTCCCTCTTTTACTTCAGGATCAAGACCATATACCGTGAAAACAGTTTCAAGTGCATTTTCCCTGCCGGGTTTGCCGGTCCCGGGGTTTTCCAATCCAGATTCTTCCAGACCGGTTTTCTCTGTCTCGTCCGGATTTTCCAGCATGAGCAGGTCTAAGGAAAACCCTTTTACGCTGAGCAGTTCATCCACATGGTTGAACGGACCGTTGGCACACTCATATCCCGGGTCCAGTCCAAGATAATAATCAGACTCAGCACCGGAAAGGCCTGTGACCGCATCATCATCCAGGTCATCCAGCCAGTCTTTCACACTGTTTACAATGCCTGCAGGATCGGTCTCGTCTTCGGACTTATCCTTTGAAACGCCGATCCGAAGCAGATTCTCCCACAGCCTGACTTGATCCGGATTCAGTTCATTGCCCGGATAGGCCTTTACCATGGCATTCACCTGGATTTTTGACAGCTCATCCGTTATGGTTACGGTCAATTTATCAGCCAGTCCCATATCATTGACCGCCAGGGCCAAAATATCCGGATCAGCCCATGTTTCCTGTATGGAATCGATGTCCGTATCCATGGCATCCTGAACAAGAATTAATGAAGCAAGATTTATACCGGCAATTGCCGTCTGTTCCGCCTGAAGCCTGTCTTTTTCCACCAGGGTCACCATGACCGAGTCCCCGGTGAATTTTGAAAGCTGCAAAGCCGCTGCAATAAGAACCGCCACAACGGCAAGGGTGATCACCAGTGCCATGCCGTTTTGATTATCAAGCATATCAGTCAAGGGGCGGTCTCCCGGCAGTCAGGCGGACCGGCAGAGTAAACACCTGCCGGGGCTCTTCATTGCCAAAATAAATTTTAAGTTCAACGCCATGCGGGAAAGAAAATTTATAGGCATCGTCTTCTGAATCCCATGATTTGTACTCATTTGCATCCAGGTCCGTATAGATAATCTCAAAACCGGATATATCCCTGCATAAAACAGGATCACGGCAGGACTGAACCTCATCCGGGTAAGGTGCCAGAACATCGGACCGGTACAGGTCATAGGTACCGGCACGATTCTCTTTTACATAATAGGCAATCCTGGCAATTCCAAAGCGGTCGTCACTGTTGATTCCGGCATGGGCCAGCGAAGTAAAAACAAGGGAGGAAAACACAGCCTGACCTATGGTTTCACGGGTTCCGATAAATTGATAGGGGTCCGGCTGTGAGTCAAATCCAGGCTGTTTATACCGTGGAACCTGGAGACAGAAGACAGATTCCAGATCAAGGCTGATCCGCCTGAAAATCCCTGTAATTTTTTCTGTCTGCTCCAGGTCGTGTTTCACATGGGTGCCGGAGAGAATAAAGGCCCTGAAAGAAGAAAACAAGGTTGCCATGATCACGGCAAAAATAACGACGGCAATCAGGATTTCCAGAAGGGTAAATCCTGATTCATCCGGTCCTCCTTGCCTATTCATCTGCCAGTCTCCAGGAGGTTATTTCAAACGACCGTTTTCCCGATGTGGATGCCCCGGGCGTCTGACTGACAATGATCCGGATTTTCTTAAATCTTTCCAGGTTTTCGGCATTGATAAAATCGATCCGGTCAAAGGCGGTATCCGATATTTCACATTCCCATTGATATCCCGGATACTCATCACCAAAATCACCGCTGGTCTCAGACCAGCCGGTCACATTCCGCTCCACCTGAACCATCACTTTTTCAGCCAGGACCGGTGCCACAATATTAAACTTGCCGGCAGTTGCCAGCGCTATTGTTCCGGACTGCATCCTGAAAATGGAAACAAAGAGGATGGCAATAATGGCAACACTGACAATTACTTCTAAATACGTGAAGCCTGTTTCCGTATCCAGGTATTCTTTCATGTCAGATACAGTCTTCAAGGGTTACATGTTCTTCCAGACGTTCGACCTGTGCCAGGAACGGCTCGACTTTCAAGGTCACTGCATTGCCGTTGTTCATGATGTGAAGCAGTACAAAATCCGAATACCCCTCCTTTTTAAACCGGATCCGGTATTCCCCTGCCCTGTCCTCGTTCCCGTCCGGGTACTGGACATCCATGATAAAAATATCTTCAGACAATTGAAAACCCTTCTGCTTTGCGGTTTCCTGTTCTTCTTCGGTCATGAGATCATCTGTCACCCAGAGCAGTCCCGCCCCGGTATCCAGGTGAAGTGTATGGTCAACCCCCCTGGTTACGGACCTCTTTTTCAAATCATTGATCAGCCGGATGATTTTCCCCTCCTGGCCCGCGGAATTGTCAAACAGACCGATATCTCTTATCATGGGCAGAGAAAAAAGAAGAAGGACAGACATTAATGTAATGACAACAATCAACTCAATCAGGGTGAAACCCTTTATTTTGACCGGGCTATTCAATCTCCCAGCTGTTGATATCCTGGTTTTTCTTCTCCCCGCCCGGTGCGCCGTCAGCGCCATAGGAAATAATATCATAATCATCATGCACTCCCGGAGACAGATACAGATATTCCCTTCCCCATGGGTCCTTGGGAACCCTTGATTTTTCCAGATACCCTTTTTCACTCCATTTTTGAGGAACAGGATCAGTGGTCGGCTTTTCAACAAGGGCTAAAAGCCCCTGCTCCGTTGTGGGATAGTTGCCGTTATCCAGCCGGTACAGTTTGAGGCTGGTTTCAAGTGACGCAATATCAGCCTTTGCCTTTACTATTTTTACATCATCGGTTCTGCCGATATACCGCGGTGCAATATAGGTTGCCAAAATCCCTAAAATAACTACAACAACCATGAGTTCAAGAAATGAAAACCCCTTTTGATTCAGCTTTATTAATTGATATTTTTCTTTGATCATCATAAGCCTTACTTTTTATGAGTTGTCAAACCACTAATATATAATGAATTATCAACAGTTTTAGCATTATTTTCAGGGCAAGTAAAGATCCCGGAAAATCTATGCCGGCCTGCTTTCAAACCTGTTTTCATTCTGATTTTCCAAGGGAATTGGTGTTCACCTGCCCGGCGTCCGGACCGTCTAACTGACTGTTCAATTTGGTATCCGGGTTGGCATCCGGGTGTTCTCTTAAAAAAGCCGCCAGTTTTCCTGCCACATATGCAGTGGAAATGGATGTACCGGCATACATTCCCGGTTCTCCCTTATACCCCACAGGAAATTTTGCAAACCCGGGTGCGGCAAGGTCCACAAAATCACCGTAATTGGATTGGCTCCATGCTTTGCCGTCCGGAGCCAGGGCGGAAACAGACACAACCGATTTAAATGCAGCAGGATACATGGGCTTACCCGTGGGACTGTTTCCGGCCGCCGCCACAATAACCAACCCCCTGGACCGGGCATATTCCATGGCAGATTCAAGAAAACGGCTGTCGGTCTCCGAGCCCCAGCTCAGACTCAATACTTTTGCCCCGTTATTCATTGCGAAATCAATGCTTTTAATCAGTGCCGTATTGGAAGTATACCCATTCCCGTCAAAGGCACGAATGGAAATCACCGGATTTGAAAACCCGGCAGTCTCTTTCCCGACAGGCTGAACCACACCGGACGCCACAAGGGCCATCTGGGTACCGTGCCCCTCAGGGTCTGTAATCTCTTCCAGGGGTGCGAACACATTAAATGATGCCTGATCAACCTGCTCCGGAAGCTGCCCTTTCATCAGCCCTGTGTCCAGCACGGCAACGGCAAATGAATCCGGTATATCTCCGGCCGCGGCAGGTGTCTGATCAGCAGAATCCTCCCCGGCCTGATAAACAGGTCCGGATGACTTGTAAGCGTAATCCGGTTCAATGGTGGCCGAGCCCGGAAGCGTTTCAAGCACTGCCAGGGCCTCCTGCACCCCCACATTTTCAGGCAGTGTTATTTCATACAGCCCGAGGATTTCATGAATCAATATAATTGACGCCCCAAGCTTATTTATAACGGCTTTAAATTTTTCAACCGTTTCTCTTGTATGAAATTGTACAAGAAGCTTGTGTTTGACATAGATATCCCCGGTATCGGAATTTTTTTCAATATCAAGACTATTGGAAGGTTTAAACAGCCGGGCCGAATCCATCCGGCCGGGTCTGTAAATAATGACTTCCGCAATCCGTGTTTCACCAGCCCTGTTTTTTCTCCATATCAGGGCATGGTTCGCATCCTTAAACAAATCCCGGAAAGCAGCTGAAATCTCCTTATCTTTGAAGTGAGCCGTAATCGCTGGATTAAAACCCGGATCGATTTTTACCCGGATGCCGGACTGGTGGATTTTTACCAGTATATCTCTTAGCGGAACCTTAACTGCAGTCAGGCTCATCTTCTGATCCGAAACATCAATCGCCTCAAGACCGGCAAAACTGATCGAAAAAGACGCACTCATCAGGTAAATCACAATTAAATTTATAAAGACTCTCATTTGTGTTCCGACATCCTCTTTAATAAGTTCCGTATTATATCATGATTATTTGGAGACTGTTATGTTTAAGTTGACATCTGCAATGGGAACGGAGCACTTGATTTGTTATTGTAGGGGTGCCTGAGGTCCAGACTTGAGATTTTTCATACCGGTAGTCAACAGGCCGCCACCATTCAAGAAAACTGGTAGGTTGGGTAGCTGGACGAAACCCAACAAGTATTTGGCCCGCCATATCAAATACATTCATTTTAATCTTGTAACGCCTTCCAAAGGTTGGGAATATTCAGGCTTTCACAAATATGTACAGGATGGTATTGTGATGTTGATCACGGACTGGGCTGATGTTGAAACCTGATTCAGGTTCGGCTGGAAATGAAATTGTTGGGTTTCGTCACTCAACCCAACCTATAAGGCTGAGAAGCGTAAAAATGGCCCGGTTCATGGATAAGAATGTAGATGGAATCAATGTGCCCGAAGACGTTATTTCAAGAATGGAAAAAGATACTATCACCGGGATTCAGATCACCTGCGATTTCATTAGGGAGGCAATCGATCAGATCGACGGTATTCATATTATGGCAATGGGCGATGTTGAGGGTACAAACCGAATTATTGAATTTGTAAATGAACTGGTATGAGAACGATGAAGTGTATTGTAAAAGCACGGCCGGAAAAGGGTGGCCTGGAGTTCCAGGACAGGGAGATCCCGACACCCGGATTTGGAGAAGTATTGATAAAAAATAAAGCAGTGGCCATATGCGGAACAGATTTGCATATCTATAACTGGGATTCCTGGTCTCAGGGAAGGGTAAAACTGCCGTGCATTCTCGGGCATGAATTTGCAGGGGAAGTTGTGGCGTTAGGGCCTGGTGTTAAGCATATCAAGGTGGGTGACCAGGTTTCAGGGGAAGGACATTTAACATGCGGATTCTGCAGGAATTGCCGTCTGGGTGACGGACATGTATGTGAAGACTGGAAAGGAATCGGTTATGATACGGACGGCGCGTTCAGGGAATATATAGTTCATCCGGAAATGAATACCATGATTAATGATCCCAATCTTGATCCTGTCTTGGGGGCCATTCAGGATCCTCTGGGGAATGCTGTTCACAGTGTGTTTTCAGCCAATTGCGTGGCAGACAAAGTGGCGGTGTTCGGCCTTGGCCCTGTAGGCGCTCTTGCGGTTGCCGTATTAAAGGCGATCGGGGCGTCTGAAATTTTTGCCATCGGCAGAAGAAATCAATACCGGATTGATCTGGCCAAACAACTGGGTGCGCATCATGCCTTTGCTGCTGAAGAGAAAGATCCTGTCCGGTATATTATGGATCACACCCGAAACAAAGGTGTTGATGTCGTCCTGGAGATTTCAGGAAATCCGAAAGCGGTTCAGGATGGTCTGCATTCTTTGAGAATGGGCGGGCACCTGGTATGTATGGGCACCTCAAATGAGAAAGTCACCATTGACATGACAAATGATGTGATATTCAGGTCTCTGCATCTTTATGGGATAACAGGTCGTAAACTGTGGGATACTTGGTACAAGATGAAAGGTCTTTTGGCATCCGGCAGTCTCAATGTTGAGCCTTTGATTACACACAAGCTTGCTTTTGAAGAATATGAAAAAGGGTTTGAGCTTATGAGCAGCGGCAATTGCGGTAAAGTGGTTCTCGAATTATAGCAATAGCATTAGCGACATAAGTATAGGCCTCTATTTTCTTACTTAAAGCCCATGATAACCGACGTTTCTATTGTTGGGAGGGATTTGTGCATTACCATCCCTTTCGATTTTTTATCCGAGATTTTCAAACGGATCTCTTTCCAAAACACTGAGCGCTACTTTTGTTATTGGTGAGGTGGTCTGATCTCCAAATAATCAGGTTAATACCGGTACATTACAAAATGATTGATGGCGTGAATTTG
Source organism: Desulfobacteraceae bacterium (assembly GCA_050293905.1). Taxonomy (GTDB): domain Bacteria; phylum Desulfobacterota; class Desulfobacteria; order Desulfobacterales; family Desulfobacteraceae; genus Desulfobacula. The sequence goes on along the minus strand of JBNKNP010000099.1, from coordinate 341 downwards.
TGAGAGAATTTTATTCGGTCTCACACAGAGTCACGGCTCAATCATTTTGAGGTAATAGTTTCGCTTTTCCTATAAAATTACAATTTTGAACCTAAAAAAGTGAAGCTATTAATGCGGTCTACTGAAAAATTTAAATTGGTAGGAATCGGAAACCCCGGGATACACGTAATATTGCTCGCCGGTTTGATAATTTAAAAAGTGTGGACTGACAGGATAGTCCGGGGATTTTCATACGGCTATAAAAACAGAACTTGATTGTAGGTAGTCCTCGCTTCAAACACCTACCTGGTATCAATTGCTTATCGATATCGGGTTATAAAAATGTGCCTGATCTTCCCGAA
>JBNKNP010000098.1:0-1885 GCA_050293905.1 Desulfobacteraceae bacterium | reverse complement strand
CACGCTTCTTTCTGAAGATTGTGACCAGTGAGAACAATAATACCCCTGCTCCAATTGATTGCCGCCAAACAGGAAAAAGCTCTGGGTATCCCATCCGTCACCGCCCAGCGGGATGGATTGAACACCTGCTTTTTGTAATTGCGCTGCAATGGTCCCGCTTTCATCATGACCGGATAAAAAGACAACATCTGCTTTTTGGGCTGCTGCCTGCCTGATTTGCGTTGTATACGTTTTTTGATCCGCCTTGTAGTCGATTTCCCTGAGAATCTGACCGCCCATGGCTTTAAAATGCCCTTGAAAAATGTGGGACAGGTCCAGGCTGAAATCGCTGGTCAGATCCACAAAGACAATGGCTGTTTTTGCCTTCAGTTCGGTACGGGCAAATTCAGCCATGATTTTTCCCTGAAATTTGTCCGTATAGCAGACCCGGAAAATATAATTGCCAATGCGTGTCAGTTTGGGGCTGGTGGAAAAATTTGATATCATGGGAATGCGGTTTTTCTGGGCCACCTGGGCAATGGCGATGGAATGTGAACTCCATGCCGCGCCGATGATGGCATCTGTGCCGGATGCAACTGCCTGATTGGCAGCAAGGCTTGAGCCGATGGGAGTGCTCATGTTATCGAGAATGACCAGGTTGATTTTTCGTCCCAGAAGTCCTCCGGTTCTGTTAATTTCATCCACTGCAATCCTGACACCCAGTACCGAAGGCCGGTTTGAAAAAGCACCATTACCGGTAAGTGAATAAATGGCGGTAATTTTTATGGGCTCGGCAGACCTGCAGACAGCAGGAAAACCGAATAGAAAAATCAATATTAAACAGGTGGTAAATTTGCCAATCCATGTTTTAACCATTTGCATTTCCATTTTTTCAAGGTTTAATGGTTTTATAAAAGGATCTTCCTTTATCATCAAATTTGATAATAATGACGTCCTTGTTTTTCGGATCACCATTTTCGTCAAATGAAATCAGTCCGGTAGCGCCCTGAAAAGCCTTTATGTCTGCCAGAGCGTTTTTTATTTTTTCCCGGTCCAGGGAGCCGGCCCGTTCAATTGCCTCTGCAAGCAGAAGAACAGCATCATAGGCCAGGGGGACACTCATGTTGTTAATCTCGTTTTTATACCGGTCAAAGTACAGTTTTTTAAGATGGGCGCTTTTCGGAAACGGCACCTGGGGATGCCACGGGGCGGACTGAAAACTGCCGCGGACCGTATCTTTGGAATAGGTCTCAATTTCATCCCATGCATCTCCGCCCAAAAATACAGCGGTGACTCCCAGCTGTCTGGCCTGCCGGATAAACAGCCCGCTGTCCCGGGAGTATCCGGGCAGATAAATGATGTCCGGTGCTGCTGTTTTAATCTTTTTGATGAGGTTGGCAAAATCGATGGCATTTCCCCGGTATCCGTCATCAATCAATACCTTGCCGTTGAATTTGATAAAGGCATTTTTAAAAAATTCCGCCAGCATGATGCTGTAGGTTTCATCAATATTCCTGATAATTGCTGCTTTTTTTGCTTTGAGTTCATCCCTGGCAAACCGGGCCATGGCCATACCCTGGAAAGAATCTAAAAAACAGGCCCTGAAAATATAGTCTCCGGCTTTCGTCACATCAGGATGGGTTGACCCCGGTGCAATCATGGGTATTTTTGCTTTCTGCAGGACCGGTGCCATGGCAAGGGAATGAGAACTCCAGTGGGCGCCGATGACTGCGGTAACATCCATTTTTACCGCTTGCTCGGCAGCCAGTTTGGAGCCGATGGGAGTGCTTTGATTGTCCAATAAAATGAGCTGGATGGGATTGTTTAAAATGCCGCCGCTGCGGTTGATTTCTTCTACTGCCAGTTCAATGACCGGCAGCAGGGGCTGGTTGTGGGGCGCTGCAAT
>JBNKNP010000097.1:0-2489 GCA_050293905.1 Desulfobacteraceae bacterium | reverse complement strand
TGAGAATCATGCTATAATGAAAATAAAAACTGATCGATTGTCAATTTTGTTGCGATAAAACAATTGGCACGAATTAACTTTCGGCTATTCAGCGTGTTCCGAAAATGGATCAACTATACGGAGCAGGGCGTTATAATGTTATGATTATTACCGATTTGTCATACATTCTATGCCGGTCCGTTGCAAGTTGTCAATAAAAGATTTAAAAAACCAAAGGTTAAAATCTTTAAATAAAGATATGTTCAGGATATTTTCATCAACGCCCGGGTTTTTAAGAAATCATCCGGCGGGCCGGCAGTGAACTCAATTTTTTTTCCTGTGTGCGGGTGCCTGAAGCTTAAGAAAAAAGCGTGCAGCATCTGCCGGGGCGCTATGGACGTTTTTTTACGAAATCGGCGATACTGGTACACGATATCCCCCACCAACGGATGATCAAGGGCATAGAAATGGACCCGGATCTGATGGGTTCGTCCGGTTTTGAGCAGCACCTCAACCAGGCTGGCCGACGGATACGTTTCTTTTACCGACCAGAGCGTTATGGCTGTCTTACCGTCCTCCGGACTGACCGCCATCATTTTTCGCTTAACCGGATGCCGGCCAATGGGCAGATTAATCTCCCCCTGGTTTTCAGGCATGTGGCCATGAACAAGGGCCAGATATTTCTTTTCAACCCGTCGCTGCTTGAATTCCTTTTGCAGAAATTTCAATGAGTTTGGCGTCTTGGCCACCACCATCAGGCCGCTGGTGTCTTTATCCAGGCGGTGAACAATTCCGGACCGGAATGAATCGTCACAGGTTTTTTTTATATCCGGATCGTGAAACAGCAGCGCGTTGACAAGAGTCTGAGTTTCATCCGGCCGGGCAGGATGAACCACCATGCCTGCTTTTTTATTGATAATCATCAGATGGTCATCTTCAAACAGGATGTCCAGATCCATTTGCACAGGAAGGATACGGGGTTCTTCAAAGGCATCCGGAACATCTCCGGATACGACATCACCGGACTTCACCCGGTAGCCGGGTTTCTTTATTGACCGGTTCACACGGATATCACCCTGGATGATGAGTTGCCGGGCCCTTGCCCGTGAACATGTGTCACACAGCATGCCGACCAAAGCATCCAGACGCCGGCCGCTGAAATTTGATTGAATGGTGATTTGTATATTCATAAAACAAAAAAACCGGCGAACAATTCATTGCCCGCCGGTTTTAAAATCAGTTAAGACAAAATTCAGCTAAAAAGGCCTTCAATCTCCTGCATCATGGCTTTTTCATCAATATCCTTAGCAGTAGACAATTCCTGGACTAACAAATTCTGTGCCGTATCCAGTAACTTTCTTTCACCAAAGGAAAGATCCTTTTCAAGTTTAAGCTGGAAAAGATCCCTGAAAACTTCAGCAACATCGTAGATAGAACCGGTTTTAATTTTATCCATATATTCCCGGTATCTGCGGTTCCACGTCTGATTGTCAGCTCCCTGCCCTTTTTCCTGCATTACTTTATAAACTTCAGGAACCTCCTTTTCAGGGATAACTTCACGTAATCCGACAGATTCCACATTTGAAGTTGGAATCATTATCACCATACCGTTTTCCACAATCTTCATCATGTAAAAGTTCATGGTATCGCCATTGATTTCCTTACTTTCGATTGATTCAATATAACCGACACCGTGTGCAGGATAAACAGCAAGATCTCCTTTTGAAAATTCTCTTGTGCTTTTTTCCGACATTTCTCCATCTTTTTTTTTGGATTTTTCACCCATTAGATTGCCACCCCTTTTTAATTAAGAAACAGTTAGCCCATCATTGGTCAGAGAACCATATATTAACAATATTGTCAATAAAATAATTTTTTATACCTTATATATAACAGATATCCTCGCTGAACATATTGAGCTTTTCAACGCTGTTTTTTGTCACGACAAATGTATTTTCAATGCCCACTGCACCATGATCAAAAACAAATTTAGGTTCCAGGGCAAATGTCATTCCCGGCTTGAGTTCAAGGTCAAACCCTTTTGCAAATACCGGCAGTTCATCCAGCTCAAGCCCTACCCCATGACCAACAAATTTCACCTGGTCATACTCAACCCCCATAAAGTGTCTCAGCAGCCCCTCATCTTCAGCAATTTTTACAGACATTTCCCATATTGTTGAACATTGAACCCCGGGCTTTATTGTTTTAATCAGTTCATTTTGAATGGTCAAAGCTGCAGCATGCGCTCTCATCAAGGTGTCATCCAGCCTGCCCATGACAAAAATACGTTCAGCATCTGCCGTATACCCATTGATTACGCAGGTATAATCGATGTAAACCGCTTCATTTTTCTGAATCTTCTTCCAGCCTGCGCCATGCGGATTATTGGCAGGTGTCACCCCCTGACCGCAGACCGGGCCGTCAAAATACGATGGTTGTCTGCCGCTTGCCCCTGAGACAATATTTCCAAACATAAAATCCTGGTTAAATGCACGCATCTTGCATCCGCC
>JBNKNP010000096.1:0-6009 GCA_050293905.1 Desulfobacteraceae bacterium | reverse complement strand
TCACATCCTGATCAATCAAATAAAAGGTTAAATCAATCCCTTAAAAAGGGATTTCAAAGAAAAATAAAGTGCATGCTCTGCCGCAGGATGGGACTCGATAATGTGCTCAATTCCATGGTGGTACTGATCCATCAGATGAGCCACACTGACATCCATAACAGCAAGAAACGGCTTTGGATTAAGCCCGATCCAGAAAACAAAGATCACTAAAAATGAAAGGGTGGCGATCTCTCTAATATTCAGATCCCATCCGGTTCTATCCGTGTGATTGTCTGAACCATGCCCGGAATGGTCATGGCCGTCATCATCCGCCCAGATCATTTTCTGAGTCAATCTAAGCATATAGGCTGCGGCAAGGATAGCCCCGGGTATAACGGCAAACCCGAGAACAATGTTTTCCTTGAAAGCAGCGATCAGAATCATGACTTCACCCACAAAGGAATTGGTTCCCGGAAATCCGAAAGAAGACAAAGAAAAGATAACGAAAAAAGTCAAAAAGACGGGCATTGCCCGCCCCAGAGCTGAATTAGCGGCAATTTCGCGGGAATGTGTCCGTTCATATAACAAACCGACACAGACAAAGAGAGCTCCTGTGGTGATACCGTGATTGATCATCTGCAGAACAGCCCCTTTAAGGCCCATGCTTGAGATAACAAATATTCCCAGCGTCACAAAGCCCATGTGTCCGACACTGGAATAGGCGATCAGCTTTTTCATATCGGTCTGGCCCAGGGCCAGGTATCCGCCGGCAATGATAGAGACGGCAGACAGGACAATAAAAAACGGTGCAAACATCTGGAAGGCTCCCGGTGTAATGGGGATACAAAACCGAAGAAAGCCGTATCCTCCCATTTTCAACAGAACCGCAGCAAGAATGACACTGCCGGATGCAGGTGCTTCAACATGCGCTGCCGGAAGCCATGTATGCATGGGGAACATGGGGATTTTAATGGCAAAAGCCAGTGCAAAGGCCAGAAAAATCAGAACCTGGTAGCCCAGTTCAAACGGCTGATCCATAATGGCCGGAATGAAAAATGTTCCGGTCTTTATATATATGGAAACCATTGAAACAATAAGAAAGATGCTGCCCAGCAAGGTATACAGAAAAAACTTGATGGACGCGTAATCTTTTCGTTCACCGCCCCATACCGCGATCAGCAGATACATGGGGACGAGCATGGCTTCCCAGCAAATAAAAAACAAGATAATGTTCAAACTGACAAATACCCCTACCATACAGGTTTCCATCAGCAGAATGGAAAAGACAAATTCTTTGTGCCGCTCTCCGATATAGGTAAAGGAGCACAGCAGGACCACCGGCATAATTAATACTGTGAGCATGACAAGCAGCAGGCTGATCCCGTCAATTCCCACGCAATAGTTGACACCAAGTGCATCCACCCAGGCCCGTTTTTCAGCAAACTGGTACAGGTGGGTGGTCAGATCAAACCGGGTATACAGCGGCAGGGCAGCCACTGCAGCAGCGATACTGACCCCTGTGCCCCAGATTTTATGAAAAGAGGCTGCTTTTTTGTGTGAATCCGGAACAGCCAGTGTCACAAGGGCGCCGATCAGCGGAATTGCCAGCACGGCAGAGATGACCGGGTAGTTAAGCGAATTGAAAATCATATAATCCATAAGGTCATTATGCTCCTGTGTTTAGCACGATTGCCAGAATAATAACGGCAAACAGAAAAATAACGGCGGCAGCAAGATAATGCTGAATCTTTCCGGTCTGGACCTGCCGGATCTGATCACCGCCGGACAGTACGGCTTTTGCCGACCCGTCAATTGCCCAGTCGATTCCATCCACATCAAACCGGGAAAACCCTTTGGCCAGTGCATTGGTCATCCGGATGCCGATAGTTTTGTAAACGTCATTGATCCAATTGTCCAGACCGCCCAGCCAGCGTTTCACCCAGGCCATGAAAACAGGAGTACCTTTTCGGTAAAACCAGTCCAGATCCAGGGCAATTTTGTCTTTGGGTTTCAACCGCTTGATAAACAGATAAAATCCAAGGCCGGTACAGGCCAGAAGCTGAAGAGTTTCAGACAGATGATATGCCGAGTAAGGATGGTAATCCACCTCAAACGGCAAGAGCGCGTAAAGGGCATGATAGCCGGGCCCAAAGCCTAAAAACAGGCACAGGAACGCTGCAATGCCCATGGCCAGATTCATGTTCCAGCTGGCTTCTTTTGGTGCGGGTTCATATACTTTATCCTGTCCGAACCAGATGAAATAGGGCAGCTTGATGCCAACTGACAAAAATGTACCAACAGCAGCCAGGGTAAGCATCAGCATGATCACGGGCTGATGGTTTTCGCCGGCAGCGGCGATAATCATTGATTTGGAAATAAACCCGCTGGTCAACGGGAACCCGGAAATGGAAATCCCTCCGATCAGTGTAAAGACAAACGCCCATGGCATATAGCGGTACAATCCACCCAGTTCGCTGAGTTTGGACTTCCCGGTCATCTGAAGGACTGCTCCGGCCCCCATGAAAAGAAGCGCTTTATACAGGATATGGGCATAGGCATGGGCACAGGCACCGTTAATGGCCATCTGTGTTCCGATCCCTACCCCGCATACCATATAACCGACCTGAGAGATAATGTGGTAGGCCAGTATCCTGCGGGCGTCATTTTCAATGACCGCGTAAAAAACACCGTACAGGGTCATGACAGCACCCAGGATGGTGAGAACGCCAAAGCCGGGAAATGCCCTTGCCAGAACATATACTGCAGTTTTTGTGGTAAAGGCGCACATAAAGACCGCCCCGGTTACAGTGGCTTCGGGATAGGCATCCGCCAGCCATGCATGCAGCGGTGGAACCGCGGCATTGAGAATAAACCCGATCATAATCAGATACTCAGGCAACCCTGCTGTTGCCGGATCCAGTGCCTCAAAGGCCAGACTGCCCGTGGTTTTATACCGCAGCAGAATGCCGCCCAGCAGAACCAGCCCGCCGATGGTATGGATCAGCAGATACCGGAACCCGGCTTTTGACGCATTGGGTCTGGGGCTGTACCACACCAGGAAAACTGAAGAAAAGGCCATGAGTTCCCAGAAGATAAACACCGTCAGATAATCACCGGCCAGGGTTGTTCCCAAAGAGCCGGCTACATAGAGGAATCCTGCGGCTTTTTGCCCAACCTGCTTGACCTTGAGCCCATACAGTGCGCCGATAAAGGCCATGATCAAAAAAACATGGAGGAACACAAAACTGAGCTTATCCATACGTCCGAAGACAAGATGAAATCCCAGCCAGTCGGCCTGACCGAATGTCGCCCCCCCTTTTTGCAGGTAGATGGCAATCAGTGCGGCAAGAGGGACCATTAAAAAAACCGGTTTAATCAATCTGGCTTTATTCAACAGCGGCGACAAAAGTGCCGCCAGAATAAACCATGTAGCCGGATGGATGAAAATTGTGTGATCAGTCATAATATCGAGTATCCTTCATCAGCCAGACGTGGTACATCCCTTTGAACAGGGCAATCATCAGAATGCAGCCCAGAAAGCCAAACACAGACCAGAAGCCGCGGATATGATCTCCCCAGAAGTGAGCACCGTGCCGTTCTGCAAAACAATCAAACACCACGGAGCCTGCAACACTGCCTATCAGCAGCCATTTGAGCATCAATGGATATTTGCGTAAAAATGTCAATAACCTAAGCATTTAATTTACCACCTTTATCAACTGATGGATAAGAGTTAACAGCGGATCCGGAAAAAGCCCAAAGGCCAGGGAAAAGAAGGCAGTCACCAGGATGGGCACAACCATGAACCGAACCAGTGTGGCGCGTTCAAGGTTCAAAAACCCCGGATCTGCCATTGTTTCTTTACGACCGGAATAAGCCTCAATTAAAATCGGAACAAAATAACCGGCATTCAAAAGAGAGCTGGCCAGCAGCACAACCAGAAGCCCGGTCTCCTTAAGCTCCATTGTTCCCACTGCCAGGAACCACTTGGTAACAAACCCGCTGACCGGCGGAACACCGATCATGGATAATGAGGCAATACCAAAGGCAGCCATGGTCAGCGGCATGGCATATCCGATTCCCCTGAGCTCATTGATTTGTTTTTTGCCGGAAGCAACAAAAATGGCACCTGCGCAGAAAAACAAAGTGATTTTTGAAAACGCGTGATTGGCAATATGAATCAGACCGCCGGTGATTCCCGAAGGCGTCAGCAGGGCCACACCAAGCACAATATAGGACAACTGGCTGATCGTGGAATAAGCCAGCCTGGCCTTCAGATTGGTCTGGGTCAAAGCGATCAGGGAGGCGCCGAGAATTGTAAATGAAACAATGTAAGCCGTGATAATGCCAAGTCCCATATCAGTGAGAAGGGCTGTACCGAAAACACTGAGCATCACCCTTGCAATGGAGAACACCCCGACCTTTACCACAACAACCGCATGGAGCAGGGCTGATACAGGGGTCGGTGCCACCATGGCGGACGGCAGCCAGTTGTGCAGGGGCATGATACCGGCTTTGGCAAAACCGAACAGACACAGAAAATAAGAGATTCCAACCAGAATGTGACTGGCGTCACCGGCAAAAATGCCATGGATAATATCTGCTGACGTAAATTCCAGCGTCCCGGCTGTTATATAGATAACCACCATGGCAGGCAGCAAAAAGGCTTTGGAAGTAAAGAACAGATAAACCAGGTATTTTTTACCGCCTTCATACCCTTCCTTATCCTGATGATGGGCAACCAGCGGATAGGTAACAATGGAAACAATTTCATAAAACAGGTACAAGGTAAAGAGGTTGCCGGAAAAAGCAGCGCCCATGGCACCGCCGACGGCTGCTGAATAGCAGACATAAAACCGAGTCTGGGCATGTTCGTTCAGCCCGCGCATATAGCCGATGCAGTAGAATCCTGCCAGGATCCACAAAAAGGATGATGTCCCTGCAAACAGCAGACTTAACCCGTCCACCCTGAAAGAAATATTAATACCGGGCAGCAGAGTGGCAACCTTGCAGGTCAGAATAGAACCGGATAAGACTTTGGGAACCAGCAGCATGACCGACCCAAAGGTTAATACGGCTCCTATAAACGACCAGAATTCTCTGACATTTTCACGTTTATTTGATAACAGATTGAACAATGCAGCAGCAAACGGCAGGGCAACGGTAGCGAGCAGGGCCGGATGAGACACAAAGATCTGGGATGCAACATTCATTTCAAGTCCTCTACAATTTCAAATCTTTTACATCATCCGGATCAACCGTATAATATTTACGATAGACCGACAATGAAACACTGACCACAATAGCCGCTTCAGTTGCAGCAAGGCCCATGATAAACAGGGTGAGTGCCCTTCCTGTATGCGGTTCTAAAGCTGTAAACCGGGAAAAGGTCATGAAATTCAAGCCTGCCCCGTTCAGAATCAGCTCAACCGCAATGAGCATTCGAATAAAAGACCGGCGCTGAATTAATCCGTAACATCCGACCGAAAACAAAAAAACGGACAGAAGCAAATAGATATGGATGTTTTCACTTAACATGGTTGTTTATTTTCCTTAATCTTAGTGTTCGGCAATCTTAATGCTCATCCAGGGGCACTGCCGCTTCTTCATCCGCAACATGACCGCCGCGGGCCAGAATAATGGAACCGACAATACCGATGAGCAGGATCACGGATATCAGTTCAAAGGCCATGCAGTATTTATACAGCAGCATTTCCCCCAAAGGTCCGATGTCCCCGGTGGGGAAAATATTGGATACCTGCCAATTCGTGTTACAGATCAGAACTCCCATGGGAAGGGCCACCAGGATTAACGCAGCCAATGCCAGCAGCATGTGCTTTCCTTTGATCCGTCTGCGCTCTATTTCAGCCGGTGTATAAGAGACCATAATGCCGAACACCAGCACCACGCAAAGCGCTCCGATATAGATCAATACCTGCATCATGGCCAGAAACATGGAGCCAAGAAAAAAGTACAGTCCTGAAATTCCCAGCATGCATACCGCAAGCCCCAGCACCACATGCATAAGCA
>JBNKNP010000095.1:0-2522 GCA_050293905.1 Desulfobacteraceae bacterium | reverse complement strand
ATTCTGTGCGCAGGAAGGGCATTTTTACGTTTGATCGATTAAGCAGGTTCTCTTTTAAATTAACCTGCAATCATAATTTTTGCAATCCCACCCTGAACAGGCTGATTTACAGATAATTTGCCGGGATCTGGATGATATTTTCAGCCACAACCTCGATTTTATCAGAATTGTTCACCAGAATTCCAAATTTGGTCTGTGTTTCCTCAAGAAAAGCTTTCATCGGGCCAAGCATCCGTTGTGATATCCCGGTGCCCAGTTTTATCTCAATTGGAATAAATCCGAACGGGCCGTCAATAATCAAATCTATTTCTGCTTTGTCCCGGGTTCGATAAAAATTTAAAATCGATTCCCGGTTTTAAAGTGGTTTGAAATCCCCGGATGATTTCTTCTATTACAAAGGACTCAAAAGAAGTGCCGGCCGAAGGATGGATGAGAAGCCGGTCTGTTTCATCCACTTTCAGCAGATGATGAAAAATACCCTGGTCCCGGAAAAAGCCTTTGGGCATTTTTTTGAATCTTTTTCAGGCGGTTTTTCTCAAAACTGCGCAGGTTCCGCCAGATAAATGTGTTGTGCAGGATCTCAAGAAATTCCCTGGCTGTTACCGAACTTACCTCCAGGGCTCTTGCAATGTCGGACTGGTTGATTATCGAACCGGAATGGTAAGACAGGCTCTGGATAAAAAGCCTGAAATTGTGGATGTTGAGACGTGGAAAAAGACGTTGGATATCCCGGCGGATATAGTCTGCAAAGTATTCATCCATCCAGAGCCCGTAAAAGAGCGGTTGTGTTTCCCCCTTTATCCTGGGTTCGGGATAGCCGCCCAGCAGCCAGTGTTCATAGAGTTGATCAATGGTAATGGATGTTTTCAGATCAGCAAGGTCTGCAAGGCCGGTGGAACGTTCAGTCAATCGCTCATAAATGGCCGGTACTGGTTTTTCATAAAATTCCGCCATTTTGAACGGCCAGAGTTCCACTGTGGCAATCCGTCCGGCAAGGCTTTCAGATAATCCCCTGACAATTTGCAGGCGAGCTTGAACCGGTCAAAAGAAAACGGCCGCAGACGTTCCTGTCCTGATCAATTACGCCGCGCAGGACCTTGAACAGATCCGGAAACTGCTGAGCCTCATCTATAATGGTTTTTTCGCGCTGCCGGGAAAAAAAGGCCAGGGGATCACTGGTAATAAGCTGGTAATCATCAGGCCGTTCCAGGTCATAATACTTCCAATCCGGATACACAGCCCGGACAAGCGTGGATTTTCCACATTGTCTGGGGCCGATAACCGCCACACAGGGGAACATCTCCATGAGTGTCCCGATTTTATTTGCCAGGAATCTCTCTTTGTCCATCATTTTTAATGACTGCCTTTAAAAAATACGGGTGTCAACAAGAAGTTTACGAAGAAAGGAATCGATTTGCAATATTTTGAATCTTTGATAAAATATAGATTCAGCAACGTGGAAGATATTACAACAAAATAATTTCAAATCATTGTATCAAAGATGTTGCCCGAAAATAACGGAGATATAATCATGACTTTGGCCGCTAAATTAAGAAAGGCAGATTGATCATGCCTACAGTAAAGAATTGAGAACTATCGAGTCTCTGGTAATTGAAAACACCCAAAAGATTTTGGAGGCATGGCATGAGTATTTCTGATATCAAACCCGGTGAGAGCGTCAAAAATGTCTATTTTACCGAAGACGCTTTAAGCGTAGACCTTAATGATGGTTGTACTATTACTGTCCCGCTGGCATGGTATCCCCGCCTGCTGCATGCAACAAAAGAACAACTCAATAATTGGGAAGTCTGCGGCGGTGGATTTGGAATACACTGGCCCGACCTGGACGAAGATCTGAGCACTGAGGGCTTACTCAAAGGCCAACCGGCACCCCGTAAAACATTTACAAATGTGGCTTAAATCGTCTGAACGAACGAATTCAAAAACACCCTGATATGCTTAAAGAACTTCTTAATGCGTTTGGCAAAAGACACCCGTGTGAAGCATTGGCAGCAAGTCTTTGATATACTGGAAGGCCGGGCGCATTAAGAAAATCATGGTTTCCGCTGTCTACGCCCACAGGAGATAAAACAACAATGAAAGAGGAAGTGCTTAAAATACCGGATACCATGATTCTGAAAAACAAAATGACAGATGTCCTGTCAATGGATCTAAAATATCAGGAGAGAACGCTATGCAGACCGGAGGGATAAAACAAGAGGCTTATAAATTATTAAATCAACTTCCAGATCAGGCTACCTGGGATGATCTGATGCAGAAAATTTATGTCCGTCAAGCTATTGAAGCGGGTATAAATGACAGTGATGAAGGCCGCACCATGGATGTCAAAGATGTCCTGTTCCAGGAGAAGGTGCATAACGATTTTCCACGGTGTAAAAAACGGGTAGATGGGGATCTGAAAATCCTAAAAAATAGAAATTTCTTTGCTTATCCAAATAGAAAGATATAAAATCAAGCTTAGATTATCTCACTGGAATTTTAGGAGAAATGTACAATGCAAA
>JBNKNP010000094.1:0-3273 GCA_050293905.1 Desulfobacteraceae bacterium | reverse complement strand
ATGAATTCACCTACCAGGAGATGCTGACCCATGTACCGCTGTTTGCCCACCCCCAACCGGAAACCGTCCTGGTCATCGGGGGAGGAGACGGCGGCATTTTAAGGGAGGTCAACCGGCATGCCGAAGTGAAACAGATTGATTTCTGCGAAATTGATGAACAGGTCATCCATGTTTCAAAACAATTTTTTCCCGGGATGGCCTGCGGTTTTGATGATCCCCGGGTTCATGTCCATATTGAAGACGGCAATGCGTTTATCCGGCAGCAGGAAAAAAAATATGACGTGATTATTGTGGATTCATCCGATCCTGTGGGACCGGCTGAAGTCCTGTTTGAACAGCCGTTTTACGCAGCATTGAAAGCCGCTTTAAAACCCGGCGGAATGATCGCCACCCAGGGAGAATCAATTTTTTACCATCCGGACTGTGTTTCGCAGCTTGTGGGAATCACCAAAGCCCTGTTTCCTGTACAGGCATATGCCTGTATCCTGGTCCCCACCTATCCGGGCGGTCATATCGGCATCTGCATGGGATCTCTGGGGCCTGATCCCGGAACCCCGGCAAGAAAGATTCCCGAAGCGTTTCAGAAGCAGCTCAAATATTATACACCGCAGGTCCATGAGGCCGCCTTTGTCCTGCCTTATTTTGCCCGGAAAATGGTGGATGCGGCATTACCGCCATCGCCTTTGGAAATAAAACCCGGGCAATAGATACGAAATGTCATAAAACCAGGGCAAACCCTTGAAGCCCTGCAGGTAAATTAAAAAAATGTCAAAAAAAAGATCAGATCATATAAAAATTAAAATTATTCGGAAAGCACCGGAAAATGATCTCAAACAATTGTACGAACAGGCCGGTTGGTGGGAGTCTCCACCGGAAGGGGAATATGATTTTTTAAAAGAGGTTGTGAAAAATTGTGCGTTTTTTGCAGGCGCTTTTGATGGAAAAAAAATGATCGGAATGGGCCGGGCCCTTTCCGATCTGGTAAGTGATGCTTATATTCAGGATGTTACCGTATTAAAACCCTACAGAGGGATGGGAATCGGCCGGGGAATTATACAAATGCTGATTAAGGAATTAAAACAAAAAGGCGTGGACTGGATCGGCCTGATCGCAGAACCGGGAACCTCTGCTTTTTATGAAAATCTTGGATTTAAGTCCATGACGGGGCATATCCCGTTAAAATACAAGGGGCAATAGAATGTATGCACCGCAGATGCTTATAGAAACACCGCAACAGGTCAGGTTTCCTGAATTCAAACGATTTGAAATAGAGGATCTTGGCTGGTATGAACAATATGTCCGGCAGTTTAACCCGGTTTCCTGCGAGTATAATTTCTCCAATTTATTTGCCTGGCAGGATATCTGTCGATTTTCCTGGACAATATACCAGAACCGCATATTGATCTATAATGGTGAATCCAAAGCGTGTTTTATGCCTCTGGGCGAAGAAATGATTCCCCAGCAGCTTGTCTTTTTATCACTTCAGCTGCAGGCTGCAGGTTTTTCGCCGGACTTTTCCCTGTGCCAACAGCAATATTTGAAAAAATACCCCCAGGTGACAAATTATTACCAGGTAAAACCGGTACGAAAGTACGCGGAATACGTTTATGACGTGAATGACCTGGCTGATCTGACCGGGGTAAAACTGCATAAAAAGAAAAATCTGATCTCTCAGTTTAACCGGCTTTATCCTGATTTTGAAATCCATGAGCTGACACCGGAGTACCGGTCGGATGCATTCGAACTTGCCAAGTCCCTGATGGAAAAGTACAAGAAGCCGTCAAAAACCCTTTTACAGGAATTTGAAGCCATTAAAGTCTCTTTTGAATATTTTGACGATCTGGGGCTTGAAGGCCTGGCATTGACGATAGATAATGAACTTGCTGCGTTTTCCGTTTTCAGCCGGATCAACCCTTCAACCTTTGATATACATTTTGAAAAATCAGATATCCGCTATAAAGGTGCGGCCCAGGTAATCAACCGGGAAACCGCCCTGTATCTCAAGGATAGATGCCGGTTTTTGAACCGGGAGCAGGATTTAGGCATAAAAGGACTTCGCCAGGCAAAAATGTCTTATGACCCAAAAGAACTGAACCTTCCCCATATGCTGATTTTTCGCCCGTCAAATTGATTTTTTTTTATCCGATCCAGAATATAGATAAACTCTTTGTGTTCTAAGGGTTTATTTATTCAAAACGATGGTGTATGGATATCTGTAAGCTTCGGTATGCCGGAAAATAGGTTCTGATAAAAAGTTTTAATGGATTGGGTGAAAAACATATCGTGAGATTTTTTTCCAGATTACATTTTAGAAACAGACTATTATTGACCTTTCTATTTGTTTTGATTCCGTTGATCCTTTTCGGCAGTACCATTGCGTATTACCAGGTTGAAAAAATACTTAAAACCAGCATTGAAAACACGCTGAATTCAAAATCCATATCTCTTTTGAATTTGATAAAGACCTCTGCCCAGGTTTCGGTCAGAAACAGGCTTCATGCCATAGCAGATAAAAATCTGGATATCGCAACATATTATTATAAAAAATATCAATCCGGCCTTCTGGAGCGGGATCAGGCCATTAAAGCCATTGAAGAAATTTTTTTAAGTCAGACCATCGGTCAAAGCGGCTATATTTATTGTCTGAACAGTAAAGGCATTGTAACGGTTCATCCCAATGAGGCGGTTAAGAATACAGATGTTTCAAGATTCGGGTTTGTACAGCGCCAATTGGAAATGAAAGCCGGTTATCTGGAATATGACTGGGAAAATCCAGGTGAACTCAAAGCGCGGCCCAAGGCACTCTATATGACCTATTTTGAACCACTGGACTGGATTATTTCCGTCTCCGGCTATCGAAATGAATTTGATCATTTTGTGGATATTGCTGATTTCAGAGAAAATATCCTTGAGCATAGATCCGGTGAGACCGGGTACGCCTGTATTGTAAATGAACAGGGTTTGGTTCTGGTTCATCCTAAAATCCAAAATGTCAACCTTTTGGATCGAAAAGAATATCCCCACACTTTTGTCACACAGATGCTGAATCAAAAAAATGGTAAAGCGAGATTTTTCATAAAGCTGCCCAATGAAAAAAAAGCCAGGGAAAAAATTGTTATATACCGGCATCTGCCTGAGTATCACTGGATTGTTGTCTGTTCTAACTATGTTGAGGAAGTGTATGCGCCATTGGCCACATTCCGGATGTTCATCATTGTTTTACTGGTGCTGTTTGTCCTTTTTTCCGCAGGCGCCCTGTTCATGATCAGCCGG
>JBNKNP010000093.1:0-4784 GCA_050293905.1 Desulfobacteraceae bacterium | reverse complement strand
TGCCGGGATCAACCCTGTATAGGGCCAGAAAAAATTCATGAGAATCAGTCCGGCAAACGTTAAGCATGCAGTCACCCACAGCGGGCAGGAAACCGGGGTGTTTTCAGCCAGTTTTCTGGCAATTTTAGGGACAACCAACCCCAGCAGGGCCACTGTTGATCCAATGAGACCAAAAACGGATTCCGGAATGGCAATCATCCGGTAGTACTGGCTTGAAAGGGTGATCACCATCCGGATAATGCCGTCAAAGAGCATACCGAAAAGAATAACGGACAAGGCAAAGGGTGTGTTCAAAATCCATTGGCCGGCTTTAAATGTCATATTAAACGCCTGGCGGATCCGGCCGGTGCCGTCGTCTGTGGAAGGTGCCTGGGCCGTATCAATCATTCGCAAGGTGGTTATAAAGGCAAGCACTGCCAGAATTAAGGTCAGGTAAAGGGGAAACCGCATGGTGATATCCTGGGAAAAGGTGAGCGATATCCCGATAAAATGAAAAAGGGTTGTCATAAGTTTTGGATCGTATACAGCAGCGCCGGTACTCATTGCAATAAAGAATCCAACGGACTGGAACCGCATTAACACTTCCAGTACTTTTCCCCATTGGTCTGCCATGCCCTGTTCAGCCAGAGCGTCATATGCAATGGCTTCATCCGCTCCGCTGGCAGCGGCTTCAGCAAAACCGCTTAACACCCGGTTGATTAAAAATACAATGAAGACGAGTGTAGGAGCAGTCCTTGGCACAAAACTGATGCAGCTGATTTCTATGATCATGGCCAGCGTGGCTCCGACCAGAAGCCGTTTTCGTCCGATAATGTCTGCCAAAGCCCCCAGCGGTACTTCTGCCAGGACAATGGTTGCAGCCCATACGGCATTTAAAATGGAGAACTGGGCAACCGTGAGGCCGAAATCCAGAAAAAGAATGGTAAATACCGGGTAATAAAACCGTGAATTAAAAAGGATTTTAAAAGCGATGAACATCCGGATATTGTGAATGGAAAAAGGAGAAATGCTTTTGTTGTCAAGGCTCATGGGCTCAATCCATGTTAAATTGTTTTCAGGTTTGGGGTATCATTGGGTTTGTCCGCAGGTTTTTTCATCTGCCGGATAATGTTAAAACACAATAGAAGCAAAAGGATAACGGCCGATCCTGTCCGGACGGATTCCGGGATAATCTGTCCGGCCTGACCCACCACGGCACTGGCTGTGATGCCGGATATTGAGTAGATCCAGTCCAGCAGGCATCCCATGGCCAGTGAACATACGGTGATCATGACAAGATAAATGACCAGAGCGCGTTTGTTGAAAAGGCTTTTCACAATCGTTATAGTGGCGGCATTGGTGGCCGGGCCGGCCAGAAGAAAAACAAGCGCTGCACCGGGATTAAGGCCCTTGAGAATGAGTGCTGCCGCAATGGGAGTTGAGGATGTTGCGCAGACATACATGGGGATGCCGGCGGTCAGCATGACGAGCATGGATAAAAACGGATGATGGCCGGACCATTGGCTTAAGTCGTCCGGAAAAAAAAAGGTGATGACGCCGGCGATAAGAATACCGACAAAAAACGGTCTGGCAATATCCGAGAGCAGCTCACCGTATGCATATAACATCCCGGCTTTAAATTTTTCAAACCAGGATGATTTTTCAAGCGGAATACTGCAGCCGGAGGTGCATCCGCAGCCGCAGGCAGCAGTAACAACCGGCTGTGATTGCGTGCCGTTGCTCTGGGTGCCGAAAAAATTTTGAACAAGTCCGGTGGCGACAGCGGTAATGAAGCCTGAAACCGGCCGGATAAGTGTCATGATGGGATCAAGCATGGCCCATGAAACGGCAATGGAATCCACTCCGGATTCCGGGGTGGCGATCATAAATGCAAGCGCTGCCCCACTGTTGGCTCCTTGTTTTTTTAAGCCGGCTGCCACAGGGACCACACCGCAGGAGCATAACGGGATGGGAATACCGAAAAGGGCTGACAGAAAAACCGGCCGGACGTTCCCAGTTCCCAGAAATTGTTTGATTTTATCTGCTTTGAAAAAGACATAAAGCACTCCGGCAATAAAAAAACCAAAAAGCATATACACGGCCACATCCAGATAGATGGTCCAGGATTCTTTTAATATATCAATTATGATGGTCATAAATACTTCTTTTGTTTAATGTCTGATGTGTTCAAGGCTCATGTGAATCAATTCAAGGACATGATCATCATCAATGGAATAATAGACAATCTTTCCCTGTCTGCGGTTTTTGACAATTTTCAACGACCGCAGGATTCGAAGCTGATGGGAAACGGCAGAGTCTGTCTGACTGCAGATGGCGGCGATGTCACAGACGCAATGTTCCCGGTCTAACAGTGCCAGAACGATCTTAAGCCGGGACGGATCGCTTAAGGCTTTGAAAATATCAGCCATCCGGGAAATGGCCTCTGCTTTGGGTATGGCTGACAGGGTCTTTTCAACCTTTTGCTTATCAATATATTTGATCTTGCAGGTATCCATGGGATATTCTCTCATTTGAATAATTGTTCATATGTTAAGGCTTGTGTGCCGGTTTGTCAATATTTTTCATTTTTTATACCCTGAACGTACTCAATGTCATGCTGCCTGAATTAAATATTGTTCATTTTAGAAATCTGGTTTAAAAGATCTGTCAGGATCACTGAACAAATACTTTCAATGGACAGGGAAAACCGCGGCGGGCAGGCCGGGATATTCAAGGATAAAAATATGACGATAGATTATGTGATAGAAAACGGAATGCTGGTCACCATGGCTGAAAATGATGCTGTGATTGAAGACGGCGCAGTGTTGATAAAAGACGGTCTGATTGAAGCTGTCGGGCAAACCTCGGATTTTGCCGGGGTTCAGGCGCGCGAACGTATTGATGCCGGCCAAAAGATCATTATGCCCGGCCTGGTCAATTGCCATACACACCTGCCCATGTCCATGTTCCGGGGAATGGCGGATGATCTGCCCCTGGATGTATGGCTCAACGAGCATATTTTCCCGGCCGAAGCCACAAAGGTCAATCCTGAATCTGTTGAACACTGGAGCCTGCATTCATGCAAAGAAATGCTCCTGTCCGGGACAACTACCTGTTGTGACGGATATTTTTATGAAGCAAATGTGGTCCAGGCCATCCAGGCATCCGGAATGCGTGCGGTTGCTGCCCAGGGCGTTATTGATTTTCCTGCACCGGGAGTGCCTGATCCAAAAAAGAATATAGAGGCGGCAGTTTCTTTTGTTCATGAAAACCGAAATGTATCCTCCCGGATTTATCCGTCCATTTTCTGCCACTCGCCCTATACCTGCTCTAAAGAAACCTTGCGTGCGGCCAAGCAGGCTGCAAAAGACCTGGATGTCCTGTTCCAGATCCATGTGGCTGAAACCCGGAATGAGAAGAACATGGTCCAGGGCCTTTCCGGGCAGAGCATTATTCAATATCTGGATGAAAATTTTATTCTGGATGAGAAAACCCTGCTGGTTCATTCCATCTGGATTGATGATAACGATATTTCCATTATAAAAAACAGCGGTGCCCGTGTTGCCCATTGTCCTGAATCAAATATGAAACTTGCCTCCGGCATCTGTCCGGCTGTCCGGCTGATGGAAAATAATATTCCCCTCGGACTGGGAACAGACGGCTGCGCATCAAACAACGACCTTGATCTTTTTTCTGAAATGGATACCATGGCAAAGCTGCATAAGGTCGCCTTGTCCGACCCCTGTGTCATGGACGCTGAAACTACGTTGAAAGTGGCAACGATTACTGGCGCAAAAGTTCTTGGTCTTGATAAGGTGATTGGCTCGATTGAAAACAAAAAGCAGGCTGATATTATCCTTGTGGACCTGGATAAACCGCATATGATACCTTTTTTTGATGCGTATTCCAGCCTGGTGTATTCTGCCAAAGCGTCTGACGTTAGTCTGGTGATGGTATCAGGCCGGATTCTGGTAAGAGACGGCAGCCTTGTTGAATGAAAAAGTACAGAATGTTTTTTATTAGAATTTTAAAAGAATTTTTTATGAGTACATAAAAAATTCTAAATGTATACAACATAGATTCTCTTGATTAGGCAGGTCTGATCTGATAAATATGACTTGACTTAAATGGTCGAAACCTGCCGGTTAAAGGGGTTGTTTTTAATCCGTTTATCCAGGAAAAATAAATATTCAAAGGAGCTGTATATGCTGGAACCCCTGTTTATTAAAGCAACAAGTCTTTCGGATGCGTGGTTTCAAACCCTGTACCGATGTGTTGAAAAAGGCCGGTCCTTTACCATTAACAGGGGGTCGTTTGAAGGGCAGAAGCGGCTTGAATTTGACTATATTACCATCCATATCACCCATCCCGACACTATCCCTTTGCTGCCGAAAGTGAATCCGTGTCTCGGTTTTCCGGATCCGGTGGATGAAAATTATCTGGATGATTATCTGCCGTATCTGATGACCGGTGAAGAAAAAGAAGGTGAATCCTATACCTATGGTCAGCGGATCTGCAAGTGTGACCTTAAATATCTGCCGGATGCCTATAAAGAGCTGACGGAAATTCTCATTCAGGATAAAGAAGTTTGGGAAGACAGAAATATCCTGGTTGAAGACTCGGGCCGGTATTTCGTGAACCAGATGGAGTTGATGATCTGGACCTACAAAAACAAGGGACACAGAAATAATCAGATGATCCTTCAGGTGGGCCAGCCGTCTGATATGACTTTGGTCGATCCGCCCTGCCTGCGCCATATTGACACCCGGATACAGGATGGAAAACTTCATTTTTTCCCCTACTTC
>JBNKNP010000092.1:0-12383 GCA_050293905.1 Desulfobacteraceae bacterium | reverse complement strand
CTGTAACGGTTTCAGACGGGAATTGGATAGACCTGGAAGTTACCAACGAGTATCACACCTATACCAATGGAGAGGCCACGCTCCACATTGGCACAGAGATCACTTCCGTTACAATCAGCCAGTATCAGATCGATCAGTATCAGACCGATCTCTATGTTGAACAGTTTGTCCCTTAATCATATGGATCCCTGCCAAAGACAGTAAGCGCACAAATAAAATAATATTAAAAGCGCTGTATCCGCCCCATTCTCAAAGGATTCATGATTAAAAGACCTGGCTGTTGAACTCATGCTGCGGGCAACTGGAATACCATGATCCTGATACAAAATCATTCAAATCCATACTTTTCTGCCCCGGCTTTCCAAGAGGGCTTGAATTTATTGATCATTATGCTATTGTAACCGTGTCAAACCCCTGTAATGCTGCCGGTTTTCAAGGCCTTTCCCTGGAAGCGGCAACGGGCGATCAATAATTTGTGAAATTAGGAAACCAAAGAATGAAAAAATTTAATTTTTTTGTCCTATTCATCACGTTGGCTGTATTCACAATGCCGATACTTCCCTTATCGGCCCAGGACAACCCAATGACGATGAAAGATGCTATACTCAAAGCCCTGGATCATCCTGCTGTTAAAGCCGAAAAAATGGTATACAAGGCAGAAAAAGAAGCTGTAAAATCTTCACGTTCTCCTCTTTTTCCGACGCTGGACCTTTCCGTGAACGGCGGTTATGAAAGGGTGCACAACACATTGACCCGGTCCCGCCAGACCACGGGGGCCGATGACGACAATTACCGGGATCTGTGGACCGACACCCAGACATTAAGCTTAACCCAGCTTCTCTATGACGGGAGTTCAACATTAAGCCGGTATGCTGCCCAGCGGCATCGAACCGATTCCAGCAGAATCCTTGCCTCCAATTCTGCTGATGAAATTGCCCTGAGAACCATAGAAAGCTATATGGATGTTTTAAGGGCCCGGAAAACCGTCCGGCTGGCTAAAGATAACATCACCGCCTTAAAAGCGCTCAGGGGAAAAACCCGGGATCGCCTGGACAGCGGTAAAGGCACCATTACAGATGTGAACCGTGTCCAGTTAACCCTGTCCGATGCCAATGCCGTTCTTGTCAATTACCAGGGCGCACTGCAGTATGCCATGGACCGTTTCAGGACACTTACCGGCGCAGGGGCCGACATGATTACAAGGCAGCAGACGATCGATCCGGACAAGGTCATCACAACTGTGGACGAGGCTGTAAAGACCGCTCTGGAAAACAATAAATCCATTCAGGTTGCCAAATCCAATATCCAGCAGAAAGAAGCGGATCTAAAGACTTCAAAGGCTCTTTATCACCCCAAAGTCAACCTGGTTCTGCAGGCTGCGCGGGAAGAAAATGCAGACGGTCTTAAAGATACCGATTATACTTTATCCGGACTGGTCAAGACAAATTTTAATCTTTACCGGGGCGGCGGCGACCGGGCAAAAATTTATCAGGATGCCAGACTCCTGTCCGAAGCACGATTGCGGCTTCAGGAGGTCAAGCTGGAAATTGAAACACGCGTCCGGCTGGAATATACCAACATGGAGACCTCTGAAAAAAAGATTCCGCTGATTAACCAAAAAGTCGAGCAGGACCTAAAAGTCCTGCGTAACTATGAAGAACAGTTTCTGGTTGGCAAACGGGATATTCTGGATGTAATTGAAGCCCAGAAAATGCTGTTTACCTTTCAGGCTGCCCTGGAAAACGTTGAGACTGAAAAAACACTGTCACAGTTCAGGCTGTTGACCATTACCGGACAATTGCTTGACACCCTTGGCATTGACTTTAACCCGGAAAGTTAAGGATCCTTTGCCATGGGCAGTGATGATCACCTGGTATCGTGCCTGGTCTATCTGACACGGTTTTTTGAAAAGCCCTATTCCGCTGATGTTATCCGGGCAGGTCTTGCCCTGACCCATGAAAACCTGGCCCTTTCCCAGTTTGAAACAGCAGCCCGTAAAGTCGGACTTTTAGCCGGTGTCCAACAGATGCCTCTTGACAACCTGAAACCGGAGGCTCTTCCGGTGGTGCTGGTAATGGAAGGTGAAACCGCCTGTGTGATGGTTGAAAAACCAGACCAAAACACAGCAGTGGTTTTCTTCCCGCGGGAGGATGATACCCGTACCCTGCCAGTGAAAGAGCTGGAAGACAGCTATGCCGGCATTGCTGTTTTTGTTTCAAAAATTATTCAATCACAGTCGACATCTATTGAGGCCCAACCTGGTTTTTCCTCCTGGCCCGGCTGGTTTTTCAAGGCATTTTCCCCCCACTGGTGGACCTATTTCCAGGTCATGATTGCTGCGTTAATGATCAATCTGTTCGCCCTGGCAAGTCCTCTTTTTATCATGAATGTATATGACCGGGTCCTGCCCAATAATTCCATTTCCAGCCTCTGGGTCATGGCAACGGGAGTTCTTATCGTGTTCGGCTTTGATTTTCTGATTAAAAACCTGAGAAGTTTTTTCATTGATCATGCCGGCAAACGGGTAGACCTGCACCTGGCAGGACAGATGGTGGATAAAGTCCTGGACATGCAGATGAAAGAAAAACCTGCCTCCTCCGGAGAGTATGCCAACCTGCTCAGGGAACTGGAATCCTTAAGGGATTTTTTTACATCAGCCACTATCCTGAGTATCATTGATCTTCCGTTTATTTTTATCTTTATTTTCCTTTTCTGGATTATTGCAGGATCACTTTCCCTTGTCCTGATAACCACCCTCTTTTTGATCGTCATTCTGGCTGTTGCTTTTCACTTTCCGCTGCAAAAATCGGTCTTCAGATCATACCATGACAGTCACAGAAAACATGCCGTACTGGTGGAAACGGTTGCCAACATCGAAACCATTAAAAGCATCCGGGCCGAAGGCCGGTTCAGAAAACAATGGGAAGAGGCCAATACAGCCAATGCCGAATCAAATACAAGATCCCGCCTTCTATCCCAGTTTATTGTCAATGCAGCAGCCTTTATTCAGCAGCTGGCATATATCAGCATTGTTATTTTCGGCGCTTACCTGATCAAGGACAACAAGATCACCACCGGTGCCCTGATTGCCTGTGTGATCTTAAACGGCCGGGCCATGGCACCGTTATCACAGATCACCATGGTACTTACCCGGATACACCATTCTTATTCATCATTAAAAGGACTGCACCATCTTATGCAAAAACAGGTGGAACGTCCTGAAGACAAACGGTTTTTACATCGCCCGGACCTGAAAGCCGGCATTGAATTTCAAGACATTGATTTTTCTTATGCCAACAGCAGGATTCCAGCCCTGCGGCAAGTCAATTTTAAAATCCGGCCCGGAGAAAAAGTAGGCCTGATCGGCCGCTCCGGATCAGGGAAAACCACCATCGGAAAACTGATACTTGGTCTTTATCCGGCCGACACAGGTTCCATTCGAATAGACCATACGGATATCAGACAAATTGACCCGGTGGACCTGCGGAAAATCACCGGGGTGGTGACCCAGGATACGGCGCTGTTCAGCGGCACTGTCCGGGAAAATATTCTCATGGCCGCCCCGCGGGCCACTGATGAACAACTGCTTGAGGCGGCGACAATAGCGGGTGTAAATGATTATATACGCCTTCATCCTGCCGGGTACGATCTGCATGTAAACGAAAGAGGAGAAGGGCTTTCCGGTGGACAACGCCAGGCTATCGGATTGGCACGGGCGTTGATCAACCATCCAAAGCTTTTAATCCTGGATGAACCCACCAGTGCCATGGACAACTCTTCTGAAAATATCCTAAAAAAAAGACTCATGCCGCATATTAAGGACCAAACCCTGGTGCTGATCACCCACAGGATCTCACTGCTTGAAATGGTGGACAGGCTGATTGTAATGGATATGGGTAAAATCGTGGCCGACGGTCCGAAGCCTGCTGTTCTGCAGCAGCTCAGCCAGAATAAGATCAGGATTGACAAAGAGTCATGAACCCTTATAAAAACAATAACTATCTGCTGGCTAACCTGCTGTTGTTTTCTGTCTTTTTATTCTTTGCCGCTGCCCTGTACTGGGCCTGGCATGCAAAACTGGATGAAGTCATCCGGGGAGGCGGCCGGGTCATCCCCTCCAGCCAGATTAAAACCATCCAGAACCTTGAAGGCGGGATTCTATCCGAAGTTCTGGTGAAAGAAGGCCAGAAAATAAAAGCCGGCCAGATACTGATCCGCATGGACAAAACCGCCTTTAATGCCAGTGTGGAAGGCAAACTGGCACAAAAGTATGCGCTGGAAGCCGCCATTGCCCGGCTGACCGCCGAAAACACCCATCAGCCCCTTCAATTTCCAGCGCATTTGAAAGAGATAAGGCCGGAACTGATCGCCCAGGAAATTTCCCTGATGGAATCAAGAAGGTCACAATTGGCATCGGATATTGATATCCAGACCCGGTCCCAGGAAAAATACCGACTGGATATCAAGGATAAAAAAAGCCAGATCCGCCACCTGAAAATAGATTTAAACATTGCCAGGGAAAAATATGATATTCTAAAACCCCTTGTTGAAAAACAGTCCGCCTCAAAACTTGAACTCCTTGACCTGGCCCGGCAGATCAATGAACTGGAGTCAAAAATTGAGGACAATGCAAACCAGATTCCAAAATTCGAGGCGGCCATTCAAACGGCTGTGAGCAAAAAAAACAGTCTGATTAAAAATTTTTCCAGTTCCGTACTCAATGATTTATCCGAAAAAAAGAATCAGCTTGAACAATTGGAACAATTGCTGCCGGCTGTCCAGGACCGTTTGAGAAGGACAAGTATCCGTTCTCCTGTGGCAGGACTGGTTAAAAGTATCTTTGTTCATACCATCGGCGGAGTGGTGGGACCGGGCGATCCGTTAATGGAAATCGTTCCGGAAAAAGACGAACTGCTGGTTGAGGCGAAAATTCTTCCCAAAGATATTGCATTTGTCCATCCCGGGCAGCCGGTAAAAGTAAAATTTACGGCTTACGATTTTTCCATCTATGGTGGTATTAACGGCCGGCTTGAACATATCAGTGCCGATGCGATTATTTCCGAGGAAGGATACAGCTTTTTTTTAATCCGGGTCAAGCTGGACAAAAACCACATTGATTACCAGGGTGCGAAACTACCCGTCATGACTGGTATGGACTGCCAGGTGGACATTCTCAGCGGCAGCAAAACCGTAATGGAATATTTGCTCAAACCCCTTCTAAAAGCCAAACAGACTGCTCTGCAGGAGCGATGACAGAGCTGTTTTATAAAATAAGTATAAAGGTAACCTGATGAAAATTGACATAAATGAATTAAAAGATTCAAACGAATTTTTAAATACCCTGCTGGAAAATATTGACACAGCTGTCTTTATTGCTGATGAAAATTTACAGATTCAACAGTTTAACGATAGTTTCCTTTCTCTTTTCAGCGGTACGCTCAGGAAGCAAGACGAGCTATCCCCCTTTACCGGCCTGAGCTTTGGCAACGCTGCCGGATGCATCAATGCGATCCGGGAGAAAAAAACCTGCGGTAACACAAGCTCCTGCCACAACTGCAAATTAAAAAAATCACTGGTCAACACCCTGAAAGAGCAAACATCCAATGAAAAAAAATCACTTGAACGTGTTTTTTATATCAATGGCAAACCAACCAAAAAATATCTTGAGTTCACTTCCCGGCCCATTATATTTCAGAACCAGAGAATGATCCTGTTTTTTGTCTATGATGTAACCAAAATAGAATTATCTAAACTTGAACTGAAAAAAAAATAGGAACAGATTGAAATCGATCTGGAAAAAGCAGGGGAAATTCAGAAATCACTGCTGCCCAGAAATCTTCCGGAGATTTCCTCCATTCGAGCGGACTGGTTTTTTGAACCCAGTTCTACTATCGGCGGTGATATTTTTCACATCCACCAGGAAAAAACAACCCATATCAGTGCCTATATGCTGGATGTCTGCGGCCATGGCGTCTCAGCAGCTCTGATCGCGGTGACGGTAAAGCAGTTTATGGATCAGCTCCATGCCCAGGGGCTTTCCCAAAACAGGTTTTTAAACCCTGAACAAATTTTAAACGCCCTTGAAAAAGAATTTCCCTTTGAGCGCTTTGACTGTTTTTTTACCATTGCCTATATCCGGTTGAATCTTGAAACCGGAAAACTGATTTACGGATGTGCAGGGCATGTCCCGCCGGTTGTCGTGGGTTACAACAATCGATTCACCGTGCTTGACCAGCACGGAATCATCATCGGCCTCAGCCAGGACACACCGTTTTACGAATATGAAACCCAGCTTGAACTGGGTGATAAAATAGTCCTTTACACAGATGGGCTGATTGATTATTTCGGTGAAAAAGGTGCTGCACCCAACAAGGATCTTTTTTATGAGGCTTTGAAAGAATCAGCCGACCTGCCCTGCGGCCGGATGGTCAAAAAGGTAATGAAAAGGCAGCATGAACTTCGCGGCAGCGCTGTGGCAGATGATGATATCAGCCTGCTGGTCATTGAATACAATGAATTTAAGCCTGTTATCATGTAAGCCTGTTCATGGGAGCGGGTCCGGCTGCCGCTTTCATTAAATAATTCTTTTCTCATCTTCCGTTAAATGGTAAAAGTCTATTAAAGCTTCAATTCAATAGACGTAACCAAAGGGATAGGATACCAATGGACGAGGCAACCTTAAAGAAAAAAAACCTGATTTCCCAATGGGCATTTGACACCCGCCCTATTCTCGGCCGGTTTCACCTGTGGCTTGAAGACGTATCCATTAACTGGATAAAAGGCCGGACCCGGGATCACCTGGATGACTGCATTTCCTTTATGGACAACCGGACCGAAAAGATGCTCGCCATGACATCGGCAGTGACCGCCCTTGGCACTAAATTATTTGGACGGTACGGCCAGGGTGCGGCCCTTGATAAAAAAGGACTCAACCTGGTTAAAAAAGACGCCGACGCCATCTCGGCCTATGCCATGAGCGAAAGTCTGTGGTATCTGTCTCGCTCTCTTCCGGAAAACCATGCCATTATGGTCTGTCTGGGAGAAGGCCTGATGCCCAAAGCCGGAGAAACTGCGGAAATGGGTGCCAACCCGCTTTTAGGATTTGGGCGGGTGTATGCCAGACCAGGCGTGGCACAGTTCCTTGAAACCTGTGTATTAAAGTTGATTAACGATCCGGAATACCAGTGGGACGACTTCAGGCGGGCGCTTGCCGTTAAGGATATTACGGTATGGGGAGCAGCCATTGATACCCTTGAAAACACATCCAGATTTGCAAAAGGCGAGCCCACAGGCCCGATGACGATCTTTCATCTCTTTGACCAGCCTTTGGCCATCAGTGATCAGTATGAAGGATATATCGGCAACCTTGTACTGCCCAGGGCCGTTGTTGAGACAGCCGCACTGGATTCGCTGCTGGTCAATTTTTTCACTCCGCGGCAGAAAGTGGTTAAAGCCATAAAAATGACCTATCCGGACATAAAAGAAAAAAACATCCATGTCTGGACACTCCAGGGCGAAAGCAGAAAACCCCGAATTGAAAAAATCTGGAAGGAATGGATGGATACCGGGGCCCATATTGTTGATGAAAACTGGGTGCTGCCAACAGGATTTACGCCATTCACGGATTCCGGAACCTATGCCCCCAGTTTTGCCGTAAAAACCTGGAAGGATCAGGATAACGAAACCCACCTGTTCCTGGTGGACGGATATGCTGCTTCCGCCGAAGCCATCCAGGCGGCAAGCCTTTGTGAAATATTAGATATTGATGTTTCCCTGGCAGTATTATCCTCCAAGTTTACCTTGAATTTTGAACAGGATGCGGCTGCCATGAAACTTGACCCGGAAGCGGATGATTTTGCCCTTCGTTTGAAAAACGAAATCGTAAAATCCCAGATCGATGATGAATTTATAAAGACCTACAAAGAGAGTATCCGCCTGGCCCGGAACGCAGGTATCCCCCTGGAAAAAAGGACCATCACCGCCGATGACCTGATTTCAGAAAAAAAATGGCGGGCCCTTGCCACTTCCGGATACATGCTGCCGGATCCCTATTCCGGATCGCCCGGAGTAATGGAAATTACAGACGATACCTACCGGGTAACGGTCCGGCTGTCATCTGAAAGTGCAGATAAAAAAATCACCCTTACCCTAAGGCTTCTCAAAGGACTGGAAGAAAGCAAGCTGATTTTCAGCCCGCTGCTCAACCGGTTTTTAAAGGGCGAGGATTTTAAAACCCGTGCAGTAAAGATTTCAGATTCAGGCAGGATCAGAAATGAACTTCAAACCCTTTGCACGGATGCATTGGAATATTCCGGTGACTGGATCATGCTCCACTTTGATAAGATTCCCGTGGCCACCATATCCCCGGAGGACCAGAAACTGCTTAAAGATATCCTGACATGGTATAAAAAGAACTATCCGGTCTGGTTTGAATGGCTGCTGCTGAAAGATGATGACGGAGAACAATAAATATGGGTCAATTTAACATTACATTCCCCGGTAATAAAAGAGTGGATGTCCGGTTTAAAAACTTTGAAATAAAGACGGATCAGAGCATTAAAAACGGCGGGGAAGAATCCGCTCCAGACCCCTTTTCCCTGTTTTTATCCTCCCTGGGGGCCTGTGCCGGCATCTATGCAAAAACATTTTGCGAAACAAGAAAACTATCCACAGACAACATGCACCTGTCTTTGGAAGCGTCATTCAAAAAAGGGCAGAAAATGATGGAACGGCTTGACATCACTCTGTTTGTCAACCAGGCTTTTCCTGAAAAATATATCCCTGCCGTGATCAAATCCATGAACGGCTGTGCCGTAAAAAACCAGCTTCATCCGGATATAAATGCCAATACCGCCGTGGCGTATCTCCCGGAATAAACCGACCGGCTGCCTGCCCCGCAGGAAACGTATGTTACTCCTGCTTGCGCAGAAACTGATCCAGGGCTTCGATGAGAATATTGGACAAGGGTGTATCCTTTTCCCTTGCAAGCTTGATGATCCGTTCAGCCATGACGCAGGGGATCTCTACACTGATCACTTGCGTAGGATCTTTGCATTCGTTCAATTCAATATCATTATCCATGGAGGTCCTGTTTTTTTTAATTTTATTGCCACCTGTTCCATTTTTATTGTAAATATATCAAATCAGGCAGAAAATCAATGTAAACCGGCTTGACCAACGACTGCCGGTCCACACTTCCTGGGAGAAATAGAAATGGCGAAATCATTCATGGAAGGCAATGAAGCCCTTGCACGGGGAGCCATGGCCGCCGGGTGCTCTTTTTTTGCCGGGTATCCCATTACACCTGCTACAACCATTTTCAACCATATGTTGTCCATGCTGCCTCCTGCCGGCGGCATCTGTATCCAGGGAGAAGATGAAATTGCTTCCATGGGATACTGCATCGGTGCTTCCATGGCCGGGAAAAAAGTGCTGACCGCCACCTCCGGGCCGGGGATCAGCCTGTACAGTGAACAGATCTCCTTTGCCATCGGCAGCGAAATTCCCCTGGTCATTGCCGATGTCCAGCGGCTGGGTCCGTCAACCGGCTCCGCCACACGGGCAGCGGACAGTGATATCCAGTTTTTGCGATGGGGAAATACGGGCGGACTTCCCGTGATCGTCCTGGCACCCACAAATGCCCTGGACTGTTTTGTACTGGCTGTTCATGCCTTTAATTTCGCCGAGCGATTCAGATGTCCGGTCTTTATTGCATCAAATAAGGAAATCGGCATGACCCGGGAAAGCATGGACCTGGATGCGGTGGATCTACCCCCCATTGTTTCAAGAAAATCCTTTTCAGGAACCCATTTTCAACCGTTCGGCGCCCTGCCCGATTCACCCCCCGATTTCCTGCCCATGGGCGGCAAGGTCCCGGTCAGGCAGACATCTTCCACCCACGGGCCGGACGGTTATATCACCATTGACCCTGAAACAATTGAAGCAAACCTTTCCCGGCTGAGTAACAAGATCCATGCCGGCATGAAACAGCTCACTCTTTATGATGAAAGTATCAACCATAACACAGATACCCTGGTCATCAGTTACGGCGTAACCGCCCGGTCTGTCCTGTCTGCTGCAGCAATTCTGGCGGACAGGGGAAGGCCTGTTTCCACACTGACTCTCAAGACGCTGTGGCCGGTTCCCGAACCCCTGCTGCTTAAAAAGGCGGCACCCTTTAAACACATTGTCATCGTTGAAATGAACCATGGCCTTTACGCCAGGGAAATCCGTCGCGTGCTTGGTGATAAAATCATTCACGATTACGGCCAGATGAACGGGCTTTTAATTTCACCCTCAAAAATCGTGGAGGTCATTGACCATGCAAACCTTCATCAATAGTGAACGGCCTGCGGTCTACTGCCCGGGATGCAGTCATGAAAAGCTTACAACCGGACTGGACAGGGCCCTGGTGAGCCTTAAGCTTTGTGAGGATAAAATTGCCATTGTCACGGATATCGGTTGTTCCGGACTCTTTGATACCCGGTTCAACGTTCATGCCCTCCACGGTGTCCACGGCCGTGCCCTGACCTATGCAGCCGGTCTCAAACTGGCCGATCCAGATCTAACGGTCATTGTGACCATGGGTGACGGCGGACTGGGAATCGGCGGAGCCCATGTACTGGCAGCCTGCCGCCGGAATCTTGATCTGACCCTGATCATCCTCAACAATTTCAATTTCGGCATGACCGGCGGTCAATACTCCATGACAACGCCCCAGGATGCTGTAGCAGGGTCCGGTTTTCTCAACAAAGCTGAAATCCCTTTGGACATCTGCGCTGTTGCACTAAGCGCCGGGGCAACCTATATCGAGCGCTGTTCAGGCTATGATGCAAACCTTTCACAAAGAATCGCCCGGGCCATTGAACACAAGGGATTTTCCATTGTCGAGACCCTGGGACTGTGTACTGGAAGGTATACTAAAAAGAACCGGCTCACGCCGGATGCCCTTGACCAGATGGCAGCCGCTCCCGTTTTCGGAACATCCGGATGGCCGATAAAAGCTCATCAACGGCCTGAATATGGTGCGGTTTACCAGAGCCTTGCCGGAACCCAGGCCAAAGTGCCGGAACTTAAGACATACACCCGGAAAATAACCGTTCCAAATTATACTGCCCAGCAGATTTGCATTCTGGGAAGTGCCGGGATGCGCATTGTGACTGCTGCCGATATTCTCTGTGCGGCCGGCCTTCTGGCCGGGATGAATGTATCCATGAAAACGGATTATAATATCACGGTTCTCAGGGGACAGTCTGTGGGGGAAGTGTTGATTTCCCCTGAAAACATCAATTACACCGGCATTGAATCTCCCACTGTTGTTTTTGCCTTGAGTGATGAAGGTGTGGCTCGCAGAAAAAATCTGTTTAAACTCATTTCAGCAGATACCTTTGTGCTCAAGGAAAAAAGTGTCCGGGTGCCGGACACGGCAGCACCTGTAATCTCCTTTGATTTCAAGGCATTAAAATTAAAAAAACAGGACTGGGCTCTGGCATCCCTTGGGATTCTGGCGGCAAAAGAAAAAGGCCTTACCCATCAACTGCTAATGCTTGCCGTTAAACAACGGTTTGATAAAGACAGGCTCCCCGGCGTCCTTAAAACCCTGGATAAAATAAAAGGAGTCAATTCGTCCTAGTTACAGGGTGGCTGTGATGTCAGCCGGATGTTTACCTGGGCATTGATGCTCTTATACAATTCATCGGCATTCACGGGTTTGGTGATATAATCATTCATGCCGGCCTCAAGACATTTTTCCCGGTCCCCTTTCATGGCATTGGCTGTCATGGCAATAATGGGAACACGGCAATAGTCCCGGCCAGACATCCGGATCGCCCGGGTAGCTTCAAATCCATCCATTTCCGGCATCTGGATGTCCATCAGCAGGATATCATACCCCGTTGTTTTCACTGCCTCGACCGCTTCTTTGCCGTTTGAGGCAATATCGGCAGTATACCCGAGTTTTTTTAGCATCAGAATGGCCACCTTCTGATTGATCACATTGTCTTCCACCAGCAGAATCCGGGTTTTCTTCTTTTTCTGTTCAGCCAATGTATATTTGGTCACGAGCTGTTTTTCCGGTTCAGCTTCATTAATTTCATCTCCGGTTTCAACCGGTTCCGATAATACCGTGACAATGGCGTTGTACAGGTCGGACTGCTTGATGGGTTTATTAAAATAGCCGTCAAATCCTACTTTTTTCATTTTTGCTGCATCCCCCCGCATGCCAAGGGACGTTATCATAATCATGCGGATATCGGAAATCAGATCATCGGCCTTGATCTGTTCGGCAAGCTGGGCACCATTCATGCCCGGAATCATCATATCAATCAATGCCACATCAAAGGGCTCTTTCCGGCCGGCGGCGACTCTCATATTTTCAAGAGATC
>JBNKNP010000091.1:0-12441 GCA_050293905.1 Desulfobacteraceae bacterium | reverse complement strand
CCTGGACCAATGCCGTGGTGCTCCTGGCAGCCGACGCCTTGTATAACCTGACCCCGGCCGGCCGGCTGTTCAATCACCAGGCCTGGGACGGGTTTATGTTTACGGACCTTGCCAATTGATCAAAGATTACCGGCCTTATGCTGTTAAAAAAGCCTGGTATCGGCTGATTCGTTTTTATGTCCGCTGCAAACTGGCCCCCCAGCTCACGTCGCTTGGCAGTTATCCGTTTATTGTCAAACCCTGGCATATAGAACTTTTTGGCGGTCCGATCCGTATCGGGGACCATATCAACATGCTGGGCTGCTCGGATAAAAAGACCCGCCTGACCGTGTGGCCGGATAGTAAACCGAATGAAAAATCAGAGAAAAGAGAGGTTCCCGGTATCATTATCGGAGATCATGTGCTGATTGCTCCGGGCGTGAGAATCAGTGCTGCAAACCATATTAAAATAGGTGATTCCTGCATGCTGGCCAGCCAGGTTTATATTACCGATTCAGACTGGCACGGTATCTATGACCGGTCCAGAACCCCGGGAACAATTCACCATGTTGTTCTTGAAAAAAATGTCTGGGTCGGGGACAGTGCCATTATCTGCAAGGATGTGACCATTGGTGAAAACAGTATTATCGGGGCCGGTTCCGTTGTGGTAACAGATATCCCGCCCAATGTCATGGCAGCCGGCAACCCGGCCCGGGTAATTAAAAAACTTGATCCGGAAAGGGAAATGATTACCAGAAAAGACAGGTATGCCAATGCCCGGGAAATGGTCCGAAACCTTGAAGCAGAAAAAGAAAGCCTTAAAGACAATACGCTTTCCGGCTGGGTAAAATCCCTGTTCTTTCCGCCAAAACAGTCTTGATACAAAAGAGCTTGAAGCCTGCCGACAAACGGTCACCACTATTAATCAGCCTGTGGCAGAGCAACTCACCATTACCAGAGGTCAAAAAAGTGCTGCAGTCGTTGTCGGAGACGGCATTCTGCTGGCAAACGAGTGACGGTTCAAATCATTCGATGGTCGGAATAATACGCAGGAGCGGCCATATGTCGGTTTTTCTCAAACACCACCTGTCGTGTCAGAAAAAAATCAGGATTTCGATCCTGAAAATATACTCATTTTCCCCTTCTCAAGATTTATTTTTAGGAATTTCCAATTTTTAGGAGTATTCATAACTTTAATAAATAAGAAGATATTTTCCTATAATAAGCCTATTATTCCTAAAATTTCAACTTATTCGTAAAAAATTGCTGTATGCTATTGCAATTACTATAAAAGCATAATATGGAAGAGTACAAAAAATAAATGTGCTTAACCAATAGCTTAGGGTCATCAGAGTGGTAAAAGTGCTTAACAGGGAATTAAGAACACTGTTTTTTTTAACAATGATATCTATCGTTTTGTTCCCGGTTTGGGCACGGCCGGCTGAGAATCTGATAATTAAGCCCGTGATTGACACATCCTGCATCATTGAGTCTAATTATTACAAATCCCAGACCAATGAACGGTCGGTTCGGACGTTTGTACTGAGTCCGGGTCTGGAATTTGTTTATAAAACAAAGAAAAGCTCGATTTCGGCCATTGTCTTTATCAGTGTTATCGATTATGAAGATCTGAGCAGCGTCCCGGCAGGAACGGCAGATTCGAATGACAATGATTATGTCGGTCACAAAATAGACCTGTCAGCTCAGACACAGCTTTTTACCCGGATCACGACCGGGGTTGATGCAGGCCGGTCAATAACCAGAGACCCGTCCGAACAAGAACGGCTGAGCAATTCAGTCGATGTGGATAAATATTCCATTACCCAGGTAAGTCCATGGCTCAGGTACCAGTTATCGGACCGGTTTTCCAGTCGGGTTTCCTATGATGATATCCGGATTGATTATTCATCAGATACCCGGGAAGATTCCGTCCAATCCGGGGGAACGGCCGGTTTGGAGTATGAATTGAGTGATTTTACAACCATCGGTCTTGAATATTCGCTGTGGAAAAAGGACTATGATTTTACCTCTTCAGATTATACATCCAGGGAATACAGGGCGAATTTTTTCAGCAAGTTCAAATACTTCGGGTTTTCCGGTGGTGCAGGCTTTCATGAACGTGAATTTGATCAGCCCGGTCTGAATGACATCCATGAAGTTTCCTGGGACATTGGGGTCATTGGACGGAATCCAGCGGAACTTGGTGACGGCGAGAAACCCAGAAGCTATATGAACCTGGGGTTTTCACAGAATTTTAATAACACAGCCATTGGGAATGAGTACTACAGGGGTAACCGGGTTACTCTGGCTTTGGGACACCTGTTCATGGAAAAAATAGATGCGCGGATTGACGCCTATTACCAGAGAAGTGACTACGAAGGAGAGCTGACGGATCGAAAAGATGATACCTGTTTTCTTTCAGGAAGTATTTCATATTTTTTTAAAAAAAGGTTTGAGCTGACCCTGAAAACAGGAACTGAATCAAGGACGTCTTCAGATGTTGCTTATGAATATGATAATGCTTTTGTTTTTTTGGGGTTGACTGTCAATCATGATTAGGAAAAGTAAGATGAGAAAACATGTTTTGCTGACCTTATTTTTAATACTGTTTTCCACGGGAATTGGATGGTGCCGGGCCGCCTACCATATCGGCCCGAGAGACATTCTTATCCTTTCCATCTATGCCGGCGGTCTGGAACAGGAAACCATGGAGGTTACTGTGTCGGAGCAGGGAAAAATTAATGTTCCCTTTATCGGTGCTGTCCAGGCAAAGGGTCTGACCATGACCGAGCTGGAAAACGCCATCCAGGTCCCTCTTGAAAAAGATTTTTTTGTCTCTCCCCAAGTGAATATTCAAATAAAAGAGTATCACAGTATCCGGTTTTTCATCTCCGGGGCGGTTAAAATGCCGGGCAAGTATGAAATGGTATCCGCTGCAAATTTTCTTGAACTTCTGGCAAAATCAGGCGGTGTTCTGCCTGAAAGAGGGGCGGTTGCCTATATTCTGCGGGAAGACCATGACATTGACCTTACCCTGGAAAGTGTGAAAGAGGCTGTCAAAACCAGGCAGACCTTGAAGATTGATCTGACCCGGCTGCTGGATCAAGGAGATATGACACATAATATTCCCTTGATTTCAGGAGATATCATCTATATTCCCCCTTCTAAAAAACTGGATCTGGCAGGATCAAAGATATATGTGGAAGGAGAAGTTAAAAACCCCGGCGTTTATGAATTCCAACCGGGAATGACCGCCCTGTCCGCCTGTATCCTGGCCGGGGGGTTTGACAAGTATGCAGCGATTTCAAAATCAAAAATCATCCGTATGACAGGAGGAAAACAAAAAATCATAAAGATTGATCTTAAAAAAATCACCAGCGGCAAGATGTCGGATATTTCCATTCGACCCGGTGATCGGATCCATGTTCCCGAGACCTGGTTGTAAAAAACAAAAATGACACATCAAATATGCCATACCAGCGAGGAAACTCAAGGAATCCATTTGTCTGACTATCTGAATATCATGTTAAACCGCAAATGGATTATCCTTTTATTTTTATTCTTTACCGTGTCTGTGACCATGGTATGGACCTTCACGGCTATGCCTGTATACCAGGCGGTATCCAAGGTTGTTATCGGTCTTAACAAGAATATCTCTCCCATTTCCGGGGACGTGTCCGCGGTTGAAAGTTACTATGCTGAAGAAAAAAATTACAATACCCATTTTAAACTGATTACGTCAAAACCGGTCATGAAACTGGTGGCAGAAGAAATTGATCCGGCAGTCTATTTTGATCAGCAATATAGAGAATCTCTTCCTTCCATGGTTCAATATGCTTCACGGTTTAAACAAAAGATCAAGCAGATGAAAAGAATAGTTGTCGATCGGATTAAATCAGCCGCGCCGTTCATGATCAAGAATAATCATAAGATTGTTAACGATTTTGAGGATAGAAAGTATCTGTATTTTTTATCAAAGATCACGGTCAGTCAAATTGATGAAACCCGGATTATGGAAATTCAGGTCACAGACACCCATCCAGAACGGGCACGGGATATTGCAAATGCAACGGCAAAAAAATACATCGAATTTGACCGGTCCACAAAATTAAAATTTGCAAAAGAAAAACTGGCCTGGATGACCAATGAGCTTTTTCTGGTTAAAAAAAAGCTGGAAAAGTCAGAAAAAGAATTTATCGATTACAAGCAAACGCAGAAAATGTTTTCCATGGAAGGAAAACAAACGGTCATTAAAGAAAAAATTGCCGCCTTTAATAAAAACTACCTGGATGCCAGAAACAAGAAGCTGGAGCTGGATATCAAGCTTAAAGATCTAAAAACGGCACTGGGAAGTGATAACGATATCATGCAGATCAAACCCATGGTGGATGAGCCGATTATCAAAGACCTGTATGCTATGCTGACCACACTTGAAATCAAAAAAGGGCATCTTACCAAGGTTTACAAATCCAAACATCCAAAATTCATCCAGGTGGAATCTCAAATTGATGATACCCGCGCGAAATTAACAACTGAACTTGAAAAAAAACTGGGCAGTTTAAAGCGGGAAAGAATTATCCTGTCAAATAAAGAAAAAGAGATGAAAAATCAGATGCTCACCTTTGAAAATGAGGCCATGCAGACCAATAATAAAGAGCTGACATATAATATTCTCCAGCGAAATGTTGATACCAACCAGCAAATCTATGATGTTTTGCTCAGCCAGATAAAAGAATCAAATATTCTTCTGTCCGGATACCTGTCCAGTCTGAACCTTGTGGAAGAGGCGGATACGCCTGTAAAACCGGTAAAGCCTGACAAGAAAAAAAATTTTTTGCTCAGCATCATCCTGGGTCTTTTCGGCGGCATCGGTATTTCCTTTTTCCTGGATTACTTTGACCAGACCATAGGACATGATGAAGATGCTGAGATTTTTCTAGGATACCCTGTCTTGACCATTGTTCCTGATGCAAAGATGCCAAACACTTCCAAAGGAGGGTGTTAGATGTTAAAGTTTTTAAAAAAACGGCCTGACAAGAAAAACATGCCGGCTCTGCTCCCTGTTACATCCGGGTATGCAGAATCCTATCGAACGTTGCAGGCGAATCTTAAGTTTTCCCCTCTGGATAAAAATTTGAAATCCGTCTGTGTAACCAGTGCAACACAGATGGAAGGGAAAACAAATACAGTGGCTAATCTGGCTTACACCATGGCACAGACCGGACAAAAGGTTTTAATGATTGATGGTGACCTGAGAAAGCCGGGTTTGACCAAAAAGTTCGGTATGGAGCGTCGACCCGGGTTGACGGAATTGATATCCCGGGATTTCGAGGCTGCCTGTACCCAGGGTGCCATCAGCGATATCGGCATAAAAGACCTGCTCAAATTGAAAAAGCTTCAAAAAAGAACCGGAGTGCTCTCCATTGCAGACAGCGCCAACCAGGTGGAGATCAGTTTTCAAAGCGGGAATCTGACCAATATTTTCTGGAAAAACAAACCAGAGAAAAAAAAGCTTGCATCGACCCTGATCAAAAACAAGCGGCTGAAAAAAGAACAGGCCCGGATGGCCCTACGACACCAGAAAAAATCCGGACAGAAATTAGGTGCCATTCTGATTATCATGGGCCTGATCTCCAAAGAAGAACTCAAAAAACATTTGATCAGCCATCTTGTAGAAGCCTTTAGGATAGTTTTATCCATGCGTGACGGGAAATTTTTCTATGTTAATCATCCAGACACCCATATACACACCACCATCAGAGAGAATGTCGATTTTGATAAATTATTCCAGGAGTTATTTAATGATGACAATCAATCATTTTTCCTGGCAAAAACCATTGCATCCGTAATCGCCAGAACAAGTATTAGAAATCTTTTCCTACTGCCGTCCGGAATGGTTTCATCCAACCCGGCCAAAGTGCTGAATTCTGAAAAAATGACATTTGTCCTGGATTATCTGACCCAGGTGTTTGATTTTATCATCATTGATACACCACCTGTTATGCCGGTGAGTGATGCAATGTTGATTGCACCGAACACAGATGGCGTCCTGGTTGTGCTTAAAGCCAAAAAGGTTAATAAAGTATATATAAAAAATATCATCCGGCAGCTTGAAAACAGCGGCACAAAAATTCTAGGATTGATTCTAAATTGTGTGGATATGAAAAAAGAACGGTATTATCGCTATTATAAAAAATATAATACCCAGTACTATGGAAAAACCGGGTAATCTACAGCCTGTTTTTAAGGTCTTTTAAAAAACCGGCCGGATCAATTGCTGGTTGTCTTAGAAGCTGCATCTATCGTGCATCCTTTTTGAACTTGTTTGCAGGTTAAAAGGACATTTCCGTTTTCATTCCCCCTGGAAATGACGATCACCACCGGTTTTGTCCATTTCTCTTTTTTCTCCATAATCTTTCTTTCCTCCCGAACAGGGTTGTTTCACCATCATACCATACAAAATTAACCTGGAAATTTTAATGTTTTGTCTATGGATTGTCCAGTATATTCCGGAATCGTTGCTTTGCCAGGTCACAATAGTAAGGGACCTGCCCATCCAGTTCGCCCGTTTCCAGGTCTGCATGAGCCGGGCAGCATGAACAAAAGGATACAATATCACAGCACATGCAGTTTTTTTTAAAAGATTTTCTCTCCGATGTTTTTGATCTGAGCCGGGGGGTAAAAACAGACCAGGCCGTATTCAGATCTCCCTGCCTTAAATCATAAACGCATTGGCTGTGGCAAAGTGAGGAACACAGTTTAAACGTGCCGTCATAGCCGATGCAGCAGCTGTTGATCCCTGCCCCGCATTGAAGAAGCCTGTGGGTTGAATTGACTTGGGAACTGTTTTGTGAAGGGGCGGCGCACTTTTTTTTTAATGCGTTAAACCGGATGGAATCATTTTTTTCAAGCTCGATAATTTCTGCTGTGGTCAAACGCTGGGCTAGGATTTCTTTATTTCTTTTTCTGTTCCTGTCCGTTCGAAGATGTAAAAAAGGATCAAACCGGAAAGGCTGTTTTGTTTTATCTTTGCACCAGGCAGCGATTTTATCAAACTCCCTGACATTTGAACGTAATATGGTGGTTTTTAAAGTGATTGGCACAGAGGCGCTGATTAATTTTTCAATTCCGCTTCGGGTCTGGTTGAATAAGGTATTCCGGGTCACGGCTTTATGCGTTTTCTGCGTCACACCATAGATGGAAACCTCAATATTTCTAGGTGGATATTGTTTGAATAAATCAATGAGTTCCTTTGTAATTAATGAGGCATTTGTAAACAGTGCAATTAAAAGCCCCTTTTTTTTCAGATACATGTAAATATCTTTAAAATCATCCCTTAATAAAGGCTCTCCCCCTGTCAAATGGACCCAGAGGCAACCTAAATCCACGGCCTGATCAATAATTTTTTGGATTTCATAAAAGTCGAGTTCTTTTTTAATCGCAGCCCTGTCCTTTTCAGGCAGGTTGATATAACAATGGGAACACGAATTGTTGCACCTGGCTGTGAGTTCCAAACTCAAATGGAGCAAGGTCCTGTTCCGGCGGGTTACTTCCCACAAAGGAAGATCTTCAATTTGAACCGTCTGTACGGTTGATGAATTATTCATTTTTGACCAGTGCTCTTTTTGCCGTCCTGAATAAAGGAAAGAGAAAGACATTTAACAGGCCAGTACCGGATGCTGCAGCAATGAAAAAATTCAGCAGCCTGCGGTTCCCTGCCATGAACCCCTGGCCGTATACATTGTCCACAAGTCCAATAATACTGTTTTTTGAAAACCAGCCATCCGTTTTCAGATTATTATCCCCTTTTAATAAAAAACGGTCCTTTTTTATCCAGATAACCCTGTGGACCAACACGGTACCGCTATCCAAATGCCTGGCCGCAAGCACATCTCCGATTCGAATATTCCGGCGAGGATTGACAGGCTTCAGGGCAACAATGCTGCCGGATTTGATGAACGGGCTCATGGAACGGCCGTGTACCGTTATGTTTGCCTGGTGCACTGAATCGCTATGCAGCAGATTTTTTATCAATTCATATACGTGGGAATCCGGCAGGCAGAGCTTGTTCATGGCAGTATCATGCCTTGGTAATTATATTTAAATGTACAAGGCCCTCAAGGAGACTGAATACATCCTGTTCAATTTCACCGGGGGACGCATCATACCGGTCACAGAGCATGGAACAAATGGTTTTTACACTTTTTTTCTGATCGAGTAAATTCCAGACGGCACGTGCGGTTTCATTCAGAGAATACAGCGCATCATCAATATCAACAATTCCGCTTTCAATGGGAACAATGATGATTTCGCCTTCAATTTCCCTGGCGATAATTTTTTTTGCTGGTTGATATACATCATTTAATTGTATCGGGGACCTGTTTGTTTCCATTTTTTCCTTTAGTTTTAATGTGTTGCATTGGTGTTCTGAATTTTTAGTACAATTTGTTTATTAAATCAACAATACGGCCGCTTTTGTCAAAGGAAAGATTATAGCAGGGGATTTTTTTAACAATCGATCCCAATAAACTTAAATTACGGTCCCACCATTCCTTTGTCACCAGGGGTTTGATAATGAATGAAATAAGCTGGTACAGATTTGATTTATGATGATCGGAACGGACGATTTCATTGGTGTCTGACCGGGTAAGAAAAAAAACAGCATCCAGAAAAAAGGTATTCCGGGAAAAAAAATTCTCTTTTCCATGGCACCAGCTGCCATGCATTTTGATGCCGTCCCCGGTGCTTTGTACAATGGTTCGGTCATCACTGATCGGTTTGCCGCCATGGGAGCTGAGCATTTTTGCAAGGGTGGACTTGCCGTATCCGGAATGGCCCATGAAAAGAAGGCCTCTTTTTTTAAACACCATACCGTTTGAATGAAAAAAACAGCCGTTTCTGTCGGCCAGAATCCGGGCAAGAAGAAGCTGGTCGGTGGGAAAAAGAGTTAAAGCCTCATTCCGGCCGGTGAGAAATAGCTCTTTTGCTATCGGTTTGTTGTATATGTCGGCCCGGGTGTGGCTGTGATTAAAAAAAGCAGTGCAATAATGCCTGTTTCTGTCACGGAATCTGTGGATTCGTTCATACACCCAGCCCTTTCCGGTACGATAGATCCGCCAGGGACTCTTATCATATACTTTTTCCCAGGATTGGGCCTGAAAAGGTACTTTTGGTTCAAAGTGATGGTGTATGGAGATGATATCATTTCCAGGATCTTGGACTTCAAACAGCTTGAATTTAGGATCAAATGTGTGATCAAGGATGGGAAGATCGGATATGACCTGGATCGTGACCCCGGCAAGGTTATAATATTTGGTATATGTTTTCATTCCTGTCCTGCAGGAACGAACCATTTATGAAAATCAAAGTCAAGACATTCCTTGCTCCCTGGCAAAATCGTTTTTGTGCCCAGTCGGCATTTTCAAAAAAAATGTTGATTTGAAATATTATTGCAAGTTTTCTGTTAACCTTAATTTTTCTGTAAAATAGGTCAGCAGGGTGAAAAACACAATGCCAATGCTGCCTGCAGCCATATCATTGAGATCAAAGGTCCTGGCCGGGAAAAAAAGCTGGCTGAATTCTTCAAAAAAAGCAAAAATCGCAACCGT
Source organism: Desulfobacteraceae bacterium (assembly GCA_050293905.1). Classification (GTDB taxonomy): domain Bacteria; phylum Desulfobacterota; class Desulfobacteria; order Desulfobacterales; family Desulfobacteraceae; genus Desulfobacula. Next base: position 2,854 of record JBNKNP010000091.1, on the reverse strand, counting down.
AATTGTACCGATGTATATTTTTATTCTGATGATTGAAAAAATTTCAAATTTCAAGGCATAATTCAATATCAAAGTGAGGGTGCCGAACATTACAAAATGAGTCAGTTTGTCACCATATGGAAGACTGCGGACAGATTCAAACATCTGACAATTATAACCCGTATTTGCTAGAAAAAGAATCCATTGAATAGATACAAAGAAGATAAATGCAATGAACTTGGGCATACCTGAATACATCCTTTTATATTGGCGACAAGAATCGCAATATATTGATTAAAATGGGGATCAATCAAAAATCGTAAGAACGAAATTTTTACATGCTGTAAATTGATAATATCAAAAATAAAAATCAAGAGCAAGGATTTCATATGATAAAAATGGCGGTCAAATGTGTTGCAGGATAGGAGAAAAAAACCATTACAGCGGCAAGATTTGTTCCTTGTTGTTAAACATGCTAAAAGAATAAACAATTAAAATCAAAACCAGGGAGGAACGGCGTGAAGGATCAATATTATTCAAAAAAGCTTGACCGGTATTTCCCAACCCGTCTGGATATCCTTCTTTATGCCCATGACGGCAGGGGCTTGGGTCATGCCAGCCGGGCCATTGGTATAGGGATGGCAATAAGACGGCTTTACCCGGATCTTAAAGTTCTTTTTGTCTCAGGTGCGGGTATCAGCCAGTCTTTGATCGGCCGGTCAAACCTGGACTGGATCAAACTGCCTTCCTATGCAAGCAAAATTGAAAACGGTGTTTCCACAGGGGTTGACGGCCCGGCAAATTTTTATAAATCCGTACTCGGCCGTCACCGGGCCGGGATGCTGGCCCAGGTGGTTGCATCGTTTAAACCCAGATGTGTTCTGGTGGACCACTCCCCTCTGGGAAAAAGAGAAGAATTGATGCCGGCGCTCAATGAATCTCACGGCTCAGATACAAAATGGATACTTGGAGTTCGGGCGGTGATCGGCAATCCGAAAAATTTCTGGTCTGATGCATCCCGACAGATATTTAAAAAATATTATCACGCATTATTCTGGTACGGCGATCAAGCCGTTCTGGGAAACAGCCAGATAAACAAAATTAAAAACCATTTTGGATGTCCGCCGGAGGAAATCGGCTATGTATCCAGGCTGTATGAAACAAAACAATTGCTGGACAAAACCGGCAATACCATTACCGGAACCATTTCCCTGCCCTGGCTGAGCCGGAAAAGTCAGGCATTTATCCGAGTTTTAAAACAAACGCTGGCGCTCCGGGACCAGGCTGAAAAATGGATAATCTATATCAATGCCCGGGATCTGCAGGATATGAAAAAACAATTTGCCGGTCTGCCCAGTGTCTGCATCAAACCGGTGGGAGAAGATTATGCGCATTCCATCCTCCATTCCCAGACAGCGGTTATCTATGGCGGCTATAACAGCCTGATGGATGTGGCGGCCGCACAAATACCAGCCATTGTCGTGATGCGGGAGATGAAGGACAGAGAGCAGGATGAACATATTAAAAAGCTCCTGGATTACAATCCCGACGTCATGATGATGGTGCAGGAGTCCCGGACCGCAGGGACTGTGCTTGACCAGGCCATAACCCGTCTGTTAAAGCACAGCAAACAAATAAAGCCGTTTAATATAAAGGGCAGCGTCCACGCCGCAGAGGCACTTGCCCAGCTTCTTTAATTTCAAATCAGGAGTTAATTGAAATACAATGAACATGCATGACATTAATCCCATTGGAACGATTTATTCTCCCTTCAACACCATAGAAGACATGCCGATTCAACCGAAAGGGGCTGTGTCGGTGGAAGGTTATATCCTGCTGCATGAAAAGTTCATGGACGGCCTGAAGGATCTTGAAGGATTCAGCCATATCTATCTGCTGTATTCCTTTCATAAAGCAGTTCGGACAGAACTGGTTGTAAAACCGTTCATGGATAAAGCCTTTCGCGGCGTGTTTTCCACTCGATCTCCGCTTCGTCCAAATCATATTGGTCTGTCGATTGTACGGCTGAAAAAAATTGAAAAAAATAAATTGATCATACAGGATGTTGATATCCTCAACCAGACCCCGCTTTTGGATATCAAACCTTATATCCGGGAATTCGATCAGATAAAAGAAAGTCGATCCGGCTGGCTGAAGGCCGGCGAAGAAGAAATAAAAAATAAGCGGTCGGATAAAAGGTTTAAATAGCTGTGTTGACAAGAATCAGGTTTTTATACTAAGAATATGTCAAAATATATTAAGAGCTTAGTTCAATGAAATCCTGTTCATGATGGGTTGGATCGAATCAAATACATGGTTACGGCGCACGGTTAGAAGGTTGACCACTGGATAGATATTAAAAAAGGCAGATAAAAATGAAACAGACTGAAGATGCCGGAAAACAGGGCACAGACAGTGTGGATGATCCAGGGCTCTTTTATAGAATTGCATTTGAAACCTCCTTGGATGGTATTTTTATTGCCGATTCAAAAAAGCATGTCGTTGTTGCAGTGAACCCGAAAGGGATGACACTGACTGGATATTCCCGTGAAAAATTGCTTTGCATGGGTCTTTCTGATTTGTTTCAACTGGATGATCCGGCACTGTCTCTGATCAGTACGGACGTTTTTAAAAAAGGCAGTATCACGGTTTTACCGGGCCGGGTTTGTCAAAAGGACGGAAGCAGCCTTCCTGTGGAATTCACTATTCATAAAATTTGCCCAGACTTCCTTTTTATCATCATACGCGACATCTCATCCTGCAGGGGGGGCGGGCAGCATTTGCCGGCAGGTGAAAACGGATTCCGGCAGTGTATCGAAATCACAGGTGCGGGATGTGCGATTTCTGATGAAAAAGGACATGAAGATGTTTTTCG
>JBNKNP010000090.1:0-15465 GCA_050293905.1 Desulfobacteraceae bacterium | reverse complement strand
AAGCCCCATTTCCCTTGCACGGACAACTTCCGGGTTTTTATCGGCAATGGCAGAAGACGTGACAACCACATCCGCACCAGCCACCTGTTCTTTGGCATGGCCTTTGAAAATAGTGCCGCCTTTTTCTTCCAGCCGTCTGGTGATATGGGATAATTTCAGGTCAGAACCGGAAACGGTGTAGCCCAGGTTGATCAATAGCTCTGCGATCCCGCTCATGCCGATTCCGCCGATGCCGACAAAATGGATATGGTAATTTTTCTGATACATGATTACTCGTTTTTATCCTTTGTGTTTAAAATATATGTGGCGATGGTTTTATCTGCATCCGGCATGGCAAGGCGTTTCATATTTTTTTCCATGCTTTCAAGCCGTGGGCGGTCCAGGGCCAGTTCTTCAATCTTTGCTTTCAGATCTGCACCGTTCAGTGATGCGTCAGTCATCATTACAGCAGCCCCCTGTGCTTCAAAAGCCTTTGCATTGACGGTTTGATGGTCATCTGCAGCATAGGGAAAAGGAACCAGTATGGCCGGTTTTCCCAGGATGGACAGTTCTGAAAGCGTCCCTGCTCCGGCCCGGGCAATGATCAGATCGGCTGCGGCCTGAAGCTGCGGCATGTCATGGAAAAAAGCCTTTGCCACAGCTTTAATGCCCATTGCCTTGTACCGCTCCTGAATCTTTTGTTCCTCTGTTATCCCGGTCTGATGGATAATATTGAACGCGTCCGGATCCTCCATGGATTCAACAGCACCCAGGACCGCTGCGTTGATACTGGCAGCCCCCTGGCTTCCGCCGGTAATCAGCAGGGTGAACCGGTCCGGGTCAAGACCGGAAAGTAGTGAATGGGAGCCTGCTGCACTCAGCTCAGGTTTCCGGACCGGGTTCCCTGTGAATTGTACTTTTGGATGATTGATAAATCCTTTGGTCTGTTCAAAAGAGGTGAAAATCGTTCGGGCAAATTTAGCCAGCATCCGGTTGGTCAATCCGGGAATCGCATTCTGTTCCTGGATGGCCGTGGGGATGTGCAGCAGCCAGGCTGCCAGGACCACGGCAAAAGATGAAAATCCGCCCACGCCAAGGACAAAGTCAGGTTTAACGGTTCTCATGATGATCAGGGACTGGGCAAGGGAGATGATGAGAATGAAAATGGAGGCCAGCTTGTTCAACAGGTTGCCGCCTTTAACCGGTTTTGAATAAATCGCCCTGTGGTCGTATCCGTATGTTTTCAGCGTCCGGGTTTCAAAGGCTGCATTGGTCCCCACAAACAGGATCTTTGCATTGGAAGACAGGCGTTCCACAGCCTGGGCAACAGCTATGCCCGGGAAGAGGTGCCCGCCGGTTTTTCCGCCGGCAATGATCAAATTAAACGGCCGGTTCAACATCTTTTGATGCTCCAATGTTCATTAAAATTCCCATGGCAGCCATGTTGACGATTAAAGAGGTGCCGCCGTAGCTGATAAAGGGAAGGGTTAATCCTTTTGTGGGAAGCAGGCCCAATGCCACGCCCGTGTTAATAATCACCTGGACGCCGATATACATGGTCAACCCGGTTGCTGTAAGTGCACCGAACATGGTGTTTGATGTTTTTGCAATCCGGATTCCTTTTAATAATAAAATCAGGTATAAGGCCAGAACGGTCATCACCCCGATCAACCCCAGCTCTTCACCGATGATTGAAAATATAAAGTCCGTATGGGGTTCGGGCAGGTAATGCATTTTTTGCATGCCAAGGCCGATGCCTTTTCCAAAAATGCCGCCCGAACCAAAGGCTTTTAATGAATGCGTGATCTGGTACCCGGTATCGTATGGATCATCCCAGGGATTTAAAAACCCCAGGATTCTTTCCATCCGGTATTGCACCTTGACCACTAAAAAATAGATCAACGGAATCAGCAAAGGCGTGGGGGATAAAAGATGCATGATTTTAACCCCTGCAACAAACATCATTCCCCAGGTGATCAGTCCCAAAACCACAATGGTACCGAAATCGGGCTGGAAAATGATCAGGCAGGCAAAAAGTGCAAATACAAAAACATGGGGAGCAAATCCCACTGAAAAATCCTGGATCTGGGTCTGTTTTTTGGACAGGGAATATCCCAGAAACAAGACCATGGCCAGCTTTGCAAATTCTGCAGGTTGAAAGACGAATCCGCCGATATTGAGCCAGCGCTGGGCTCCGCCGGCCTTTACACTGAGTCCGGGTATGAGCACGGCTGCCAGAAGAAGAACCGCAAGAAAGAGGATGATGTAGGAAATCCGCCTGTATGCACGATATGGAAAAGAAGCTGCAACAAACATGACCCCGAGGCTGAGCCCGAAGAAAAGGGCCTGTTTTCTCATGTAATAAAACAGGGTGTCATGGGCCTCCATACTGATGGCGGCACTGGCTGAATACACCATGACAAGACCGATTCCGGACAGCAGGATAACCGGAAAAAGAATGCTTTTTTCACTTAAAAACGGATGGAGGGTGCGCTGAGGTTTCATGCTCCGACCTCCTGTTTCAGTGTCCGGACCTGGTTGGTGAAATCCTGGCCGCGCTGTTCATAATTGTCATACATGTCAAAGCTGGCACATGCAGGGGACAAAAGGACAATGTCGTTTTTACCGGCAAAATTAAATGCCGCTCTTACCGCCTCTTTCATTGTGGTGGCAATTTTTATCGGGCAGATGGCCTCAAATAATTCTTTTATTTTTATTCGGGTTTCCCCTATGGCTACGATGGCCTTTACAGCTTTCCTGACCGGGGCCGCAAGCAGATTAAAATCCGTTCCCTTTTCCCTGCCGCCCAGGATCAGGATGATGTCTTTTTCAAAGGTCTGAATGGCCCGGATGACAGCATCCGTGTTGGTGGCCTTGGAATCATCATAAAACCGTGTGCCGTTTACGGTGTCCACAAACTCAATCCGGTGAGAAAGGTTCTTAAACTGTTTTAAGCCGGTTTTCAGACAGTGAATGTCTGCATGGACTGCAAGTCCGGCAAGCAGGGCGGCTGCCGCATTTTCATGGTTGTGAATGCCGGGCAGTCCGTCAAGCATGGCTGCGGGGATGTCACAGGTGACTGCCGGGGTGCAAAGATGAATGGCATCAGCATCCACAATCGCCTGGCAGGAGGCGCCTGCATTCCCTGCTGATGAAAACTTCAATATATTTGATGCCAGTTGTCCGGACCGGGGCTCAAACTTTGCAATGGATTGATTGATCACGGCCACGTCGTCTTGGGTCTGGTTTTCGAATATCCGCCATTTTGCATTTTCATACGCTTTGAAATTGTCATAACGGTCCAGGTGATCTTCACTGATATTGAGCAGGATTCCCACATCAGGCTTGAAATTTTTGGAAATATCCATCTGGAAACTTGAGATTTCAGCCACAACCATATCAAAGGATTCGTCCGACATGAAAAGATCCACAAGCGGGGTGCCGATGTTGCCCCCGACAAAGACATTATATCCGCAGGCGGTGAGCATTTCTCCCAGCAGTGTTGTGGTCGTGGTCTTTCCATTGGTTCCGGTGACGGCAATGACCGGCAGGGTGTTTTCCTTTTGAAAAATATCAAGCTCACCCATAACCGGCACCCCTTTTTCAATGGCTTGGGCAATACAGGGAATCGTTAACGGGATACCCGGGCTGGGTATCAGGCTGGCTGCATTGTCAAAGACGGCAGGATCATGAAACCCGATCTGGGTTTCGATGCCGAGCTGTTCAAGGACCTTGGCAGCAGCTGTTTTTGAACTGTCTATATCTGTTGCAATGACGTGTTCACCCCTGGCAGCAAGAAATCCGGCCATGGACAGGCCTGATTTCCCAAGGCCGATAACCAGGTGATATGGATTCTGGTGATATGGTTGCTGTCTGGTGCTCACGTCGGGTTACCTTATTTTTAAAGTACTTAAGGATAACAGGGCCAGGGTTATGGAGATAATCCAGAACCGGACAATGACCTTGGATTCATGCCACCCTTTCAGTTCAAAGTGATGGTGCAGCGGGGCCATTCTGAATACCCGCTTTCCTTTTGTCAGTTTAAAATATGAGACCTGGATGATGACGGATAATGCTTCGATGACAAAGATTCCGCCCACGACCAGGAGCAGTATCTCGTGTTTGGTCATTACGGCAATGGTACCCAGGATGCCGCCCAGGGGGATGGAACCGGAATCTCCCATAAAGACCTGGGCCGGATGGGCGTTGAACCATAAAAATCCCATGCCGGCACCGGCCAGGGTGCCGCAGACAACCGAAATTTCACCGGCCGAGGCAATATGCCGGACATGCAGGTAATCTGCAATCTGGATATGGCCGGAAACATAGGCAAAAAACATGTAAGTGACGCTGGCAACGATATACGGGCCAATGGCCAGTCCGTCAAGGCCGTCGGTGAGGTTGACCGCATTGCTGGTACCGACAATCACCAGGCAGGCAAACGGGATATAAAAGATGCCCAGATCCGGGGACAGGTCTTTGAAAAACGGAATGGTCAGGGTCGTGGTAAAATCCGGGCACTGATAAATCAGATAAGATATGACCAGTCCGAACAAAACTTGAATTGTAAATTTTGCTTTGGCAGTAAACCCCATGTTCCGTTTTTTGATCTGCATGAGGTAGTCGTCAATAAATCCGATAATGCCGAACAGCATCAGGGACAGCAGAAGAATGATAATATAGTGATTGGAAAGGTTTCCCCACAACAGGGTGGTGATAAAAATAGAAAACAAAATCAGGATGCCGCCCATGGTCGGTGTGCCCTGCTTGCCCAGATGAGACTGGGGGCCGTCGGTTTGAATGATCTGGCCGATCTGCAGCTGGGACAGTTTTCTGATTGCATACGGTCCAAAAATAAAGCAGATTAAAAAGGCGGTTAATCCACCGTAAATCGTCCGGAAGGTAATATACCGGAAAATATTTAAGAACGAGAAATCAACGTGGTATGGATATAAAAATTCGTATAGCATTTTTTGCCTTTTATGCGACCCTTTCCTTTTTCCGGACAGCCGGTTGTGGTATGCATTCAATCCCTGTTCTGCGGTCTATTCCGCTTCTGCGTTCCGGGCAATAGGAAGTATAGGTAAATTTGCGTCTGTCAGTTGAACACCTTTTTTCTTCAAAGTTATTTTCCATCATAACCTCAACCTTTTATTGTGCGGTCAATCAAATTATCCTTCAACCCCGTTACGACGGTTTCCATGGCCATGCCGCGGGACCCTTTCACCAGTATCCATGTGCCCGGACCAACGTTATTTATGACTGCATCTATAATTTTTTCCTTGGTGAAATGAAAAATTTTTTCCTTGTCAAATCCGCTGTCAAGTGCGCCTTTCAACGTGTGCGCCACCTGGGTGCCGAACAGATATAATTCATTGATGTTCAATCGGGCAGCGAGCTGACCGGTCTGGTAATGCAGCAGCTCTGACTGGTCACCCAGTTCCAGCATATCTGCCAGCACAGCGATGGTTTTATGGCCCAGGCTGACGGATGCCAGGGTTTTCAGCGCCTCTTTTACTGAAGCGGGATTGGCATTGTAGGTGTCGTCAATGATCCGGATGTCCCTTGATAAGGTACGGATGTTCATTCTGCCGGGTTCAGGAGAAAATCGTTTTATCCCCTGTTGAATGGATACAGGATCAATACCCGCTGCCCGGGCTGCAGTAACCGCGGCCAGGCAATTGTCCACCATGAACCGGGCAGGGGAATTGATTTGGACGGGACAGGCCTGATCCTCAAAATGTGCGGTAAAATGGATGGATCCCTGTGTCGTTTCAATGTCCTTTGCCTTAACGTCAGCGTCAGGACTGTCCCCAAAAAACCGGATGTTGTGAATGTTCGTATTTTCCCTGGCCAGGGGTTCTATGATATCCCGCTTTTCATCCCGGGCAAAGAGAATCGCCGTACTTCCCGGCTGAAGACCTTCAAATATTTCAGCTTTTGCCCTGGCAACATTTTCAATGGTGCCAAGACCTTCAAGATGGACAGCTGCCGTGTTGGTAATCACAGCCATGTTCGGTTCAGCCATTTGGCTGAGCCTTGAAATTTCACCGGCATGGTTCATGCCCATTTCGACAACAGCCCATTCATGGGCTGCAGACAGGTTCAGCAGGGTTAAGGGCACACCGATTTCATTGTTAAAATTTTTCCGGGTGGACAGGGTGTGAAACCGGGTCTTGAATATCTGCCGGATCATCCTGCGTGTGGTGGTTTTACCACTGGAACCGGTAACAGCGACCAGCTGAACTTTAGAGCGCAGCCGCTGATACCGGGCCAGCTGTCCCAACGCAATAAGGGTGTCTGGTACTTCAAAAACAAGAAGATCCTTTGTTCCTGCTTTTTTGAAAATATTCTGATCCTGCAAATATCCTTTTTCAACGATAAACCCTTTGATGCCTTTGTCGATTAGCGAAGCAATAAAAGTGTGCCCGTCAAAATTTTCCCCTTTTAAAGCCAGAAAGAGCTGGTCTGTTTCAATGGTTCTTGAATCCGTGCCAATGGTGGAAAACAGATGAGATCCGGACAGCGGACAAAGCACCGGGTCTGTTTCCAGAGCAAGCACAAGATCCCGTGACGCCCAGACCATGGGCGCTAATTTTTGACTTAATCTGTTGGCAGCTTCTTCCAGGACTTCCCTGTCATCAAAATGGTTGGTGCCGGAGTTGGTAATCTGATAGGTTTCATGTCCTTTGCCCGCAGCAAGGATAATATCGTCCGGTTTAGAAAGAAAAACCGCTGTTTCAAGAGCTTTTTTACGGTCCGGCTCAACCAGGTATCCGGATGTGAAGGGATGGGATTCAAGGTCCGGGGCACTCAATTGTTCAAACCCTTCCATTCCAGCGAGAATATCCCGGATAATGGCGTCGGGATTTTCAGTCCTGGGATTGTCCGATGTGACGATGGCAATGTCGCTCAGTCCGGTTGCAATTTTTCCCATCAGGGGTCGTTTTGTCCGGTCCCGGTCGCCGCCGCAGCCGAATACGGTGATCAGTCTTCCCTGTGCGTTTGCTTTTAATGTTTTCAGAATGGATTCAAGGGCGTCAGGCGTGTGGGCATAATCCACAAAGAGATGGCGTTCAATGGTGTTTTTTATTTTTTCCAACCGGCCGGGAATTGTGGTGCAGGCAGTAAGGCCGGCCTTTATTTTTTCTTCAGAAAGACCCAGCGCATGGGCGGCGCCGGCTGCGCACAGAATATTTTCAAGGTTGAACCGGCCTGTGAGAGCGGACTGAAAGGGAAAACCGGTTCCCGGCAGGCACAGGGTACCGGAAATTCCGGTAATCTGATGACGGATCCCGGTGGAATAAATATCTGCACGCCCTCCAGCACTGACACTGATCTTTCTGCAGCTAAGCGTGTGGAAAAGCTCTTTTCCTTTTGGGTCATCTATATTGAGGACGGCTAAGCCGTTTTTGGGCGTGGTTGACCCCAGAAAACGGGTAAACAATTGTTTTTTGCATTCAAAATAGGTGTCCAGGTCATGGTGGTAATCCAGATGATCCTGGGTCAGATTGGTGAAAATGCCGACATCAAAATGACACCCATCCACCCGGTTCAGATCAAGGCCGTGGGACGAGACTTCAACGATGACATGGGTGACGTTTGCCGATTTCATCTGTGCAAGGATTTTCTGCAGTTCAATGGCATCCGGTGTTGTCATTGGATTGTCAGTACAGTGATCCGGATACCGGACATTGACCGTGCCGATGACACCACAATGAAATCCGGCGGCTTTAAGCATACTTTCAAGCAGCCAGGTAATAGTGGTTTTTCCGTTGGTCCCTGTGATTCCCACAAGGATCATCTCTTTTGACGGGTGGCCGTAGAAGCGGGCGGCCGCATGGGCCATACACTGCCTTGAATTTTCAACCCGGATGATCGTCTTGTCGGCACCGGAGTCATTAAGGTCAGGGCCAAAATCAATACCGGATTGGGCAATCACGGCTGCCGCCCCTCTTTCCAATGCCTGGGTAATATAATCATGGCCGTCAACGGTTTGTCCTTTTACTGCAAAAAAAAGGCAACCGGGCTTTACCTGTCTGGAGTCTGCCGTTAAAAAAAGAATGTCCGGATCATCTGCTGCAGAAGAATCAGCCTGCACAGAGATCATTTTCTGATAGTCTTTGATCAGCTCGGACAATTTCATTCTTTTTCTCCCGGGGATACTGCAGCGACCATCTGCTGTTCCTTTTCAGGGGGAATGTTCAGGTAATTAAATGATTCGGCCATAATGGTCTTAAAGACCGGAGCTGCCACTTCACCGCCGTAATAGTTTTTTTGGGGTTCGTCCACCACCACCAGGATGGCCAGTTCCGGTTTTTCCATGGGGGCGAAGCCTGCAAAAACCGATATGTATTTATCTTTTGAATACCCTTTTTCATGAATGAGTGCTTTTTGAGCAGTTCCGGTTTTACCGCAGACGGTGTATCCGTCCATGGCGGCCTTTTCACCGGTGCCCTCTTTCTGTACCACCAGGCTCATCATTTTTTTGACCTGGGTGGCGGTCTGTTTTGAGATTACCTGCCGGACAGCCTGGGGAAGATTGATTTTTAATGGCGTCCCATTATTGGAAAGAACTTTTTTAATCAGCATGGGTTTCATGAGCATTCCATTATTGGCAATGGCGCTGATGCTGCTGATCAACTGCAGAGCTGATACGGAAATGCCCTGGCCGAAAGAAATGGAACCGGCATCAATCCGTGACCATTTTTCATAGGACGGCAGGTTGCCGGTGGTCTCACCCGGACATCCCACCTGGGTTTTACTGCCGAATCCGAATGCCTTAAGATTCTGGTAAAGGGCTTTATCTCCAATGGTTTCAATAATTTTTGTCGATCCGATATTGCTGGAATATTTAATGATCTGACTGATGGACAGCCAGTCGTGCGGATGGGTATCATGGATGGTGAATCTGCCGATCCGGTAATTGCCGTTTTCACAAAAAAAGATTGATCTGGGTGAGAATCCTTTTTCCAGTGCCGCGGCAGCAGTAATTACTTTGATTACGGAACCGGGCTCGAATGCATCGGTGACTGAACGGTTTCGAAAAACATCTGTTTTAATCCCTTTAAAGTTATTGGGATTAAACCTGGGATAGTGGGCAGCGGAAAGCAGTTCTCCGGTTGCCGGGCGCATGACCAGGGCCATTCCGGATCTGGCCTGGTGTGCTCTTACTGCAGCCTCAAGGCTTTGTTCACTTAAATATTGTATCTTTTTATCAATGGTCAGTACAATGGACTTCCCTTTGAGTCCTGCCCTTTTGTCGTTGTCTAATCCTATAAATTCACCTTTGCCGGAACGTCTCAGTCGGATTTCTCCTGACCTCCCTTCCAGGGTGTCGTTGAATTGAAATTCCAGACCTTCCAGGCCTGAATCTTCCGATCCGGTAAATCCGATGACCTGGGCGGCAAGTTCCCGGTTGGGATAGAATCGTTTAAAATCTTTTTCAAAATAGATATGGTGAAGTTTGAGATTCCGGATACGCTCAGCCTGGCCGGGGGGGACTCCCCGGGCCACCCAGGCAAACATGTGCCTGGAGGAAAGTTTTTTTTCAAGTTTTCTGCTGTTCAACCCCAGTATTTTTGATAACTTTTTAGCTGTTGCTGCCGGGTTTTCTATCTTTGCCGGACATGCCGTGATGGATATGGCTGCTGCACTGGTTGCCAGCTTATTCATTTTCCGGTCCAGGATTTCACCGCGTTCGCCTTTGATCCGGACAAACTTTGAATAGTCATTTTCCGCTTTCCGGGCCAGTTCTTCGGCCTGGAATATCTGTATTTCAAAGGACTTGGCACCCAATGCAAAAATCGCCAGGATCAGTAAGACCTGAACGACAGCAAGCCGTTTATTCATGGATGATCCGGGTGCTTTTGGCATTATTTTCCATCTCCTGCCAGGTATATGGTTTGAATCAATGTGTCCCTTTTGAGATTTAAACGGGTTTTTGCAATCCGGGTGATTCGATCGTCTGATTTCAGACGGTCCCTTTCAAGCAGGAGCGCTTTTTTATATGCCAGCGACTGGGCAAGCATGTCCTGGGCTTTGGACACTTCCAGCAGCGTGTGGCGTGATTCAGTCCTGACCCAGGTATAAGCCAGAAGTTCGCAGAAAAACAGGCTGATGATAAAGATCCAGAACAGGCCGCGGTGCTGGGGAGGAGATGGTCTTTTGGGTATGTTGTTTTTAACAGCCATATTTATACCTTTTGAGCCACCCTTAATTTTGAACTCCGGGCCATGGGATTGGCAGCTATTTCTTCTTTTGTCGGAATCAATGGTTTGCGAAATACAGACTTCAGTTTCGGAACAAATCCGCACAGACAGACCGGCAGTTCCTTTGGGCAGGTGCAGTTGCTTTCATGTTTTTTAATGGCTTGTTTGACAATCCGATCCTCAAGGGAGTGAAAGGAAATGACACAAAGGCGGCCGTTTTTCGACAGCAGATCAGGAACGGTTTCCATAAAGGTTTCAAGCCGTTCAAGCTCTTTGTTAACTGCGATTCTTAATGCCTGGAATATCCGGGTGGCCGGATGAATGCGTTGCTTAAAGGCCTGTTTTGCAGGAACAGCGCTTTTTACAAGGTCGGCCAGTTCAGCACTGGTCTGGATGTCGCCGACCGATCTTTTTCGAACAATTTTTTTTGCAATCCTTCTGGAAAATTTTTCCTCGCCGAATTTGAAGAACAGATCAACCAATTCATCTTCTTTATATGAATTGATGATCTCATAAGCTGTCAAATTATTTCGAGTGTCCATTCTCATATCCAAAGGCTCGTTTTTGTTAAAACTGAAACCGCGTCTGCCGTTTTTTAATTGGTTCAGTGAAAAGCCTAAATCAAGGAGTATCGAATCAGCACCGTCAATTTTATTCTCGCTCAAAATCCGGGGGAGATCGCTAAAATTACTGTGGAACAGCTTTATGTTTTTTTTAAACGGCTCTAAGGCCTTTTTGGCATGGGTTATGGCATCTATATCCTGATCAATACCGATCAAAAGTCCGTCCGGCAGGATCGTTTTGACTGTCGCAAGTGCATGACCGGCACCGCCCAGGGTACAATCCACACAGATGTTTCCGGGCTTTAAATTCTGGTGCTCATGCACCTCTTGAGGCATGACAGACGTATGCTCAAATCCCATTAATTTATAACCCTAACGAAGCTATTTCCTCTCTTATCTCTTCGTCTTTAAGTTTTTGTTCCATTCGTTTGTTGGTCTCATCCCAAATATCCCGTGACCAGATTTCAAATCGATCCAGGTTGCCCACAAGAACAATTTCTTTTGTCAGATTGGCATACTCTCTTAAGCTTTTGGGAATCAGGATGCGGTCCTGCTTGTCGCACAGGCATTCGCAGGAGTTTCCAAGGAAAAATCTTCGGAAGTCGGCCATGGCACTGCTTTTTGCCGATAAAATCCGGGATTCCACCTTTTCCCATTCGCTGAAGGTATACGCGTAGAGACAATCGTCCTTGTTCGAGACCATGACACCGTAGACCTTATCCGCTTTCAAGATATTCTTAAACCTTGACGGGATGATGATCCGGCCCTTGGCGTCAATTGTATGAAAGGAACTTGATCGAAACACTAATTTAAGCCTTAGTTAAAAAACTATTAACTTATCCACTTTCCACCACCATGCTCCACACTTTTACGAAAAATATAGGCTAAGTCAAGGAAAAAAATAATTATTTTTTCACTTTTTTTTCACATACCCTATATATAGTTATAAAATAAAAGACAGGCACATAATGGAGTAAGGTAGATAATGGTGGGGAAAAGGGGAGGTGGGTGATTATTCTTTAGGCATCCCGGTGCTCGGCAAGATAAAATCCCATATTTTTCAAGGTTTCAACCTGTTCAAAAATTGATTTTCCGTCAATCTCGACAGATATGGTGGAGCCCGGGTTTTTATCGGACAAAATATCCTGGACAGTGATCAGGTTATCTGTTTTTTTAAATCCGAGTTCATCCAGGGCAATCAGGTATTTATAGGGTTGAGCAGTATCGATTCTAGCGATTTTATATCTGGAAACATATACTTTGTCATACCCTTTGTGGGATGCGAATCCGAAAGTTGTGGCGCCGTCATCCAGACAATGGCGGCGGATTGTCTGCCATATTTCGGGAAAACTGTCGAAATCCAGGTCGTCCCTGTAATAGATCGCTTTTGGGTAAGGATCAGCCGCCAATTTTTTTTTATCAATTTTTTTTATCAATTTTTTCCCCCTGGAGGAAACCGGATGCTCTATAACCATAAACGCAGGTGTGAGTACCAGACGTGCCAGGGTTAAAAAAACGGTTTCCAGGTGTTCTCTTGAAATGTTGACGGTGATGGATGTGAGCATGTCGTTTAAACGGACGCAATACCCCTGGGCGATACCGGACAAGTCAGGAACGTTGACGCCGGAAGCCAGCTTAAAGCACATTGTTTCTCCTTGGACGAAAAAATTATCGGGCCAGTATCCGGGCGATCTTTTCTTTCAGGCTATCCATGCGGAACGGCTTGGAAATAATGTCTGTGACACCCCAGGAATCATAATCGCTGAGTTCCGGATCCTGGGTGTTGCCGGATGATATAATAATTTTTGCATTCGGATCCATTTTAAAAATCCGTTGAGCAGCCTCTTTCCCGCCCATGCCGTCTGGAACGGTCAGGTCGAGAACAACGATATCCGCAGGGATTTTATCGTTTAAAAGAGCGCTGTATTGGTCGACAGCCTCCTGGCCATGTCTAGCCAGGTACACCTGGTAGTTAAATTTTTCAAGGATGAGTTTTATAATCTTTAGAACACTTTCTTCATCGTCCATGACCAGTATCCGGGGCTGTCCGCCTTCTGGTAAATCTGTTTGTGCCTGCTGCATGATCGATTTTCCTTGTCCTGTTCTGATGATATGCCGATGATCTTAATTCGGTATTACTTATAACAAAAAATAAAAGGAAAAAAAACCATGAAATTAAATGATATACATTTTCTATCCCTGTAGTGAATTACAGATCGTCTGGCGTGTGTCTGCAATAAATTGATCCAGCCGGTCTTTGGGATATTCAGAAGGATGGATGGGCGGATGAATAATTAATTCAACCGTACCCGGGATCAGGTCTAAAGAATGGGACGGCAGTAATTGAACTGCGTTTTTAACCGTCACCGGCAGAACAGGAAGATTTGTGTCACAGGCAAATTTAAATGCGCCTTTTTTAAACGGCATCACCCGGCCGTCTCTGCTTCTTGTCCCTTCTGCAAAAAAAAGAACGCTGGCGGTCCGGGACAGTTTTTCTTTTGCATTCTGAATGGATTGGATGGCAGCAGCGTGGTCGGATCTGTCAATGCTGATACAGCCCAGGTGGTGGCAGGCAGCGCCAAAGACAGGGATGTTTCTGAGTTCTTTTTTCATGATCCACTTTATATTTAATCCCAGACGGGCATGAATCGCCGGGATATCGATCATGCTCTGGTGGTTGGAAACGATGACATACGCTTGCTTCCGGTCATAATTTTTCGTTCCGATGATCCTTACCTTTATCGGAACAACGGCACAGCATAGTTTGGCCCAGAGAACGGCCACATGGTTGGCGGCATCCTGGTTGAACAGGATGCCGGTTACAATGCAGACCGAACATAAGACCAAGGTGAATAAAAAGATCAACGGGATGGCAATGAACCATTTGTATGGCTGATATGCAAGCTTTGCAATGAACTTCAAATTGACTATTCCTTTTTAATTCCTAAAAAGCGATCCATGCTGTCGGTGAGCTGTCCCGCATCAAACTTACTGAGAATAAAGACAAATTCATTTGTCGAAGAAATTCCGTAAAATTCTTCTGAATCTTTTATTTTATACAGGTTCAACACCAATTCTTTGTGGGTGTTGATTTTTATGGTATATTCCGGGCCTACGGCTTGGAAATCATTTTTCTGCTTGTCGTCGGCATACCGGCTGCAGGTTAAAAATGAGAAAGTGGACAAAAGGCTTTCCACGGTTTTCGGGTCTTCGGATTTACCATCGGCAGATTTCCAGGATTTCACCGGTTTGTCATCTTGGTCTTTTTCACCTTTATCTTTTTCCATCCGGGGAGCTTCTTGAGCTGTCAGGGCTCTGGATTTCTCACCTTTGACAACCCGGATGGCTTGCACTGCTGCTGTGTGAACTTCAAAAACTTTTTTGTCCCTTAATGCCTGGACATCCTTGTCAAAATCATCCCTGAAATTTCCCCGGGCATAATAGATGTTTTTATTTTTGCCCACCATGACAAAGGTATGATTAAAGGTCGGGGCAGCTTTACCCATACTAAATTCAAACCGGGGTTCTTCTCCTTGCAGCACGCTGACCTGTATCCGGTTGTCTTTATCAAGTTCATACCGGTTCACATCCGCTTCCCGGGAAACCAGTGCAGTGAGCTTAAATGTTTTTATCGCGTCAAGCATAGCCTCAACCAGGGACATGTCGGCAGGATAGTGTTTGTCTGTTAATGTCCAGGTATTGTCTTTATGATCAAACCGGATGGTTTGGTCGCCTTTTTGTATAACAATCGAAGAAATTTTTGCCGGTTCAATGGCTTGAATTTCCGGCAGATCATAGTGATCCTTGTTTTCTTTGTGAAAAAACAAATAGCCGCTTAACAGCACAATGAGTACCAGGAGGATGATATATTCTTTTTTCATTTGATGCTTCCTTTTATGCGTTAAACCGGGTTTCCAGTTTCTTTTTCCGCGCGGTCCGTTTGACCAGCACACCCATGCCGAATAAAATAACCAGAACAGGCAGACCGATAATGTTAAACGCCTTGATCACAGCTCTTTCAGACACTGAGGTCTCCTCCAGCGGGTTCAGGGTCTGCTGCTTGCCTCTTAATTGTGCAATCTCATCCTGATTATTCAGATGATCAATGGCATTTAAGATAAAGGTGCTGTTGGTAGACAATCCCTGGGGATCAAGCATGTTGTCCTGGATCATCTGGGAAGAGGGCAGTACCAGGATTTTAGCGGGTTTGCCGGTCTCAATGACCGTGTTCTGCGCCACAAGCCCTTTCAGCCCTGCATCTTTATTTCCAGATTTTTCGGCTTTTTTTGAATCGTCCGGTTTTTCCGGTTCTTTGGCATCACTGGTTTTCACAGGTATGGGCTTGCCTTTGAAAAAGCTGGTAAATTGCCCGTCAAGTTCATACGCCAGTGCATAGGACTGAAGCTCCTCTTCTTGGTCCGGCGGGAAAATCATAGTCGGATTCAGATTGATATTTTTTTCCATGAGCCAGGAGTCGTTTGAAGAAGATAATAGCTTGGTGGCAATGATGTTTCCTGCTTCAATTTTTTCCTTGACCGGCTCAACCGGTGAGATCCGCATGGTGACAAGCCCTTTTATATTATCCATGAAAACAGGGGCGTTGTTGATCCGGTCACCTTTTATTACCGGTGCAAAATACAGATTCTGTTCTCCCCCGCCCTGGTCGGGTGGAACCTGGTATTTATAACATTGCTTGTCCATGACATAGGCAG
>JBNKNP010000089.1:0-3060 GCA_050293905.1 Desulfobacteraceae bacterium | reverse complement strand
ATTTTTCATTTCCCCCCTCTAACCTTCATTAATTTAGTCGACAGACCTGTTCATCGAAGTCAGATCTCTGCAAGACTATATTGATTCTTTTCCAGTCCGACGGTCACACTAGTTTTATTGCAAATTCATGGTAAAAGTGTGATTAAAAAAACATATAACATATTAATTATTATAAATAATTGATCTTATCATGCCGTTATAAAATCAACATTTTGGGCATTATGGCATATAAAAGAATCGAACACAATTTTTCCTTTTCACAGCTTATCTTCGTGTATGGATAATAGGTGCGCCGGACACCAGAATCCGGATTGTCGTTCACAATTTGAGTGGAATCAATCAGAAGGAGAAATGCTGGAATATTATTTGCTTGAAAACGGCCCTGTAATTTTTTATAGTAAATCTTACAGTATCTTAATTCATTTTTCATCAGGCAAAGACACACCATAAAATAGAAGGGCCAAGGTCTTTGGGAGAAAAAAGCAAAACGCGAATTCTGTTTGTTGATGATGAACCCAATATCCTCAGGGGGTTGAAAAGAAGTTTAAGACCGCTGAGAGAATACTGGGACATGACCTTTGTTGAAGGGGCTGAAAATGCATTGACAGTGCTGGAAAAAGAAACATTTGACGTCATTCTTTCAGATATGCGCATGCCGGGAATGGATGGCTCCCAGTTGCTTGAGATCGTTCAAAAAAAATATCCCACACTGGTACGGATCATTTTATCGGGTCATTCCGATGAGGCAATGATCATGAAATCGGTGAAATCCGCCCACCAGTATCTTTCCAAACCCTGTGAAAAAGAACTGCTGATTTCCGCCATTACCCGGGCCTGTTCGTTAAGGGAAATTTTACATAATAAGGCGCTCATGGATCTTCTGGGCGGAATAGAGACCATGCCGAGCATCCCCGCTCTTTATGCGAAGATCATGGAAGAACTGAATTCCGACGATGCTTCCACCGCCAGTGTGGGGGAAATTATTGCCAAGGATATGGGCATGACGGCCAAGGTGCTTCAACTGGTTAATTCTTCATTTTTCGGCATGCCCAGACATATTGCCAATGTCAAGGAAGCGGTCACATTACTGGGCATTGACGTGGTTAAAACACTGGTGCTGGGGATCGAGGTGTTTTCCATGTTTAAGGAAGCATTGACAGTCATATGCGTTGATGAGATTCATAATCATTGTGTCCGGTCGGCAGGCATTGCCAGACAGATTGCCGTCCTGGAAAAAATGGAGGCAAAAAAAACAGATAATGCGATGATCTGTGCAACCTTGCATGATCTGGGGCGGCTGCTGCTGGCAGAGCATTTTTCCAAAGATTATAAAAAGGTCATGGCAGTGGCAAAGCAAGGAAATATGGCTCTTTTCAAGGCTGAGCAAAAAGTGTTCAACGTGACCCATGCTGAAGTAGGGGCCTATCTATTAGGCTTGTGGGGACTTCCGCATACGATTATTGAAGGGATTGCGTTTCACCACCGTCCGGCCCGGGTAGCGTCCCGTGATTTTGAGCTCGCCGGCCTTGTCCATGTAGCAGACTGGATGGAGCATGAGCAGAACAAAGGTTCCGGGCAGGAGATACCGCACAGTAATCTTGATACGGTATATCTTGAAAAAATGGGGTTGGCTGATAAGATTCCCGCCTGGCAGGAATCCTTGGAAGAAAAACCGGAGTAGATAATGAATATTTTAGTTGCAGAAGATGATTATGTTTCAAGGCTGCTGGTTAAGAAGGCAGTGAAAAAGATCGGTCACGAGGTCATCGAGGCTGAAGACGGCAAGATTGCCTGGGATCTTTTTCTGGAGCATGAACCGGATATGGTTATTTCCGACTGGATGATGCCTGAAATAGACGGGATTGAACTGTGCAGCAGGATAAGGAAAGCGGATAAGAAAACGTACTCCTATATTATACTGCTGACGGCAAAAGATAAAACAACCGACCTGGTGGAAGTCTTTGATGCGGGTGCGGATGATTATATCATAAAACCGTTTAAGCCCGATGAACTCAGATCCCGGATAAAGACCGGCGAAAGGGTTATTGAACTGGAATCCCAGCACCATGAGATGCAGGCTGAATTGATAGAGAAAAATAAGGAACTCGATAAAACACTGGCTGATTTAAAAACCACACAATCCCAGATCCTTCAGTCTGAGAAAATGGCTTCCATCGGTCAGCTGGCAGCAGGGGTAGCCCATGAAATCAATAACCCCATCGGGTTTATCGGCAGTAATCTGGATGCGCTGACCGATTATATGAAAGATGTCGAGAAGCTGATCGGGCATTATCAGGAATTGCAGCAATCCCTGAAGGCATCGGGCCAGAATGTTTCCCAAGATATAAAAACCAAACTGTCCGCCATTACCGATTTTGAAAAAGACATAGAAATTGATTATCTTAAAGAAGATATTCCCGAACTGCTGTCTGACTGCAAGGACGGCACCCAGAGGGTGGGACGGATAGTGGCTGATTTGAAGAGCTTTGCCCATCCCGGCAATGACAAGCAGATGCTCATGGATCTGAATGCCGGACTAGAGACCACATTGAACGTGGTCTACAACGAGATTAAATATAAGGCTACGGTTGAAAAGGAATTCGGTGAGATTTCCATGGTGGAAGGTTTTCCCCAGAAACTGAATCAGGTCTTTATGAACATTCTGGTCAATGCTGCCCAGGCAATTGAAGAAAAGGGCCAGATCACCATTGAGACCCGTCAGGAAGGAAAAAATGTGGTGGTGGTTATTTCAGATACCGGGTGCGGTATTAAAGAAGAAAATATCGCAAAGGTGTTTGATCCTTTTTTTACGACCAAGGAAATCGGAAAAGGTACCGGGCTTGGGATGAATATCGCCTATAATATTATTGAAGAGCACAACGGGACAATCCGTGTGACCAGCGAGGTTGGAAAGGGGACCAGTTTCATTATCACCCTGCCGGCCAAATAGGCTGCGGATTAAACCAACGTATTGAGCTTATAATTCCCCGATTTTTATTTCATAATACGGAATGCCACCGGTGGCTTCCGGGGAGCTGCCGTACTCCCTGATGCGGCATC
>JBNKNP010000088.1:0-24364 GCA_050293905.1 Desulfobacteraceae bacterium | reverse complement strand
CCTGACAGCCCGGGATGTCTTAAAAGCTAAAAAAGAACATCCCAATGCCTTGTTCATAGCTCACCCGGAATGTCCGCCCGATGTTCTTGCTCTGGCCGAAAGCATCCAGTCCACATCAGGAATGATCAAGTATGCCGGTCAGTCAAACCATGATGAATTCATCCTGGGAACGGAAAACGGTCTTTTATATCCGATATCCAAAGCTTACCCGGATAAAAAATTCTATCCGGCATCGGACAAAATGCTGTGCAAAGATATGAAAAAAATAACGCTGGAAAAACTGGCAGACAGTCTTGAAAACCTGTCAGGGCAGGTCACCGTACCTGAAGATATCCGGATAAAGGCCCTGGGATCAGTGGAAAAAATGATCAATCTCTAAGCAGTATTGGTTTATCAATGATAAACATTGTGCTGTTATTATGTTACGGCCAGATACTATTGTCCGGCCGTATTATTTACATGGCATCAAAAACTTCATCCGGGATATCGGCATTGGTATAAAATTTCTGGACATCATCACTGTCATCCAGTGCTTCCATGAACCGGATCATCTGCTCGGCTTCTTTTCCGTCGACCTTGGTCATATTCTGCGGCAGCATGGTGATTTCTGCAACCATGTATTTAATCTGTGCTTCATCAACTGCATCTTTTACCGCGTCAAAGTCTGCCGGAGCCGTAATGATTTCAAAAGAATCGCTTTCTTCTACAATATCCTCGGCACCTGCATCCAGGGCCACTTCCATGAGGGTATCCTCATCAGAATCCTCTTTGCTGACAGAGATCAGTCCCTTTTTATCAAACATCCAGGCAACGCACCCGTCTGTGCCGACATTCCCGCCTGCCTTGCCGAAAATATTGCGCACTTCTGCAATGGTCCGGTTACGGTTGTCGGTCAGGCATTCCACCAGAACAGCCACGCCTGCCGGCCCATACCCTTCGTATAAAATTTCTTCATAGTTGACCCCTTCAAGTTCACCGGTTCCCTTTTTAATCGCCCTTTCCGATGTATCTTTGGGCATGTTCTGGGCTCTGGCGGTATTCAATGCATGCCTTAATCTTGGATTGGCCTCGGGATCACCCCCGCCCATGCGGGCAGCCACAGTGATTTCTTTGATCAGTTTGGTAAAAATCTTACCCCTTTTGGCATCGGCAGCACCTTTTTTATGCTTGATCGTCGACCATTTGCTGTGTCCTGACATTTTGGTTGTCCTCCTTACTTCTTATATTTTGCTATAATATATATTTCTTTACTCTGTTTTCTGCAACTCTCAGGTTTAAATATTCTGCAGTCCTTGAATTTTGTTTTAACCGTCTTTTGAAACGCGCTGAATTCATTTCCCTGGAATATCTTGCAGATAAAATGGCCGTTGGAAGCTAAAAATTGTTCTGCAACAGACAAAGCCATCCGGCATAATTCAACAGACCGCATAGCGTCCACATCCTTCCGTCCCGTTGTGGCCGGAGCCATGTCGCTCAAGACCACATCCAGCTTTGAAATATCGGATAAAAAAGCCTTGTTTTCCAATTGCAGGATATTGTCCTGGACAGCCGTCACATGATCCGGCAGTTGGATATCAATTTTTTTTAAATCTATCCCGAAAACTTTTCCCTCATCACCCACCTGCTGTCCTGCATACAGCATCCAGGACCCGGGTGCACACCCAAGGTCCAGCACGGTATCCTTTTTTTTCATGATATGGAATTTTTTCTGGATCTCTTCAAGCTTATACACAGACCGTGCCGGGTAATTTTCCGCCCTGGCCCGACGGGTCAGATGGTCTTCCCAGGAATTTTTCCCTTTATTTTTACCTGATTTTTGTAACGGTTTTCCCTTTTTACCGGGTCTTTTACCTGGTTTTTGAGATTGTTTACCTGGTCGGGGCGGCATTAAAACAAAACCTCCATGGCATCTTTTAAAAAGCTGATACTCTCTATGGTCATTCCTTTGATCCGCGACAATTGCTTAATGGTACTGCCCGGCACCAGACATCTGCTGAATCCCATCTTTGCCGCCTCCTTGATCCGTGCCTGGACATGGCCCACCCCCCTTATTTCTCCGGTCAGCCCGATTTCTCCGATAAGAATGGTATCTTTATCAATGGGTTTATCCAGAAAACTGGATGCCAGGGCTGCCGCAATGGCCAGGTCAACAGACGGTTCCACGATTTTTACCCCGCCCGTGACATTCATAAATATATCCAGGCCGGAAAGATTCATTCCCAGTCTTTTTTCCATAACCGCCGCAATCAGTGCCACCCGGTGATTATCAAGCCCCAGAATGGTCCGCCGGGGGGTTCCAAGTCCCGAACTCGACACCAGGCCCTGGATTTCCACAAGAATGGGTCGTGTCCCTTCCATGCACGAGGTCACCACGGAGCCCGGTGAAACCGATGCCCGTTCAGATAAGAAAACAGCCGACGGATTGGGAACCTGGGTCAAGCCGGCTTCATTCATTTCAAACACACCGATCTCGTTGGTAGAGCCAAACCGGTTTTTTACCGCCCGCAGGATCCTGAAAACATGGCTTTTATCCCCTTCAAAATAGAGAACCGTATCCACCATATGCTCCATTATCCTGGGGCCTGCAATGGCACCGACTTTGGTGACATGGCCCACCAGGAAAACCGGAATTCCCGAAGACTTGGCAAGTTTCATGAACTGCATGGCAGCTTCCCGGATCTGGGTCACACTGCCCGGGGTTGACGCAATTTCAGGATGAAATACCGTCTGGATGGAATCAATGACCAGATAATCATACCTGGATTTTAACACCATGGCCAGAATCGTTTCCAGATCCGTCTCTGAAACAACAAACATTGACTTTCCGCCGGATGCAAGCCTGCTGCTGCGCATGGAAATCTGCCGGACGGATTCTTCCCCGGACACGTACAGGCATTTTTTCCCTGCATCAGACAGGGTAGCCAGAACCTGAAGCATGAGTGTTGATTTTCCAATGCCCGGATCTCCGCCGATCAAAATTAAAGAACCGTCAACAATACCGCCCCCAAGTACCCGGTCAAATTCAGACACCCCGGTTTTCACCCGGTCTGTGTCCGAAACAGACACAGAACCCACAGGCACCGGTTCAGGCAGAAAGGAGGCTGTCTTTTTTTTTGCCGCACCGGATAATATACGCTCTTCACAAAGCGAATCCCATGCCCCGCACTCCGGGCAGCGGCCCATCCATTTCGGGGCCTGTCCGCCGCATGACTGGCACCTGAATATAGTCTGATCCTTCTTTTTCACTGTTTACCGTTCTTGTTCCATGGCTATTTAATAAAAATAAAGTGGAGAAATATATCATTTCACACTGATTTTATCAAGATTTAGACACAGTTCGCCAGGGCAATCGCATGCACAAAAGGAGGAATTCCGTCAAGCCGGCATGGAGAAAGCTGCATCTGGTCTATTGGCGCTGAATCGCTTCACCCAATAAATCAGTAACACATTTATTTAAACTTTTACCCTCTTCCCGCAGCTCTTCTATGTTTGTTGCATAAAAGTCTGCCCCTCCATTGAGGCCAATAAATTCCCCACGAAATTTATCAATTACCGGATCATAATTAATAATAGCTTTATAACCATCTATATTCATAATGTTTATCATGGCTTTACTCCGTTTTTCTCTAACCATTTTCGAATACTTGAAACGGCTCCTTTATCAGTGTCAGGAGAAGGGTGAGGCCGATGGAAGACCTGAATTTCTCCAAACAAAATAACACCAATTCTGGAACCCTCTCTTTCAGTAATCCTAGCGCCCAACCCTTTGAAAAGCGATTCAATATCCTGCCATTTGATATTTCCACTTGCTGGGCGGGCAGCCCTCAGGTCTATCGATCCAATAATCTGAAAGTGGAGTTAGAATTTCGAATTTAATCCCCTTGTATAAAAAAGATACAAACGCATCATCATTCATAAAATTATAATTGCATTTTTCTATTTCAAATGATGGCAACTTACGCAAAGCACGTAACAACGACCTGAAAGAAATTTCATTAATTTCTATTCCTACTGCATCGTTTTTTTGGGATTTAATTAATTTCATAATCTGTTTGCTGCTAAATTCATATTGTCGGTTTTTGATGTGTTTTATGAGTTTGCACATATTTATCCAATGAATTGTGCGCTTGCAAAACCAACAGCCATACCCAGAACTGCTGAAAAAATTAAAATAGGAATTACAGCCTTCCGGCCATGAGGATATGTAATGATGATTATTTTTCCAATTGATGGCTTGCTCTATTCAAAAGGATTATACCCGGGTTTTTTATACAACCTTTCAGGATGATCGATAATCTCCGGCTTATATACTTCCTCGGCCCAAACCTCGGGGTCAATTTCCTCAATGGAAACAGAAACGGATTTATCTTCGCACCCTGCAATGGAAACAACATTTTTTGAAATTTCTTCGGCAAGCTGAATCTTTTGCTGCTCGGTTCTTCCCGGGTAAAGCTTAACAATTACATGAGGCACATTCCCTCCTTAGTCTCAGTAGATAACAGTGAAATAGGCGGAATTCAGTGATATTGGGATAGACAAAATTCCGCCAAGTTACATTCAAATAGTATTTGCTGTTAAAATTACAAACGCACTGATTTAATTATCAATTTTAAAAAAAGTTAACATATGGGTCCGGGGATTTCAAGGGGAATGGATCAACTTGCCTGGCAGACATTCTTTCATGGGATATGTTCGGTTCAGGCAATCGGGAGATGAATGATAAATTTCGAACCTGCACCGGGTTTGGAAACAACGCTCATTTCTCCTTTATGATTGTCTGTTACAATAAAATAGGAGACAGACAATCCAAGGCCGGTGCCTTTATTCACCCCCTTGGTTGTAAAAAAGGGTTCAAACACTCTTTTGCGCACCTCTTCGGTCATTCCCGGACCGTTGTCTTCAATTTCGATACGGACAAATTCATTTTTCTGAAGGACCCGCAGGGTGAACCGGGAGTCTTGAACAGCACCGGATTCCTGCATGGCTTGAGCACTATTTTTTAAAATATTGAAAAAAACCTGCTGAATTTTACTGGACTCACACATGACAGGCGGCGTATCCGGGGCATATTCCCTGACGATTTTGATCCTTTTAAAATCATATTGTTTTTTAAGGTCATAATCACTTTCAGCCAGTTCAATACTTTTATCCAGGATCCGGCTGACATCGTGTGAAGATTTACCTGAAATTTCCTTTCTGGAAAATCCAAGCATATTCTGCACAATCTGTGAAATGCGGACACCGGCTTCATGAATCATCTCAAGCTGCTGTGTAATACCCCTTTTTTCCATATAGGCCCGGATCTGACTCAGTTCAACACCTACTTCCCGGGCCACACTGACCGAGGCCGGAATCTCTTTATTAATGCGCTGCAAAATCACCTGGGCATTTTGCATCATCCCTGCCAGTGGATTATTAATTTCATGGGCCATACCTGCAGCCAACCCGCCCACAGACATCATTTTTTCCGACTGAACCACCATCTCTTCCATACGGACCTGATCCGTCACATTATCCACTCGGATGACAGCACCTTCCATTCCGGCGGCCAGAGGATAAACCGTGATATCTTCGTAAATACTTTCAGAGGATGTCTGCCGGATCTGTTTAGAAAAATACTGTGGAGTCCGGGTTTGAACTGCAGCTTCAATCTTTTCCATATACGGTTTCATTTGAGGCAGCACTTCAATCAGTGATTTTGAGACAGCGTCTGATGCCCGGGTGCCGTAAAGTTCTTCCGCCCTGGAGTTCCAGAGCAGAATATTAAAATTCCTATCCAGGCTGAACAGGGCACTGGGCATGGAGTCGATAATATTATCAATATATTTTTTTGTTTCTTTAAGTTCCATCTCGGTTTGCTTTAAATCAGAGATATCAATGGTGATTCCCACAACCCCCATATCCCCGTCAGCAGCTTTGAACGGCACTTTCTTCGTGGAAAACCATCGAGAAGATGCGGGTTCAGCACCATGGGTTTCCGTGAGCACGCTTAACATTCTTCCGGACGTTATCACCTGCTGGTCATCTTTCAGCCTTTGTTTAACCTGATCTTTGTCTTCTACAAGGTCAATATGGTCTTTGCCGGTCACCTCATCCACCGTGGAATTGAATTTTTCAGCCATGGCCTTATTGACCACCAGGAATCGTCCTTTTATATTTTTTACAAAAATGGAATGGGGAATCAAATCAATGATCAACCGCATAAAAGACTCGCTTTTTTCAAGTGCCATGGCGGTCTTTTGATGTTCAGCCACTTCCGATTCCAGAGACTGCACCTTTTCTTTTACCGCATCCCGCATAATGATCATATTATCGGCAAGGGCTCCCAACTCATCGTTCCGGCGTACATGAATGGGGTAATCAAGATCACCGGCCGCTATGATTTCAGAAATGCGTTTCAGTTCACGCAGCGGTTCCATAAATCTTACAATCAGGACGACAAACAATACCAGCCCCAGAATCAGATCAACGACAACCACCTGAATAAAGCTGTTGAATTTCAGATTCTCTATCTTTTGTGCAAGAAAGACCGTTGTAACGACAATCTGAACCTTCCCAATGGTCTGGTTATTAAATCGAATGGGCTGCTCACCTTTTAGATTTCCTTTTTTTATAAATTCAGGTGAGTTCCGGTCATCCAGGAATGAAAGGTATTCCCTGTCTCCGTCCCAAACGGTTATTTTAAGGATAACGGGTTTTTCAAGGGCTGCCCTGCAGATCATTTCACATTCCTGTTCATCCAGGTTGAACAGAGCAGACGCAAGACTGGCCGAAAGCTGAAGCGCTTCAGTTTTCAAGGTAATTTTTAAATCATTTTCAAGGTTGGCGGTTTGACTCTGCACATCGTATATTTCAAACAGAATCAAAACAAGGGTGGGAATACCCATGGCGATCAAACACAACTGAACAGACAGGCTGCTGAAAGTAATCCTGTTCGGTCCCATCCTTTTTTTATATTTAAAAAAACGGAGCAATGGTTAAATGTTTTTCGCTTTTAAATGAAATGCATGACAAAAAACTAAAAAGAACCAGCTTCATCGTCAGCAAATTGTATTGTTGGAGGAGTTTATCATACCCGTTTTAAAAAGCAATAGTATAATCTTTTCAGTTTATTGCACATAATGGCCCGGCCCTGTGACAGTCCATGGTTTGTATTCCCGCCATCAATCCTGTATGATAAAAAGACGTTCGTTAATTATAATAAGGATTGCAGAAAAACTAAAATTTATGTTTCTTCCCACAACAAAAGAAGAGCTGCGCGAACTCAGCTGGCCGAAGCTTGACATTATTCTCGTCACGGGTGACGCCTATATTGATTCCCCGTTTATTGGTGTGTCCATGATCGGAAAGGTCCTTGTTGATCAAGGGTTCAGGGTGGGAATTATCGCCCAGCCGGATCTTAACGGCCCTGCCGATATTTCGCGTCTTGGCGAACCCGCCCTGTTCTGGGGTGTAACAGGCGGCTGTGTGGATTCCATGGTTGCCAACTATACGGCCTTGAAAAAAAAACGTCAAAAAGATGATTACACCCCGGGCGGCATCAATAACCGGCGGCCTGACCGGGCAGTCATTGCCTATTCAAACCTGATCAGAAAATATTTCAAGCAGACGGCTCCCATTATCCTGGGCGGTATTGAGGCCAGTCTCCGGCGGATTGCCCACTATGATTTCTGGTCAAACAAAATTCGAAGATCAATTCTATTTGATACAAAAGCAGATTACCTTGTTTTCGGCATGGCCCATAAAACCATTGTCAATGTTGCCCGTGCCATTCAGGCAGGACAAAGGGTTGAGGCACTCAACGGTGTTGCCTGGATTTCAAAAACAGAAAAAGGGGAATGCCTGCCCTCTTTTGAGCAGGTTCAAAAAGATCCGGATGCCCACATAAAAAGCTTTCATCTCTTTTATCAGAACAATGACCCATTAACCGCCGGCGTACTCTGCCAACCGCACAATGACCGGTTTTTGATTTTAAATCCGCCCGCTGCCTACAGCACCACAGAAGAACTGGACCACATTCATTCACTTGAATTTGAGCGGGATCTGCACCCTTTTCATCAAAAGCAAGGCCCGGTCCGGGCCCTGGATACCATCAGATTTTCAATTCCCACCCATTACGGCTGTTATGGAGAATGTAATTTCTGTGCTATTTCCGTTCACCAGGGAAAAACCGTCCGATACAGAAGCGCCCGTTCCATTGTGGCTGAAGCCGAGCTCATTTCAAAAAGAAAAGACTTTAAAGGATATATCCTGGATCTTGGCGGGCCCACAGCCAACATGTACGGATTTGAGTGTAAAAAGAAGCTGGCTCAAGGGGTCTGCAAAGACCGGCGGTGCCTCTTTCCTGAGCCATGTAAGACATTACGGCCGGATCATGCGAACCACATGAAGCTGATCCGGCAGGTGGAAAAACTGAAGAACGTTAAAAAAGTCTTTATTTCATCCGGCATCCGGTATGATCTGATATTTAGCGACAATAAAAACGGAACTGCTTATTTAAAAAAAATTGTAGCGGATAATACATCAGGACAGATGAAAATTGCCCCGGAACATGTGGATCCCGAGATTCTCAAATTGATGGGCAAACCCCAGCCCGATCTGCTGCTGCAGTTCAAACATCGATTTGACCAATTATCAAGGCAGTCGGGAAAAAAACAATTTTTAACCTATTACCTGATTGCCGCCCACCCGGGATGCGGAATGAAACACATGGCTGCGTTAAAGGAATTCACCCGGAAAAAGCTGAATATCACCCCGGAACAGATTCAAATTTTTACCCCCTCTCCATTAACCTATTCCACCCTCATGTATGCCACGGGGCGAGATCCGTTTTCCATGGAACCCGTGTTTGTTGAAAAAGACCCGAAAAGAAAGGAAGACCAGAAGAATATTGTGACCCAAAAACCACAGGGCCGCCACCGCCAATCCCCCAAAAAAGAAAAAAACCTTAAAAAGGCCAGACCCTGGGGATCAAAACCGCAGAAAAGACAATAACCAGTATATTCAGCGGCAGGCCGAGCTTGATATAATCTGAAAAGCGATATCCTCCCGGACCATAGACCAGAAGGTTGGTCTGATACCCGATGGGAGCGGCATAACAGGCACTGGCCCCGAAACAGATTCCAACAATAAACGGTTTCGGGTTTACCCCTAAAGAGACTGCCGTGGAAATGGCAATGGGCAGCAGCAGTACGGCAGTGGCATTGTTGCTCAGCACATGAGTACACAGGCTGGTCAGAACAATGATACCCAGCAGTACCCAGTGGGGGCTCATCCCCTCAAACAGGTTCAAAAAAGCATTGGCATACAATGCTGTTGCGCCTGTTTTCTGCATGCCCAGTCCCAGTGCAATCGTACCGATAATTAAAAGCAGAACATCCGGTTCCAAAGACCGGTATGTATCCTTGAGGGTTAAACAATGGGTAAGCGTCATTAACAGGACACCGGCAAGAGAACAGACCATGATTTCGGCAAGCCCCAGGGTGGCAGCCAAAATGACACCGGCGAAAATAGCTGCGGCCATCCATGCTTTTTCCTTATTGATCATGGCATGGTGTATGTCTTCTATGATAATAAAATCAGAAGAATTTCTGATTTTGGACAATTTATCCCGCGGGCACCGGACCAGGATGACGTCCCCGATTTTGAGCCTCACCTTCCGGATCATACGATAGGAATAATGACTGTGCCGGGTACGAACGGCAATAATCTGAATGTCCGTATCATGTTGAAGATCAGTGGATAATAACGGTTCTCTTAACAGGGAAGACATGGGCGGCACAATCACTTCCACTATCAGATCATCTTTTTTTCCATCTTTGAACTTTATATTTTCCTGGCCGTGTGCCAGTTCCAAGGTTCGATTTTTCAGGCAGGAAACCAGATCCTGGGCTGATCCTTTAACCAGCAGGATGTCATCGGCTTCAACGGTTAAACGGTTTCTGATCGGATCAAAGATATTGCCGGAACGAAAAATTTCAATAAGGCTCAGTCCCATTTCCTCCTGGGCATGCCTGTCAATGTTATCCATTCCGATCAAGGCACTGCCTTCCGGCACCACCAGTTCAGCAATATATCGTTTCTGCCGGCCTTCATCCAGTTCGCAGACCGGGGCAACCCGCTCCGGCAATAATTGACCGGAAACCAGCAGCAGATAAAAAAGACCGGCAAGTGCGATGGGCACACCGATTTTACCCAGTTCAAACATGGTCATTGACTGGTAACCGAAATCAGCTGCCAGATCAGAAACAACGATATTGGTGGACGTCCCGATCAGGGTGCAGGTACCTGCCAGAATAGAAACATAGGATAAGGGGATCAGCAGTTTTGTCGGTGAAAAATCGCATTCACAGCTTAATCCCATGACAATGGGAATAAACAGGACCACCACGGGTGTGTTATTGATAAAAGCCGATGCAACCCCCACAAAAAAAAGGATAACAAGAAATGCCAGATGCTTTTTGCCTTTGGACAGGGTTAATACAAGTTCTGTGACAACCCCCACAGCACCGGTCCGGATCAATCCCTGGCTGATCAGGAACATGGCCCCCACCGTGATGACTGCCGGATTGGCAAAACCGGCCACTGTTTCTTTCGGGGTCAGGATACCGGTAACAGCCAGGGTGACCATAATGGCAACGGCTGTTTTATCAGCAGAAATTTTTTCAGATACCAGAAAAAATAAAGAAACAATGAGAATGATGGAAATCAGAATAATTTGAAAATCCAATCCGGCCATGGTTCATCCTTTAATTTTTCATGCGGGTTATGTTTTAATAAAATCAAACCTAAAATAAGCATGCCTTAGGTTTTTACAAAGACAAATCAGTCTGACGGATATATTATCACTGTTTTGCTCAACTGCCAAACCACTGGAGAAACAGGCATGCCATTTTAAATTCCTATATATTTTTCCTTGTATTTCCCCCCGGTTTGGTTGTACCCTAAGCAGAAAGAATCTATTTGAATAAGCAATCAGGACACGTTATATGACAAGCAATCCGGACCGCCCTTGCATTTTAATTGTTGACGACGAACCCATGATCAGGGAACTTTTGGAAAACACCATGGAGGGAACTGAATATCTTTGCCATTTTGCCGAAAACGGAGAACAGGCTCTGGGCAAAATGGCTCATTTTATTTTTGATGTTGTTGTTACGGATATTGATATGCCGATTATGGATGGAATTGAACTTGCCAAAATCATCAAGTCAAAATTTACCTCAGACGTCATTGTCATGACCGGACAGATTCAAAGATACCAGTATGATGAAATCATCAGCATCGGTGCCAGCGACTTTGTAGAAAAACCGTTCTCTCCAAGGGAGATCATCTTAAGAATCAACCGTGTCCTCCAGGAAAGAAACCTGAAAAAAGCGACGGAAAAGGCCCACAGGGAGCTGAAACATTCCTATATCGATTCCATCCACCGCCTGGTCATGGCCTCTGAGTTCAAAGATGAAGATACCGGAGATCACATTGTCAGAATCGGAAAGTACTGTACCCTGCTGGCCGGCAAACTCGGCCAGTCCGATGAATTCATTGACACGATCCACTATTCAGCGCCCATGCATGATATTGGAAAAATCGGCATCCCGGATAAAATTCTTCTCAAACCGGGCAAACTGACTCGTGAAGAATTTGAAATCATCAAAACCCATACACGGATCGGTGCGAAACTACTGTCTGAATCCCATTCCAAAATCCTCCAGATGGCTTATGATATCGCCCTGAATCACCATGAAAAATTCAATGGAAAGGGGTATCCCCGTGGGTTAAAAGGCGAAGACATTCCCCTTGTCGGAAGAATCGTGGCCATTGCAGACACCTTTGATGCCCTGACCTCCAAACGCCCGTACAAAGATCCTTATCCGCCGGAAATCACCTATGATATTTTGAAAAAAGAGCGCGGGGAACATTTTGATCCCCAGGTTCTGGACCTGTTTATTGAAAATTTTGACCAGTTTTTAAATATCAGAGGAGAGATCGTCCCGTTAAATTCAGATCTCTCCCGTGAATTCATTTTCAGCGAGCGTGACCAGGATGACGGACTGAAAGTCAAATCCTGATCATCCGGGCTATTTTTTTTCGTTCTTTTTTAATTTTCCCTGGAGGATATGCCGTTTACCTGCTGATAACTCCGTTTTTCGAAGCCGGATGGATTTAGGCGTCACTTCAACCATTTCATCATCCCGGATAAAATGGATGGCCTTTTCAAGGGTCATGGCCTTTACCGGCGTACAGATCACACTTTCATCCTTGCCTGATGCCCGCATATTGGTCAATTTCTTTTCCTTGCAGGCATTGACATCAATATCCTGGTGGCGGTTATGTTCACCGATAATCATCCCTTCATACACAGGGGAACCGGGTTCGAGAAACATCTGGCCCCGGGGCTCAAGATTAAATAATGCGTAAGGTACAGCCTTGCCCTGGCGATCTGCAACAATCGAACCTGTATACCGCACGGGAAACTCCCCCCTGTGGGGTTCATACCCGGACAGATAGGAATTCATAATCCCGGTTCCCCTGGTATCGGTCATGAATTCATCCCTGTAACCGATCAAAGACCGGGATGGTATGGAGAATTCAATTCTCACCCGGCCCTTGCCGTTATTCACCAGATTGATCATCTTTCCTTTCCGGATGGAGAGTTTTTCAGTGACCACACCCAGAAAATCCTCGTCACAATCCACAAACAGATGCTCAATGGGTTCAAGCGTCTGGCCGTCTTTTTCTTTGTAGATTACCTTTGGCCGGCCCACGCACAATTCAAATCCCTCTCTTCTCATGGTTTCAATGAGGATGGCAAGCTGGAGTTCCCCTCTTCCCTTGACCATGAAACTTTCATCCGTAGCACTTTCTTCCACTTCAATGCCCACATTCATCAGGGTCTCTTTTAACAGCCGCTCTCGAATTTTTCTGGACTGGACATATTTTCCTTCCCTGCCGGCCAGCGGAGAGGTGTTAATGGAAAAGCGCATGGAAACCGTGGGCTCATCCACGGTGATCCGTTTTAAGGGAACCGGTTCAAGCTTGGTGCAGATGGTGTCGCCGATTTTCACATCTTCAATCCCGGATAAAACAATGATATCGCCCACCTGGGCCTGCTCAACCGGGCCTAAAGTGGTTCCGTCGTAAGACTGCAGTTTTGACACTTTTAAAGGCAGCTGCTGATCGCTTTCACCCAGACATACAAGGTTTTCATTGGATTTCACCGACCCGTTAAAAATTTTCCCAATGGCCAGACGCCCCAGGTAATCCGAATACCCCAGGTCTGATACCAGCATTTGAAACGGTGCATCCGGGTCATAGGACGGCGGTGGCATCTCTTCTAAAATCAGATCAAACAGGACGGTTAAATGATCCACTTCCTCTTCCAGTTCCCGTTTTACAATTCCGTCACGTCCAATGGCATATAA
The DNA here is from genome assembly GCA_050293905.1 of Desulfobacteraceae bacterium. Classification (GTDB taxonomy): domain Bacteria; phylum Desulfobacterota; class Desulfobacteria; order Desulfobacterales; family Desulfobacteraceae; genus Desulfobacula. Next base: position 10,943 of record JBNKNP010000088.1, on the reverse strand, counting down.
ATAGGTAAAATCCAGTTGTTCTTCCGTGGCTTCCAGATCGATAAACAGGTCGTAAACCATATCCAGAACCTCGTCCGGCCGGGCATCTTTCCGGTCGATTTTGTTAATAATAACCATGACCGGCAGGTTGGATTCAAAGGTTTTTTTCAAGACAAAACGGGTCTGGGGCAGAGGGCCCTCGGACGCATCCACCAGGAGAATGGCACCATCGGCCATGGAAAGCGCCCGCTCAACCTCTCCGCCGAAATCCGCATGGCCGGGGGTATCGATAATATTTATTTTTACGCCTTTCCAGGTCACGGAGCAGTTTTTTGCAGCAATGGTGATGCCGCGTTCACGCTCAAGGTCCATGCTGTCCATGAGGCGGTCATCCACCTCCTGTCCTTCCCTGAAAAGCCCGCTCTGTTTGAACATGGCATCCACCAGGGTGGTCTTGCCATGATCAACATGGGCAATGATGGCAATATTTCTTAAATTTTGGTTGGTCCGGGTATTTTTTTTCATGGTTCTCCTGTTGGCTCTTCATAATTATTCACAGGCCGGTATGATAACCATGAAAACCCAAAGGTCAAATATTACTTTGAAATCCGTGTAACGCCATTGGATCCTGCAATAATGCGGACCCGGTCCCCAGGGGCAAACACCATATCCGCTTCCTGGACAACCACAATGGTCTGGCCGCTGTCTTTTTCAACAACGATCTCAAGTCCCTGTCTGCGGGTAATTCCTTCTTCTGCCGCTGTTCCGGCTGCCGCGCCGGCCAGGGCACCCAGCACCGTGGCAACGGTTTTGCCCGATCCGCTTCCCACCGTATGGCCCAGCACACCACCGGCCACGCCACCGGCTGCCGTGCCGATGGGGGTTTTGGTTCCTTCAATCAACACTTCTTTCACCGAGACCACGGTTCCATTTTCAACCGTCTGAACCTTTCTGGCTTCATCCCTGGAATAGACCTGCCCGGATCTTGAAGAAGCGCACCCGGCCAGATATATGGTCACGATTCCCATTGCCAGAACCAGAAAAATTGTTTTACTCTTTTTCATACATCCATCCTTTTGACCCAATTATTAATTGATTATTAAACAAGTTTAATTTTACGCTTTCTTTATAATTCATTCAATCCTTGTACTTAAAATTATTCCAGCGGTTTTCTAATTTTAGTTTTTTGCTGATTCTATAATTTAACCATGATATAAGACTTGTAAATTTCCCGGTCTGCATTATTTTTAAAAAATTATTGTGAACCATAGCACCCGGATATCGGGTCAACCTGTTTGAGGAGCAATAGAATGAATTTAATTGCAGCAGTCGTCGTTATCACAGCCATGGTCATTGCTGTCATGACCTTGAGAAAGAAACCCACAAAAAAAAACACGGCTGCGGCAGCTGAAGCACCCCAAAAGCCATCTGACGAATCCCAGTATAGCGATATTATGAATTCTTTGGTCAAACTCAATCTTCTGCTGAGAAAAGACCGGGAGCTTTCCATTGAAATAACCCGTGATATTGAAGCGGTCATTGATGATCTATCAGCCATCACTCCTGCCATGATGGACCGTTATCCGGGTGACGCACTGACGTATGAGATCAAAAAAATCGGCAGAGACCATCTTTACAAAACCGTCAAGGAATATCTGGATCTGTCTTCGGACAGCCGGAAAAACCAGGCTGACATATTTCATAAAACCATCACAAGTCTTCATGATGTTACCAAAAGAAGCCGGGACATTGTTGAAAAAAATGAGACTGCCGAATTTAAGACCATGGCAAATTTTCTAGCTGGAAAATTTTCATAGCCCGGGTCGTACAAAAGCCTCAAAGGAGAGAAAAATGAATGATATGGTACTAGACCTTCAACAGGTTGCCCAGCAGGCAAAGGCACCGGTTCTTGCACAAGTCGAACAGGTTTCGGGCCAGGGAGCGCTCACCCCGGTTCAGGCACCGTCCAATCTGGTTCCGGTGCAGCCCGGCCATTTGAGTATTGAAGATGTCCAGGCGATTGAAGCCGAGGCAGACCGGTTCCTTGAAAAAATAAAAGCAGATCCTTCCGACTGGCAGCTGGGTAATTTTGTCTTCGGGCTGGGCCAGGAAATCATGTCAGAAACCCAGGCGCAGGTCACATTGTACGACCGGAAAATGGGCAATGTGCTTAAAAATGTGGCCACAGACAATTCTTCTCCTGTGGGTAAAAATATTTTAGCCATAAAAACAGAACTGGACAAAGTCAATCCCACCATGGTGGCCAGAACGGAAATGCCCTTTCAAAAAAAGGTTCTCGGACTTTTTACCAAGACGGTCAACCGGCTGCCCAAGGGAGATGAAATCCTGCGGGTTATTGCCGAGCGCAGGGAAACGGTCAATTCAACCATTGACGGCATCCGTGACCATTTAAGAAACGAAGCAGACCAGGTGGCCTTTGATGCGGCAGAGCTGGCCACTATCTGTGACAGCTTAAAACAGATACAGCCCCGGCTCCAGGAAAAAATTTTCCTGGGCCAGCTGATCTGGAAAAAACTCATGGCCCACATTGAAACGGTTGATGATCCCAGAGCCAAGGAAGCCCTGACAACATTGACCAGCGATCTGGCCATGGCGGTTGTGGACCTGCAGACCATTGACAACTCCAACCTGCAGACCCGGTTCGGCGGGGAAATGATGGTGAGGAATTCACACCTGGTCAAACGGCTGGTCCAGCGCACGGATATGATCCTGTCCACTGCGGTTAAGAATGCCCTGGCCGTCCGGGTGGCTGCCGAGCAGCAAATGGAGACCCTCAATCACCTGGATATGGTCCAGCAGGCAGCGGCCGAAACCATGAAAGATACGGCACGGGTGATCGGGGATGCTGCCATTAAAGGGGCAACCATGAGCCAGAGCATGACAGTAAATATCCAGGCCCTGGAAGAAGCCTGCCAGACCTATGAACAGGCATTTGAAACCTATGCCCTGATTTCAAAAGAAACCATTCAGATTGCCACTCAAAGTTCCACAGCCTTGGGACAGATGAATGAGCGGTTCAGGGCCAGAACCGATGCCTTGACCGCACGGCGCCAGGAATAATTTTTTATCAGGACGGGACATTACAAAAAAGGAATCCGTTTAAAAGGGAGACATGGCCATGCCTGACATTGCTGCTCAAAAGTCGTTTCAGCAAAGATTGAACATCATCCGGACCCTGGAAAAAAACAATCTTGTTTCATCGGACGAACAGACCGGATTAACCCTGCAGGATGCCGGTATTTCTTCGTTTTTTGAATACGCGGATCAGACCTATTATATTCAGGAACAAAACCGGTACGAGGAAACATCAGAGGATTTTAAAACATCTCAAAACTATTTTATTTATGAGCTGACCTGCCTGTGCCTTGAAACAGGAAAAACCTGCTACTTTGAATGGGAATTTGATGATGAACTTGAAATTTCCATGACCCTTGAGCGGTTTTCATTCAGAGACCTCTTTGATGAAAAAGGGGAATCCATTGATGAAGATGATCTGGACCAGATTGTTGATGACAAGGATCTTGTCATGCTCGACACTGAAAAAAACAATGGGAGTTCCCGGGAAAAATTCTGGTATGAGGATGACTGGGCTGCTGTCTTTCACAGGAACAAAAGTAAAGAGAACGTCTATCTGTACGAGTTTGAAAATGAAGCCCATACCCGTTTTCTCACCATTGAAGAATGGTCGGGATCCGGCCGGGACAAATACCGGATTTATACGTCTGCACCTGTACAACCCGGCAGCATCCGCCTTGTAAGCAAAGGAGACTTTAAAGGATGACCCCTAAAAAAAAAGATACCATTGTAAAGGGTGTCATTGCCGTGTTTGTTCTTTTTCTTGTTGTTTCCATTTTCAGCAATTCCGGGCCGAAACTGGACAAAGCATTAAAAAAACAGGCCAAAGCAGTTCCTGATCTTATTGATGCAGCCGCATCCCGGATAGACCAGGCACAAAACAAATACAACCGTCTCAAAACCTCAAAAGACTTTTCCCAGGTCCGGGCGTTTGCCGAAAAAGAAAACTGGGACAATAAATTTCAGGACGCCAGAACAGCCCTTGACCGGGCCGGCAGTCTGTATAAAACCGACCTGAAACCCCTGGTTAAAACGAACACGCCTGAGGTTGCCGGGCCTGTCAAGGAAAAGATCAAACAAATCAAGGCAGTCATTGCCGACGCGCAAACACTGTCACAAACCCCGGCCCAACGCTTTTCCGACATCAAAAACACCATTGCCAATGCAGAACCGCTGAATCAGGCAGCCCAGAACCAGGCAGACCGGATCAGCCGGATTGTCGGAGCACTCCAGACCGGGGCAGTTGCCAAAGCCCTGACTGACTTTCCCGATCTCGCCGAAAAAATCAATGCCCGGATGGCACCGGCCGAACAGCTGGCAGAACAGAGCAGCACACATCTGGACATTGTCACGGCCCAGTTCGCCAACCATGAAGGCGGAAAGCCCACAGATTATGCTGCCTTTACTGACAGCTCACAGACACTGGCAGCAAACCTTATCAAAGCCCAATCCCTTGATAAGAAAATACGCGGGCAGATGGACCAGCTCTATACCTCGTACACAAAAATTTTAAAGGATATGAAAGAAGACTATTACGTGACCATCAAAAGAGAATCCTGGGATGAACGCTCTGATTATTACGATCCCCGGTTTGCCACCTTCACCCGGCAGGTCAGTCCCGAAGCCTATGAAATACTGACATCGGATTCCATTGATACCATCGCGTCCATTACCGCCGGTTTTACAGGGTCAAAGTTTTCAAACCAGGTGGGCAACGCCTGGGATGAGCTTCAAATCAACCCCACGGACCAGTGGCCGGGAAGAGGACATAATGCCGCCTCTTTCTGGGTTGAAGATTCCAGGGAGGCCTATTATCATAAATACATCCTTGAAAAAGACGGAGAGACAAAGGATACCGAGTGGGAAAAGGTGAGTGCCGATGTCTATGACGCCGACCAGGAGTTCCTGGGTATGGCGGTCCTGGCCAAGCCTTATGGAACCTTTGAAGAAGACCGGCTCACCCAGGCTGCCCCGCCGGGCATGGCCTATGTGGGCAATTCCAAATACGGGGAATGGAAAGAAGATGACAAAGGTGACCGCTTCTGGTCCTGGTATGGCCGGTACAGCTTTTTTTCAACCCTGTTCTTTTTCCCCCCATCTTATTTTTATTACAATTCATGGTATGGCTGGCACAATAATTACCGCCACAGCCGCCCGTATTTCGGAGCAGCCCGGAACGGCTCCCGGACATACGGCACCTATGGATCTGCTGTAAAAAGATCACCCAAATTTCAAAATACCAATTTTGCCAAAAGCGGCGGTTTTAAATCCCAGACCGCTTCTGTCCGGGGTGCCGGCCCGAATCTTCGCGGCGGCGGCCCCAAAAGCAAGGGAAAATAATACATATTAAAGGAGGAAATAATGAATATGGCTTCAACACTTACCGGTCTGGGACAAAGCGTTATCTATGTTATCATCTGTATCTTTTTCATCTGGCTGGTCAAACAGGTCGATGACTGGCGTACAAAGGAGTTTGATGATGATGTCCACATTGACAATGGGAATGCCGCTGTGGGGCTTCGCAGGACCGGTCTCTATCTTGGCGTTGCAATAGCCCTTTCCGGTGCCATGGCCGGTGGATCCAAAGGTTTTTTTCCCGACATTGCCCAATTGTTCATAGACGGTCTCATCATCACCGGCTTTATGTTTTCCTGCCGGTTTATCAATGATTTTATCATGCTGGGGAATATGAATAATGACCATGAATGCATTAAAGAATTCATTGATACCGATGGTAAAACCTGTGTGGGCAATACAGCCGTGGGCATGGTTGAAGCCGGCATGTATATTGCCACAGGCTTCATTCTCAACGGTTCGGTCTCCGGAGGCGGCGGAAATGTCGCCCAGGGCATTGCCAGTGCCGTGCTCTTTTTCGTTCTCGGCCAGCTGGCCCTGCTGGCCTTTGGTCTGCTGTATGAAATGGTGACCCCGTTTAATGTCCGGCAGGAAATCAAAGATAACAACCTGGCCGCTGGAATCGGCCTGGGCGGCATCCTCATTGCCCTGGGAATCATTTTAAAATCCAGCATCTCAGGTCCGTTTACCGGCTGGGTCTCTGATATTAAAGGGTTTGCCATCTACACCGTGTTCGGCATCATCATGCTCCTGATCTTCAGGGCTGTGGTCGACCGGCTGCTGCTGCCCACCACCAACATTGCCACTGAAATTAAAGAAGACAGAAACACGGCTGCCCTGATTGTTGTCCAAAGCGCTGTGAATGCCGTGGCCATTATCATTGCGTCTGCCATGTAATCTAAGAACAGATGGCTTCCTCGTCCTCCCGGTTTAATTTTGCGTCCTGGCTGCTGTGTGCCTGCATGTTTGCCAGCGGCGCCTGCGGCATTATCCTTGAATACATCCAGGCCAGCCTGGCCTCCATGATCCTGGGCAATTCCTTTGAGCAATGGGCCATGGTCATCGGCCTGATGCTTTTCTGGATGGGGTTCGGCAGCCTGATCCAGACCCGGATTCCCAAACGCCACCTGATCATTGCCTTTATCGGAGTGGAAACCGGCCTGGCCCTGGCCGGCGGGTTTTCCCCCACCCTGACCTATATCGCTTACGGATACACCGCCCACTACAGCCTGGTCCTTTATTTTTTCGTCAGCTTTATCGGCATCATGATCGGCCTTGAAATCCCCGTGATTATCCGGATCAACAACGACTTTTCAAAAGAACTGTCCACCAACCTGGGCAATATCCTTTCAGCCGATTACCTGGGCAGCCTGGTGGGATCATTGATTTATGTCTTTATTCTGCTGCGCTTCACGTCCATCACCCAGGCCGCGTTCTTAACGGCCGGGATGAATTTTTTTCTGGCTGTTATCACCTTTTTTTATTTTTCAAGAAAAAGACTGATCAAATCCGGTTTTGCCGTTCCGGTCATCATGATTATCACCTGCTGCACCCTGTCTTTCGGGATGATTAAAAACAAAGAATGGAACATTAAAATTGAACAGCCCCTGTATGATGATCCTATTGTTTTAAGCCGGACCACCCAATACCAGCACATTGCCATTACCCATTATAAACCCTTTGATGAAGTCCGGTTGTTTTTAAACGGGAACCTGCAGTTCTGCAGCACGGACGAGGCACGGTATCACGAGCCCATGGTCCACCCGGTCATGAACCTTGTCCCGGTTCGATCAAATATCCTTATTTTAGGCGGCGGCGACGGCTGTGCCCTTAGAGAAGTACTCAAATATAAAGATGTCCGGCAGGTTCTGCTGGTGGATCTTGATCCTGAAATGACGCACCTTGCCGCAACCCATCCCCTGTTGAAAAAAATCAATAAGGGAGCGTTTGAAGATGCCCGTTTGACCAGCCTGACCGGCCAGGGCATTTCTGCCGGCATTAAAACAACTCTTTACATGGAAAAACCTGTGCCCGGGAAAAAACCAGGCCAGCCCGCACCCACACAGAAAATTGCCCGGGTAAACGTCCTGAATGTTGATGCAGATAAATTTTTAAGCCGGGTCAAAGGATTCTGGGATGTGATTATTGTAGACATGCCGGATCCGTCTACGCCCGAGCTGATCAAGCTGTACACCACCCAGTTTTACAAAAAAATCAAACACCACCTTTCCGTTCACGGCATGATGGTGGTCCAGGCCACATCCCCCTATCTTGCAAAAGAAAGCTATCTGTGCATCGGAAGAACCATTAAAAGCGCCGGCCTTTCCTTGCTTTCCTTTCATGAAAATGTCCCCAGCTTCGGCGACTGGGGATGGTATCTTGCCTGGCACCCTGAAATCAGCGAAGCTAAAATCCAGAATAAAATTGAGCACCTTTCATTTACCGTTCCCACGCGCTTTATCACCCCGGAAGTTTTTCAAAGAGAACTGGTATTCGGCAAAGGTGAACTTACCACGGACAACACCCGGGTCAACACCCTTCTCAACCCCGCCCTTTTAAGTATCTACAACCATGAATCCTGGTTGCTGGAATAGAAACGCGTATTCCTGACCGGCATCAGTCAGATATTTTGGAATCAAACCAGAATTTTGGTTAAACTTACAGCTCAGTTACAACCTGAAAATAACCATAAGTAACGTGGGGGAAAAAATTGAAAAGCCTGCGACTATCATCAATCCCCCGGCTGTTCTTAAGACGGGTTTCAATGCGCACGAGCCCTGTAGAAAGCCTCTAACATTTCCGGCAACCAAGGCCCACACGAAGGTTACTGTGAATGTGATGAATAAAAAGGTCGGGATAATTATCAAAAACTGCAATCCAGGCGAATTCGCGGCATTGATAAACTGAGGCAGGAATGCGGCAATGAAGATCAAACTCTTTGGATTGAAGGTAGTGACAGCGAAACCCTGCACAAACAGATTTGCTCTTGAAGCGGGCGATGTTTCAACGTTCAGGGGATCGCCTGCACTTTTCCACTGTTTGATCCCAAGATAAATAAGATACACTGCCCCGGCCCAACGCAGCCATTCAAAAGCTTCTGTAACGACTTTTAACAGTGATGATAGCCCGATAATGGCGATAATGAGCTGTGCTGCAATTCCCATAGTCGCACCAGCAACTGTGGAAACAGCATGTTTCCAGCCGAATGAGATACTGTGTGCCATGGTCAGAAGCACGCTTGGTCCTGGCAAGGCAATCATGATGGTGGTGGCTATAACAAACGCCGTATATATGTGTAACTCCATATCAGATACTCCTTTTATTAAATGAAATATTAATATGGTATTACAAGAATCTGCTTTCTGCTTATTGTACAAAATTGACTCGGTACTCCTGAGGGGTCACCGTTGTCATAGCCTTGAAATGGCGGTGGAAATGGCTCTGATCAAAAAAGCCGCACTCAAGTGCGGTGTCAGCAATATCACGCCCCTGTCTTAAAAGTGTCCGGGCGTGCTCAATTCTGCAATTCATGCGATAAGCGTGGGGAGTAATGCCGGTAACGGCTCTAAAGTTTCGTATCAAAGTGTAAGGATTGGCGCCCAGCTCCTTGGCCAGCAAATTGAGGGGCAGATCCCTTTTAAGATCATTTGACAGAAGTTTTTTTAAATTTTTAATATTTTTTGGGGACTCCTTCTTTACGGCTCCGGGACTGCAGGTATAACAAAAGATCTCGCAAACAAGCTCATACAACATTTGTTCTTTTCCCTGCAAAAGTTCTTTTTCATCCATCATATGCTCCATTGTGTTGCAGAATTGTTCATATAACTTTGCATCATCAATCCTGATTTTTTCAACAATTGTAAATTCTTCAACTTCCCACAAGGATTGCTGAACTTGAAAACACCAAGAAGTGGAAAGATGGAGCATATAATAACTTCTATTTGTTTCATTTGCCGGATTGCACACATGCAGGGTGTCGGGATTAATAATCACAAGTGAACCAGGGGATAATACGCCCTTTTCCCCGTTGATATCATAAGCCACTTCCCCCTGATCCACCGCACCAATGCTAAGACTATGGTGCATGTGGGGTTTAAACGATGCAATGCTGTCCCGGGAGTGCCGTAGCTCCGCAAAAGAAAGTAAAGGATTTTTAAAAAATACGCTGTCTTGCATATGACAATACTAAAGCATCAAAATTTTTTGTCGAGAATTTATCTTTCCCTAAAATTTCTCCATAATGTTAAACGACTTTTGGGGCAAATTTTGAACATTGCAAAAACAAGCATTTTTTCTATACACACTCTGAATTTTGGCTGATTTTCAAAGGGTTCAATTGTTTTGGTAGTCCTGGCCGATTTTTTCCATTGAAAATCCGGAAAAATACCATTATGTTGCTCTCCTTGGAATTACTCATTTTGATACAGGATTTTTCATCCTAACTGGTTTTGAGGAGTAAGGGGTTTAGTGTATAAAGAAGCTTGTTGGTGTAACACATCACAGATGTCGGTAGGGCTCCATGCTTTGATGGAGTAAATCTATAATATCAACATGGTTTTTAGCTTTACGGTAAAAAATAACGTGTGATCCGGCTAAAAAGCTTAAATAACCTTTTTTGATTTCTTCACGCTTACGGCCTATATCTGGATTTTTTGCAATCATTTGCAGCTTCTTCTCAATAAGTTTTAAATACGTGATGGCCTGCTCTTCACCGAATTGTTCAAGAGAATAGGCTTTTATTTCGTGCAAACTTTTTTGCGCATTAGGTGAGAGAATATATTCAGTCATATCAACATTAACCGATCAGCTTATCCATGAAGGATTGACCGTCAACACCCTGTCCTCTATCAAGTTGCGCTTCGCCTTCGGCCAGTTTCGCACGTAAAGCTTCCAGTTTGGTTTCTTCAACTTCTAGAAGCCGCAAGCCTGCACGGACTGCTTCACTTGTATTATCAAAACGCCCTTGTGAAATTTTCGATTTGATAAAATTTGAAAAATGGTCCCCTAAAGTTACGCTAGTATTTCTTTGCATGGTAAGTCCTCCAAATTTCATTAGTACCAATATATAATACATTTTTTTGATTATGTATATAGTGAAAATAAATTTTCCTGGAGGTTATACAACTCCAAAAAACGAAAAAAAAGCAGGGTAACTCGGAAAAAAGCCTGTATCGGGGACATATTTACTTGATCTATTATTGGCGAGGGGTTTTGAGTTTCAAATAATCCGGTTAATGCGCTGGTCCCCAAAAAACGAACAATGTGTTATGGATACCCCTGGAAGATACCATTAATGCGGTCTACTGAAAAATTTAAATTGGTAGGAATCGGAAACCCTGGGATACACGTAATAGTACTCGCCGGTTCAATGATTTAAAAGTGTGGACTGACAGGGAAAGTCTGGGGTTTTCATTCTGTTAAAAAACGGTCCTTGCCTTGGACGTAGTCCTCACTGCCTGGTAGTTCGAATTCCTGAGCCTTTCTTTCGGAAGTTGTCGCTATATTTAAAAAGT
>JBNKNP010000087.1:0-12763 GCA_050293905.1 Desulfobacteraceae bacterium | reverse complement strand
GAAAAAATTGAATATGCAAGTGTTCAGGATCTGCTGTCGCAGCTCAAGCCGGATATTCATGGGGTGATTATTGGAAAAGGGATTTCTTCTGCTACCTTTTTACCCCAGGTCTGGCAGCAGCTTGAAACCCCGGAGTCGTTCTTAAGTCATCTGTGTTCAAAGGCCGGCCTGCCGTCAGAAGAGTGGAAATCCGGTTCACTATCGATTCGGGTCTACCAGGTTCAGGTGTTTGAAGAAAGTCTGTAAAACTATATTTTACTTTAAAAAATTGAACCAATGGGGTATGTTTCTTTTCAAAGAAACGTATAGATAAAACAGGGTGATGTATTCATGGCCGTTGATCCGGATTTATTAAAAGCAGTGTTGTCATTAGATTGTATTGAAGATTTAAATCGTTTTTTCCAGGATATGCTCACACCGGCTGAGTTGGAAGCCATCTCCCTGCGGTGGAAGCTGCTCAAGGATCTTCATCAGGGCATGACACAGCGTAAAATTTCCGAAAAATACGGCATCAGTCTGTGTAAAATAACCCGGGGTTCAAAATTGCTGAAAGACAAGGATTCCCTGGTTCTGAAAATATTAAATTCCCAGTGACCGTATCTGCATTACTCAATGATCATCCTGAGTTATCAGGTCTGGGCGATCAGTTCCAGAGCCAGGGTGGACCATAGCTCCAGCTCCAATTGTTCCAGATTCCCGGTTTTTTCCCATCCAAAATCAAAGAGTTCATCACCCGGGATGTATAGGTCCGGACTGTGGGTCAGAATCCTGAAAACCGCACCCAGATGAACGGTTCCCACATCTGTGATTTCTTCACTGATGACACCAGTAAAAACAGGTTCATCCGTTTCAGGCATTCTGCTTAATTCTTCTGATAATTCCCGCTGCATTCCTGTGACAAGTATCTGTTCAAAAGATGTGGTCTGGTGTTTTACATCAACCGGATTGATATGACCGCCAATCCCCACCGACCAAAGATCATGGAGCCGTTTTTCACTGCCCTGGCGGTTATAGACCGCAGTCATTTCCAGGTCGGCCGTCTGAAGGATGATATAGGGGATGATCTGTTTATATGACGGATCTTTTTCGGCAGCAGGCCGGGGGATAAAATCAAATCCAGCCAGGGTGCATTGATCAATGAACCGATCAATGGTCATGGGAACCACACTTCGTCTGGACACCCAGGTTTGGGGCAGGCTCTTTCTTTGAATACACAATACGGTTTCGGTCACAGGGGGAAATCCTTATGAGGTGCCGGGCAAAGAAAAAAAATGGAGCGGGAAACGGGATTTGAACCCGCGACTTCGACCTTGGCAAGGTCGCACTCTACCACTGAGTTATTCCCGCTCAGCAAAATTTATGCTTTTTTATAAGATAATCCCGGGATTGTCAAGAATAGATTTATCAGTATCCCGGATCTCTTCCGGTATCCTGTCTTGCAAGGGGGGGGAATGTTATGGTAGAAGACTTTAATGGAACAATCGTCCTTCAACCAGGCTGAAGAATACGAAGATAACTATTTAAAGCAGGTCGATCATGCAGATTAAACAGGTTCTGGTCACCGGCGGTGGTGGATTCTTAGGCAAAGCCATTGTAAAAAAGCTGTTAAAGCAGAACAAAACCGTTTTTTCCTTTTCAAGGCAGTTTTATCCGGAACTTGAAAAAATGGGTGTCAGGCAGATCCAGGGGGACCTGAGTGACAAGTCAAAGGTCATGGCCGCTGTTGAGAACATGGATGCCGTTTTTCATACTGCTGCCAAAGCCGGCATCTGGGGAGACTTTAAGGATTTTTATGCGGCCAATGTCGCCGGGACGCAGAATGTCATATCCGCCTGTCTGGAAAACGCAGGGTGCCAGTTGATCCATACCAGCTCTCCCAGTGTGATCTTTGATGACAATGATATGGAAAATGTGGATGAAAATGTGCCTTATCCCAAAAAGTATCTGGCGCCATACCCTGAAACCAAGGCCATGGCGGAGAAACTGGTGGTTGAGGCTGCCGGGCAGGGGCTTCAGACCATTATTATCCGGCCTCACCTGGTCTGGGGGCCGGGGGACAATCACCTTGTTCCCGGGATTGTCAGCCGGGCAAACCGGTTGCGCAGGGTCGGACCGGCCAATGATCTTGTCGATACGGTTTATGTGGATAATGCAGCCGATGCCCATCTCCTTGCGTCCCGGAAATTAAGTGAGAATCCGTCCCTTTCCGGCAATATTTATTTTATCAGCCAGGATGATCCGGTTTCAAAATGGGAAATGGCCAATGCCTTTTTAGATGCCGCAGGCCTGCCCCCGATAAAAGGAGCAGTATCTGCAAGAACCGCTTATCTTGCAGGTACTTTTTTTGAGTATATTTATAAATTGTTCAGGATAAAAAAAGAACCGCCCATGACCCGGTTTGCAGCAAAAGAGCTTGCCACCAGTCATTGGTTTGATATTTCAAAAGCCAAGACACAGCTAGGGTATTTTCCTGCCGTATCAACCCGACAGGGGCTGGAAAAATTAAAACAATGGTTTGCAGCACAAGAACAATTCAAATGAACCCTGTACTAAAATCCATATCATCCCAGTATAAAAAAATCATAAAAGTTATGGTTTTTTCGGTTAAAGGATTCAGACAGGACCGGTGTGATCTCAGGGCTTCTTCTTTAACCTTGTTCACACTGTTGTCCATTGTCCCGATCATGGCCATGGCGTTTGGTATTGCAAAAGGCTTCGGGTTTAAGGAAATGCTTGAACGGCAGGTTTTCAAGCTCTTTGCCGGTAATGAGGAAGTGATCCAGAATGTACTGACCTTTTCAACAAATCTTCTGGAAAAAACCAAGGGCGGGCTCATGGCAGTCCTGGGGATTATTTTCCTGTTCTACTCGTTGATTAAATTGATAGGGCATATTGAAAATGCATTCAATAAAATCTGGTGGGTCAATGATGACCGGCCATGGGTCAGGAAATTCACCGATTATATTGCCATCTCAATTACAGCAGGGCTGCTGGTGATTGCGTCAAGCTCAGCCAATATTTTTATCACGGCATACCTGGAAAAATTTTTACTCTACATCAAGCTTCCCGGGGGGGTAGAGAATTTAATCTCCCTGGGATTTAAAATTTTTCCGTTCTTTTCCATCTGGATTCTGTTTATCTTTTTTTATATTTTTATTCCGAACAAGCGGGTGGATATTAAAGCCGCCCTGGCAGGCGGAATTATTGCAGGGACAATTTTTCAGCTGGCCCAGATGATCTATTTAAAATCCCAGGTCGGCGTATCCAATTATAATGCCATCTATGGCAGTTTTGCCGCGTTGCCGCTTTTTTTAATCTGGCTGCAGGCATCCTGGGCGATTTTGCTTTTCGGTGCTGAAGTGGCGTTTTCCTGGGAGAACACTGAAGCGCTTGAAACCCAGGAGATTGATTATGCCAGGATCAGCATCCGCTTGAAGAAACTTATTATGCTTAGAATCGTCCATCTGTGTGTGACCCGTTTTGCAGGCGCAAAGGCACCGGCTTCGGACGTTGAAATCGCTTCTGAAATAAAGATCCCGTTAAAGATCGTCAAAGTTTTGCTGGCCAAATTGATTGAATGCTGCATCCTTCTTGAAGTCAACCGGAGTGACGGCATCGGGTATGTTCCGGCCCAGGACATTGAATGCCTGACCATTTCAGATGTATTAACGGCATTTGAACAAAGAGGAGATGATGTGATTCATGTCGGAGGGACCATGGAATTTGAGGCATTGGAGGAAAGCCTGGAAACATTCTCAAAGACCTGCCGGCAATCACCTGGAAATCGGAACTTCAAGGATATTTAATCCCGTCATACGGTTACCCTTAACCTTACCCTTCCGTGGTAATATTAAAAAATTCTTTGATCTCTTCTTCTTTTTTCTTGAGCTGATCAATAACAAGCCTGAGGATTGACGGGTTCACTCCAATTTTCTTGGGTGAGTTTTTAACCGTCACAGGAACCGGATTGCCGCTGTGCCCGATACCGGCTTTCTGGGTCAGATAATCGCCAAGATTTAAAATTAAGGCCTGGTGCTTGAATTTGATGGGCGCGGATTCCGGACTGTGGTGAAACCTGCAGGGCAGCATGATGGACTGGGGAAAATGCCAGCGCTTCATCAACAACGCTGAAAGCATGGCGTGATCCAGTTTGAAAACTGCACTCTCGGCAAAGTACAGGGGCCTTTTTTTCTCCATGGCCAGTTGACGGACTTTGCGATATTCATCTTTGAAATAGACACTGAAAATGACCTTTCCCATATCATGCAGGAGGCCGGGGATGAAAATTTTGTTGGCAATTCCCGGGTTGGTTCGTTTTGCCAGCTCTTTGCATACGGTGGCCACACCAATGCCGTGTATCCACAAGGCTTTCATGTCTAAAGAGAGCCCGGATTTATCCGTAAAGGACGAAAGAATGCCCATGCCAAGGGCAATACCGATGATTTCGTCAAATCCGATAACGGTAATGGCCCGTTTGATGGTTTCCACCTTTGTTTTCTGGGCATAGTAAATGGAGTTCGCCAGTTTTAAAAGTTTGTTAGTCATGCCCTGGTCATAGGAGATGACTTCAGCCAGTTCTTCCGTGGTGGTCTTGGGATCCGAGGCAACGCTGATGATCCGGTCAACAACAACAGGGAGCGTAGGCAGATCGCTCTCTTTTTTCTGAACCATTTTGAGAATTTCAGCTTTTACGTCCATTTATTCCTTAATGCTGTATCCATTATAACAAACTTTATGGAATTGCAGAGAATCCTTGGGATGGCCTTGCATGGTTCGGTAAGGATATCCTATGGCAATAATGGATTCAATACTTATATTATCGGGTACATTCAGAACTTCTTTAACATATGTGTCCGAGCTTTTCAAAGCGGAAAATTCTCTTTTTCTGATCTGTATCCAGCAGCTGCCAAGACCGATATCATGGGCAGCTATGTGGATAAGGGCGGAAGCAATGGCTGTATCTTCTACCCATACATCGCTGGCGGAAGTGTCGCCGCAGACGACAATACCCAGGGGCGCGTCTTTTAAGAAACTGGATCCATGGGGTTTTGCACGGGAAAGTGCATCTAATATTTTGGAATCGTCAATGACGATGAACCGCCACGGGTTAAATCCCCGGGAGGAAAAGGACCTTAGCGCCGTTTCAACAAGAATGTCTATCTTTTCAGGTTCAACCGGCTTGTCTTGAAATTTTCGGATACTTCTTCGATTTGAAATCAGTTCTAAAAACATGGGACATTCCAATCTGAAAGGATTAATAAAACAAGAAAAATTTAATGAAACCGGGTGATATTAATATTCCCCTTTAATTGCATTTCATCAAATTTTTTGCGCAGCATTTGTTTGAACCGGTTCCGGGTGGGCGGCCACAGCAGAAACAGGCCGAAAGTGTCTGTCATCAGGCCGGGTGTAATCAGAACAACGCCGGCAACAAAAATAATAACGGCATCAATCATTTCTTCGGCAGGCATCAGGCCCTGCTGCATGTTCCTGCGCATTTTCAGCATGGTATTCATGCCTTCCATCCGGGCCAGCCAGGCACCTGCGAATCCGGTTAAAAGTACAAGAAGTATTGTGTTGAATCCTCCGATGACGGAACCCACCTGGATCAACAGATATAATTCAAGTACCGGGATGAGGGTAAAGCATAAAAAAAGTTTTAAAAGCATCGTATTTATCGTCCTTTTAAGTGTCAGTATCAGTTAAGAATAATGAGGTCTAAAGCTGATTTGTCAAGTAGCTTCCGGTTTTGAGGACCATTGTTTATGTCAAGGATAACTCTTTTCTTGTCTTCCAGGGATCCGGATCAGGGGCTTGCCTGACAGATGGCTTGATAATTTCAAGAAACCGTTGCCGGGAAATTTCAATGGCGCCCATGTTTATCAGATGATCCGAGGTGACCTGGCAGTCGATCAGGTGAAAATTATGACGATTTAAATGGGCAGCCAGGAATACCAGGGCAATTTTGGATGCATTGCTTTCCACAGAGAACATGGATTCGCCAAAAAAGGATTTCCCTATGCTGATACCGTATAGCCCCCCGACCAGCCGCCCGTCCCGCCAGGTTTCAACCGAATGGGCAACCCCCTGGTGATGGAGTGCAATATAGGCTGCAATCATTTCATCCACCAGCCAGGTTCCTGCTGTCTTTTTTTGTCTCAGATGAGAGCAGGCCCGGATGGTTTTTTCAAATGCCGTATCCACCCGGATGGTAAAAGCATTTTTTTTTATGGCTTTAGCCAGGCTTCTGGATATATGAATCTGTTCCGGGAAAAGGACAAGCCGTGGATCCGGCGACCACCATAAAAGCGGATCGTTTTCTGAAAACCAGGGGAATATGCCGTTCTCATAGGCCAGGATCAGCCGCTTTGAAGAAAGATCCCCGCCCACGCATAAGAGCCCGTCTGCCCTGGCCAGCCGGGCCGGCGGAAAAACAAGCGCTTCGGATAATCTGAAAATGGGCATTCAGCTCTTGTAGGTGAACGTCAGCTTTTTATTTCTCAGACCTATTGAAATTTTACCTCCGGTATCCAGGCTGCCGAAAAGAATTTCATCCGTGATTTTATCTTTAATGGCGGTCTGGATCAACCGGGCCAGGGGCCGGGCGCCGAATTTGGGATCATAGCCTTCTTTTGCCAGAAACGACCGCACTTTGGCTGAATAGGAGAGTGTGATCTTTTTGGCCTTGAGCATGGATTTGAGCTCCCGCATATTTTTATCAACAATCAGTTCCATGACCTGTTCAGACAGATGGTTGAACTGGACAATGCCGTCCAGGCGGTTCCTGAATTCAGGGCTGAAGGTTTTCTCCACAGCCTTTAATCCTTTTGAATCCAGATCAGCTGTCTGGGAACCAAAACCGATGGTATTGGCGCTCATTTCTCTTGCACCGGCATTGGATGTCATGATAATGATCACATTTCTGAAATCTGCGGCTTTACCGTTGTTATCAGTCAATGTCGCATAATCCATGACCTGCAGAAGGATATTGAACAGATCCATATGGGCTTTTTCAATTTCGTCCAGCAGCAGAACACAATGGGGGTGTTTGCGAACGGAATCGGTTAAAATGCCGCCCTGATCAAATCCGACATATCCGGGAGGCGCACCGATCAGCCTTGAAACCGCATGCTTTTCCATGTATTCACTCATGTCAAATCTTAAAAATTCAATGCCCAGATTTAACGCAAGCTGCTTTGCCACTTCAGTTTTCCCAACCCCGGTGGGACCCATGAACAGGAAAGAGCCAATGGGCCGGTTCGGCTCTGAAAGTCCGGCTCTCGACCGTTTGATGGATGTGGTCAATGTTGTGATCGCATCATCCTGCCCATAGATGACGTTAAACAATCGCTTGGGAAGAGATTCAAGATTCGCTTTGTCCGTGGATGTTACGCTGGACACCGGCACCTTTGCAATTTTGGCAACAATTTTTTCAATATCTTTGGGGCTGACGCTCTTTCGTTTTCCGCCGCCTTTAAGACGAAGGTAAGCCCCGGTCTCATCAAGGACATCGATGGCCTTGTCCGGCAGGAAGCGGTCATTGATATATTTATCAGACAAATAAGCTGCCGCCTTGATGGTGTCGGCATTGTAAGTCAGGCCGTGGTGTTTTTCATAGTATGGCGCAAGACCGGTCAGAATCTGGGTGGTTTCATCCACAGAGGGTTCGGAAACCTCGATTTTTTCAAATCGTCGTGAAAACGCC
The DNA here is from genome assembly GCA_050293905.1 of Desulfobacteraceae bacterium. GTDB lineage: Bacteria > Desulfobacterota > Desulfobacteria > Desulfobacterales > Desulfobacteraceae > Desulfobacula. The sequence goes on along the minus strand of JBNKNP010000087.1, from coordinate 5,058 downwards.
CTGTCTTTTTCAAAATGATTTTTATACTCTTCATAGGTGGTGGTTCCGATGCATTTGATCTCCCCTGAAGACAGGGCGGGTTTCAAAATATTGGATGCATCCATGGACCCGCTGGTGGTGGCACCGGCCCCGACAACCGTGTGAATTTCATCAATGATCAGCAAGGCGTTTTCTTTTGTTTCAAGCGCATTGATTACGTCTTTGAGGCGCTGTTCAAAGTCTCCTCTGTATTTGGTTCCGGCAAGAAGCGTTCCCATATCCAGGGAAAACAGTTCACAGTTTTCTAAAAGATCCGGCACGGTTTTGTCTTTTATCTTAATGGCCAGGCCTTCGGCAATGGCGGTTTTTCCTACGCCCGGGTCTCCCACAAGGATGGGGTTGTTTTTCCTTCTGCGGCAGAGAACCTGCATGACGCGGTCGGTTTCATCGGACCTGCCGATAAGCGGATCAATTTTATTGTCATTTGCTTTTTTCAGCAGGTCAGTGGTGAATATATCCAGCGGATCTTTTTTCTTAGGCCGCTTTTTCTTTGTTTCAGCCTGCTTGAACAGTGTCTGAGATGACGGGTCAAGCAATGGTGTCTTTTTTTCAGTTTCATCGGAATGGGAGATGAATTTTAAAACATCCAGGCGGGTAATGCCTTCTGATTCAAGATAAAAGGCTGCATGGGAATCTTTTTCCTGGAAAATGGATGCCAGGATGTCTCCCAGATTCACTTCGTTTTTTTCAGCAGATCTGGCCTGATTAATGGCGCGCTGTATCATCCGCTGGAATCCAATGGTCTGCTGCAGGACATATTCTTCTTTTGTATCGATTTTTGTCAGTTTTTCATCAAAGAATTTTTCAAGCTCTTCTTTTATCAGTTCAGGATTGCCGCCGCATTTTTCTATGGTTTCGACACCGGTTTCATGGTTAAGGATCGCATAAAGAACGTGTTCAACACAGACATATTCATGCCTTCTTTTTTTAGCTTCCCGTACAGCAAACCCAAGCGCTGTACTTAGTTCTTTGCTTATCATACCACCTTACTCCTTTTCCATTGTGCTTTTTAAAGGGAAGCCTTTACTGCTTGCAATATTGTGTACAGTTTCCACTTTTGTTTCCGCTATCTGTCTGGGGTATATGCCGCATATTTCCTTCCCTTTATTATGTACATTAAGCATTATTTGCGTCGCTTTTTCAAGTGATTTTCCAAAAACGGTCATCAAAATCTCAACAACAAACTCCATTGTTGTGTAATCATCATTGTGTAAAATGACTTTATACAAGGGGGGATGATCTTTTTTCGTACCAGATGAAATCCTCTTAACGGTTTTGGAATCAGTTGACGGCATAACCTGCAACCTCCTATGGCATACAGCATTTCTTATATTTTTTTCCACTGCCGCAGTGGCACGGATCATTCCGTTGAATTTTTCTTGACGATCGTGTGACCGGCTTTTTAACGGCTGATCCGTCTGAGTGTGAAAAAGTCAGGTCGTCTTCAGGTGCTTTTTTTAACTCATCCACCTGGGAGGGTACGGATATCTGGATTTTAAACAATATTTCCACGACTTCTTCCTTGACCCTGTCCATCAGGTTCTGGAACATGTCAAACCCTTCTTTTCGATAGATAAGCAGCGGATCCTGCTGGGCATAACCGCGCAGCCCGATGCCTTCTTTTAAATGATCCATGTTCAGCAGATGTTCCTTCCACCGTGTGTCCACGCTTTGCAGAATAATATGCCGTTCAACCTCCCGGGCCACTTCATGACCGATCATGGCTTCCTTTTGTTCATAGAATTGTCCGGCTTTTTCAAACAGGGCTTTTGCAAGTTGGTCCGCATCTGTCAGACTGTCAATTGATTTGGAAAACTGCGGGTCAAAATTAAAAAACTGCATCACCCGCTTGTCAAGCGCTGAAATATCCCAATCCTTAACCGGGGTCTTATCCATGGCAAATTCATCAACAATGTCGTAGGCCTTATCTTCCACCATTTCCATGACAGAGGATTTTAAATTGTCTTCCATCAAGGCTTTGCGACGCTGCTGATAAATCACTTCCCTTTGCTGGTTCATGACATCGTCATATTCAAGCAGGTGTTTTCTGATCTCAAAGTTATGACCTTCCACCTTGGACTGGGCATTTTCAATGGCCTTGGAAATAAACGGATGTTCTATGTGTTCTCCGTCCTCTATGCCCAGCCGGTCCATGACGGCATGAATCCGGTCGCCGCCGAAAATTCTGAGCAGGTCGTCTTCCAGGGAAAGATAGAATCTTGATGTGCCCGGATCCCCCTGTCTGCCGGACCGTCCGCGAAGCTGGTTGTCAATCCGGCGGGATTCATGGCGGGAGGTTCCCAGAATGTGGAGACCGCCCAATTCCTTTACCCCTTCTCCTAGAACAATATCCGTCCCCCTTCCCGCCATGTTGGTGGAAATGGTGACTGCCCCTTTCTGTCCGGCATTGGCCACAATTTCAGCCTCGGCCTTGTGGTGTTTTGCATTGAGAACCGTATGCCGGACCCCTCTTTTTTTCAGTTGCCGGCTCATATCTTCGGACACATCAATGGAAATGGTTCCCACCAGGACAGGCTGTCCTTTTTTATGAAGTTTTATAATTTCTTTGATGGCTGCTTCATATTTTTCTTTTTTCGTCTTGTAGATCAGATCCGGAAAGTCTTTTCGGATCATATCCATATGCGTGGGAATGACCAGAACGTCCAGATCATATATCTTTTTGAATTCCGGGGCTTCGGTTTCCGCTGTTCCGGTCATGCCGGACAGTTTTTCATACATTCTGAAATAGTTCTGAAAGGTAATGGAAGCAAGTGTCTGATTCTCGTTTTCAATCTTTACCCCTTCCTTGGCTTCCAGTGCCTGGTGAAGCCCTTCGCTGAACCTTCGTCCCTCCATCAGCCGGCCGGTGAATTCATCAACAATTACTACCTGGTCGTTTTTAACAATATAGTCAGTGTCTTTTTTAAACAGGGTATGGGCCTTTAAAGCCTGGTTGACATGGTGAAGAATTTCGATATTTGCAGGATCATATAAATTGTCAACAGAGAGCATGTCTTCACCCTTGGCAATTCCTTCCTCGGTTAAGGAAACACTTTTGGCTTCTTCATCAATGGTGTAATCAATATCTTTTTTAAAGGCAGGGATAATGGTATTGACCTGGGTATAAAAATGGGTGGATTTTTCAGCCTGACCTGAAATTATCAGCGGTGTCCTGGCCTCGTCAATAAGTATGGAGTCGACCTCGTCCACAATGGCAAAATTGAGTTCCCGCTGGGCAAGGGTAGTCCGGTCAAACTTCATATTGTCTCTTAAATAATCAAAACCGAATTCATTATTTGTTCCATAAGTAATATCGGCCCGATATGCTTTTTTCCTTTCTTCATCCGTGATGCCGCTGAGAATGGCACCAACGCTCAGGCCCAGAAAATTATAAATCTTGGCCATCCAGTCAGCGTCCCGCTGGGCCAGGTAATCATTGACCGTAACGATATGAACCCCTTTTCCGGACAGGGCATTTAAATAAGCGGGCAGGGTGGACATCAATGTCTTTCCTTCACCGGTTTTCATTTCAGCAATCCAGCCTTGATGAAGTGCTATGCCGCCGATAAGCTGCACATCATAGTGACGCAGCCCCAGTACTCTGACTGCGGTTTCCCTGACAAGGGCAAACGCTTCAGGCAACAGATCATCCAGGGTTTCTCCATTGCTGAGCCGCTGTTTGAATTCCATGGTTTTTTCAGGGATCTGCTGATCGGATAATGCCTGTATTTCAGGTTCAATCCGGTTGATTTTGTCAATTTCCGGTTGAAGTTTTTTTAAGATTCTATCGTTACTGGAGCCGAAGATTTTTGTAAGAAATTTAAACACTGCGTATCCTTTGCCGGTTAATTTAAATTATAAAGGGTTTTCTTAATGATAAAAGATATAAACATTAATTGGGCAAAATAAAACAAAAAATTCAATAATTTTTCAGATTGTGGAAAAAAGAAAAATGAAAGATAAAACGAAGATCAATCCGTTTAATTGAGTATATATTTTAAGGGATTAACAGGGGCACCGTTTATTTTTACTTCATAGTGAACATGGGGTCCGGTGCTTCTGCCGGTATTCCCCATAAGGGCGATCACATCACCGCGTTTTACTTCCTGTCCGGGTTTAACCAGGATTTTGACAAGGTGCCCGTACCGGGTAACCCGGCCATGGCCATGATCGATGACGACCAGATTGCCGATATACAGTTTTCTGGCTGCGTACGAAACCCTTCCGTTGGCAGTGGCAATAACTTTTGTCCCGGTTTTGTTGGCAATGTCCAGGCCTGAGTGGAACTCCTTTCGTCCGGTAAACGGTGACGTCCTGTATCCGAACTGGGAGGTAATCCAGCCGTCTACCGGCCGGATGGATGGGGTTGAGGCCAGAAGGTTTCTTTTCTTTTCAAGCTGCTTGATCAACTCGGAAAAATCCAGAGCCTGTTTTTTTGCTGCCTGGTTTGTCTGGTCCACTTGTGCATGCATTTCACGAATCAGGCTGTTCTGTTTCTGATCGAGCGGGATATCCTGGTCCAGTTCATCTTTTGGAATACCACCGATGCCGATCAGGCCGCTTGAGTCGCTGGTCTGCCTGATGTCTGCTATTAATCTGACTTTATCTTCAAACTGGGAAAGATTGTCCACCTGTTTTTTAAGGACTTCAATCTCTTCGGCAAAATTTTGGATCTGACGGCGCTGATCCCTGATTTCAGTGACCTGTTTTGAGATGTCTTGGGTCAGGGCGGCATTTTGAAATGAGGTATTTTTTAATCGATAGTAGTCATAGCCAATGTAACTGATAGTAAAAACTGCAAGAACAAATATAAAGGGAAAAATAGTCAAGACAGTCCTTGGAACTGAAATTTCTTTAATGTTGGACGACGTTCCGAGGTGAAACCATATTTTAAGACTTTTTCTCATTAGTATCCTTCTTAGTTAGATAGTTTTTATATGTCAAGTATAAAATCTCTTATAATGGGGATTGAATAAAATTTAATCCTGTTTCGTCCGGCAGGCCGAACATTAAATTCAG
>JBNKNP010000086.1:0-5336 GCA_050293905.1 Desulfobacteraceae bacterium | reverse complement strand
CAGTTGAAATTTTTACGTTCATCATTTCTTCAAGAGACATCTTCAAGACATTTTCAGATGTAACGGAGCCGGTATCTTTGGCATAAAGGACTGAAGAATCATTTAAAAAGCAGAAAAGGACAAAACCAAATAAAAAAAAGACATTAGCAAGCGACCCTACCCTTTTCACTAAGCACCTCTCAAACAAATAAAATAGATAAAACGCCCCAATCACTTTATACTCTAAGCTTTGGATTTTAAGACGCTATCAGATAAGGCAATGATTCGTCAACTGTTTATTGCATTTTTCCATTACATCTCAAGAATAGCCGAGATCCAGGAAAATCCGGCGCCAAAACCGGATATCAACACTTTGTCACCATTCTTTATTTTATCTGCCGTCATTGCGTCCTTCAATGCAATTGGGATTGAGGCCGAAGAGGTATTTCCGACACAATGAAGATTTCTGAAGTATTTTTCTTGAGGGATTTTAAGCCTTTTTTCCAGATAATCAAGTGCCACCTTGCTTGCCTGGTGAAAGACAAAAAGGTCTATGTCGGTCATTCTCAAATGGTTACGTTTTAACAGCCATTTAATCTGATTGGGAACCAGTGAGCTGACCAATGGCAGCAGCTTCATGCCATCCATATGCATCTGTTCCAATGTCCTGATATTGCCGTTTTGGTCAGCCTTTTCAATTGATGTTTCCAAAGAACGGGGCAGGCGGCACTGGCCCGCTGGAATCCAAACCGTATCATAGCCCGATCCCATGGTCCCGAAATCCATATCCAGCAATCCTGTGGAAGTCGAAGAACCACAGACCCAGGTTACCGCGGCTCCGTCACTGAACAAAGGTTTTATGGAGCGGTCTTTATCATTCACATATTTGGTGCAGGTCTCTGCATTTACAATTAAAATATTTTTAAGCAGCCCTGAATGAAGAAGACCATGGGCCGTTAAAAGGGATGACATAAAACCGGGACATCCCATCCCGATGTCAATTGAAAAGACCTTTTTTTTAAGGTTCAGTTTTTTATGAAGAATAAAGCTGTTTTGAGGAACCATGTGGTCGGCGGTGACCGTGCAGAAAATAAGACCGTCTACAATGTCAGGCAATTCGGGATATTTCTCAAACAGCTTAAGACAGGCTTTGTAACCCAAATCCAGGGATGTCTCATCTTTATTTGCATAAAAAAGGTCATTTTCCCCCACCATGGATGCCAATTGTTCTGCATCCCAGTCCGGATTCTTCGATAACAGATCAGAATGGCAAAGCCTGTTTGATCCCATTTGATAGGCGATATCAAGGATGGCTGCTTTTGTCATATGTTTTTCCAATTATCCATTGTGTTTTTGACTCACTCATCCACTATTGAATTACATTTCAAGAATTGCGGACCCCCAAGAAAATCCTGCACCAAACCCGGATATCACTATTTTATCACCGGTATTTAACCGGTCGCTGTCCATGGCATCTTTTATTGCAATGGGAATTGTGGAGGAGGATGTGTTCCCCACAGCAGCAAGGTTCCTGAAATGTTTTTCAGCAGGAATTTTAAGCCTGCTTTCCAGAAAATCCAGTGTTATCTTGCTTGCCTGATGGAAGATAAAAAGGTCTATATCGGATATATCGAGCCGGTTGCGGTCTAACAGGGTTTGGATCTGCTTTGGGACCAGGGCGCTGACCAGGGGAAATAATCTTCTGCCGTCCATATAAATCTGTTCAAGAGATCTTGTGCTGCCGTCCTGATCCGTCTTTTCAACTGCAGTTTCCAAAGAATAGGGTACACGGCACTGTCCAGCGGGAATCCAGGCCGCATCATGGGCCGACCCCATTGCACCATAGTCGATATCCAGCAGCCCGCTGGATGATTCAGACCCGCTCACCCAGGTCACGGCAGCGCCGTCACTGAAAACGGTCCTTACGGAGCGGTCGTTGTCATTTACAAATTTTGAGTAGGTTTCAGCTGTAATAATAAGGATATTTTTACAAATTCCGGAATGAATGAGACCATGGGCCACTGCAAGGGAATAAACAAAGCCCGAGCAGGCCATACCAAGATCAAGGGCAAATATCTCTTTTCGCAACTTCAGCCTGTTATGAAGGATAAAACTGTTCTGGGGAACCATGTGATCGGCAGTGACTGTACAGAAAATCAACCCGTCTATCACATCCGGCAGTTCAGGGTATTCTTCAAACAGCTTAAGACAGGCATTATACCCCAGATCCAGGGATGTCTCATCTTTATTTACATAAAAAAGATCATTTATACCCACCATTGCTTCCAACTGAGCTGCATCCCAGTCCGGATGCCTGGATAACACCCCCTCATAGTCAAGTTTATTGGACCCCATTTGATAGGCAATATCATTAATCGTTAATTTCATATGGTTTACTATGCTCCGCTTGCAACAATTTCCTGGTTAATCAGTTCCGTTAAACGGTCTATCAGACGTCCTACGGAGGAAAACGGTCCGTCAGGCCCTAAATCCTCACCATCCAATATAATGCTGACATATGTATCAAATTCACTGTCAATCCAGTCTTCGATCATGCCTGCAAGGTCAAGAAACGTCATGGAATCAAATTGGGTGCCTTCACCGATAATCGTTGTATTTTCAGAAATTTCAATTGACAGGTCTGATTCTTCATTTAATTGCTCTAAAAATTCCAATACTTTTTTAGCTACGTGTTCTCTTTCAATCATGTTTATTTTCCTTTCTGTTTTTTAATCTTTCAGCCGATCATTCATGAATCGTTTTATCTGTTTTGTTATCATATTAACATTGGGTGCCGCATTCATGGTGTAATGGTTACCCGGAATGGTGTATACATTCATCCCCCTTTCCGCCAGGGGAATCCAGGCCATTTCCGGGTGAGGGTCATAATCTTCGAGCATTTCCGTCTGCCTGAAAAAAAGGATAAACCCGGGATAGGGTTCGGGGGTGTAGCAGCGCATGGCATCAACATGTCTTCGGACCATACGGACGAAATGGCTGCCGAACTGCTTCGGGATCATATCATTCCTCTTCAGGTCATGCGCTTTTTGAATCACCATTTCAATCTGTTTCTCAGGATCATCTTCAAATTTTAACAATTGTTCTTCACTGCTGTTTTTCCCCAATATTCCGGAAAACAATTGAATTAAAATTTGAGCATTACTCCGGACCGGGGCAATCATATGACCGGGGCCCGGGGTGTCCACCATGAACAAAAGTTCAACTTCTTCTTTTTTTCTGATGAGCTGTTGAGCAACTTCATACGCCACCATGCCGCCGAATGAAGATCCGCCGATCCGGTACGGTCCGCTCTTTTGTATGGTGACAATCCTTTCAAGATGATGCCGGGCGATTTCTTCAATTGTTGTTAAGGATGGGTTGTTTCCTTTCAGCCCTTTTGCCTCGATACCGTAAACTGCTTCAGGGCAATCCAGAGATTTGACAAAATCCATATAAAAATAGAGATGGCCTGCCCCGGGATGGCACAGAAAAAGCGGGTGTTTTTCAACGCCTTCCTTCAGGCGGGAAATATAATTGATTTTCAATGAAGAAGCGGTTTCATTTTGAACATTCCTTTTTTGATTTTCCTTTATGTGCTGCGCCAGATCCTGAATGGTGGAACAGCGGACCAATATATTGGCGGAAAGTTCAATATCAAAGCGTTCTCTAAGCTGTTCAAGCATCATCACCGCTAAAAGGGAATCACCGCCCAACTCGAAAAAATCATCTTGCACAGCCAGATCTTTTATTCCTAAAAAATCTTCCCATATTTCCATGATACCGGATTCTGTCCGGTCCGGCGTATTTTCAACCGGCGTTGGGGATGATACCGGTTTTACGGCTGTATCCGGTTGTTTTTCAAACGCTTTTTTTTCAGTATGGTGTTCTTGAACCTCACTCTTATCCACCCAATATCTTTTTCGTTCAAACGGATACGTTGGAAGAGGAGTGAATTCAGGCTTTCCCGTATGCAGGGCATCCCAGTTCGGTTCAACCCCTTTGGTCCAGAGTTTTCCCAGGGTTTTGAGAAGGAAAACCCTGGTTTCAACGGTCTCTTTAGGGGCTCTCACTGTCCGGAGAACCGTATGATGTTTCTGCTTTTTAGGATGCTGAAGCGCCAAAGCAGACAGAACACGGCCCGGCCCGACTTCCACAAGGACCATAGGTTTTTTCTCAAGCAGGAAGGAAAGCCCGTCTGAAAACCGCACAGGCCTGCGCATCTGATCCACCCAGTATTGCGGATCCGATGCCTCTTTGTCCGTCAGTAATGCGCCGGTCAGATTTGAAACAACCGGTATTTTTGCAGGGTGATACGTAAAAGATGCCATCACTGCCCTGAATTTTTTTAGAACCGGATCCAGCATAGCAGAATGAAAGGCATGGGAGGTTTTCAAGGCAATTACAGGAATGTCCTCGGCCCGGCATCGCTTTTGAAACTTTTCAACGGCCTCTGCCGGGCCGGACACCACAGTGCGGTCCGGCGTGTTGACCGCGGCAATGGAAAGGCCTTCGGGCATCCGTTTTTTTGCCTCATCCTCAGAGATCCCGACAGACACCATCTCCCCTAAAGGCAGTTCCCTGATCAACTGCCCCCGCAGAACAACTGCCCTTAGCGCATCTTCCAGGCTAAGGATGCCGCTGATACACGCGGCCACATATTCTCCCAGGCTGTGACCGATCATATAATCGGGCCGGATACCCCAATGCATCATCAGTCTGGCCAGGGCATATTCAAATATGAACAAGGCCGGCTGGGTGATATGGGTTTTATAGAGCTGCTGCGTGTCCCATATGGTTTTTCCTTTTTTAAGTTCTTTATATACATCCGTATCAATATGGGGCAGTATTTCCATACAGCGGTCCGCCTCTTTGCGGAAAACCGGCATCTGGTGATAGAGTGATTTTCCCATGTCCGGATATTGGGAGCCCTGGCCCGGGAACATGAATACAACATTCGGGGTTTCGCTTTTGGTCACCGGATTTAGTTTATCAGACCCGGGCAGGTCCATCAGCATATCAACGGCGGTTGACGTGGAATTCGCTACAATGAACTGCCTGTAATCAAAATTTTTTCTTCCTTTTTGCTGGGTATACGCCACATTGGCCAGGATTTCCCGCGGTTTCCGGGACAGATGGGACTTAAGATTATTCATCATTGCAGCAAGCGCTGCAGGTGTTTTGGCGGAAACAGGAATCAACTGCCATCCCGATCCCCTTGGCTCAAACACAGGGATATATTCTTCCAGAACCGTGTGGGCGTTGCTGCCTCCCAGGCCGAAGGAGCTGACACCGGCTTTTCTGGGCAGTTGTTGAGTTACCCAGGGCTTAAGCCGGGTGTTCACGTAAAAGGGTTCTGT
>JBNKNP010000085.1:0-4708 GCA_050293905.1 Desulfobacteraceae bacterium | reverse complement strand
ACATCGCGCCTTTGGCCCGGATCAGGTTATCCAGGTCGGTTTCCGTAATGGCGATGTCCCGGTCGATTCCGGCATCCTTTTCATACACCAGGACATATTCCCAGACATCATCGGTCTGCCTGATCCGCTGGGTATCCAAAGACTGGTTGAATTTTCCTCTGGAATCAATAAGGCCGGTTTCAAGCAGCCTTGCTGCCAGGGTAATCAGACCGGAACCGCAGATTCCCTTTGCCTTTTTATCGCCCACGGTAACAATCATGGGTTCATAGGTATCCGGATTGATGGAAACATCTTCAATGGCGCCTTTGACTGCGCGCATGCCGAATTTCACCCCTCCGCCTTCAAAGGCAGGACCGGCAGAGGCTGCCGTACAGACCATCCAGTCTTTATGGCCGATCACGATTTCCGCATTGGTGCCGATATCCATGTACAGGGTCAATTCCTCACTCCGGTACATGCCCGCGGCCATGACACCGGCAATAATATCCCCGCCCACGTAGCTTGAGACGCCCGGATAAATCATTGCAATCGTATGATCTGCCAGATCAATGCCGATCTCAGAAGCATGAAACGGCGGGTAGAGGATGGATGCCGGTACATAGGGGGACTTACGGATATAACTCGGATTTATTTTTAACAGCAGCTGGGTCATGGTGGAATTGCCGGCCAGGGTAATGGTGGTCACCTCCTGTTTCCCGACCTGGGCTTTCTTTAATATTTTATCAATAATTTTATTGATGGTTTCCACCACTTTTTGATGAATGATCTCAAGCCCGTCTTCCTTTTCTGCAAAAATAATCCTGGAAATCACATCCTCGCCATAACTGATCTGGCTGTTGAAATCACCATACTGGGCCGGGACTGCGCCGGTTTGAAGATCGATGACCATGCCGTAGACGGTGGTGGTGCCGATATCCACGGCAATCCCGAAATTTCGCTGCGTGGTATCAAAGGGTTCAATATTGACGATTTCATTTTTACCGTCTTTTCTCACCGGCCGGACAATGGTTGCCGTGACCTTGAAATCACCTTCCCTGATGATGTCGGGTATTTTTCTGATCAGATTCAGATCCATGGTCAGGCGGTGTTCATCATGGCTCAATCTTAAATGGTTGATAATCCGCATGACATCGGCCTGGTTATCCCCTTCCACTGCCGGATCAAGTTCAAGATATATTTTTTCCACCGGCGGAATAAACAGGCCATCCTGCCTCAGATCATCCACATTTGAATATGTGGCCTTTGCCATATGACGTCCTGTGGCTTCTATGTTCAACCGGCCGGCATCCATCTGGGATTCCACCGGAACCCGGATGACGAGATCGGACACCACGGTACTCAGGCAGGCCAGGCGATAGCCTTTTTCTTTGTCTTCGTCTGACAGATGTTCTGAAACACCTCCCTCTACCTGTCCTTTCTCAATCAATACCCGGCATTTGCCGCACACACCGCTGCCGCCGCAGGATGCGTTAATGTGAACACCGGCTTCCATGGCGGTCCGGATCAGGCTCTGATTTTTTTCAACTTCCACTCGGGTATCATAAGGAAGAAAGGTGACTGAATAGGTCATTATACCGTCCTTTGTAATGCTGTTAGCGTCAATTATTCCATTCAGATGGTTCCATCAAAATTTATCCATTCGGACTGTCTTTATTAAGAAATAACCATGATCTGCGTTCCGGCAAGTATAACCTCTCTCCTGCGGGTTGGCAAGGGGATTACCGGGATGGAAAAGTTGCGTCTGAGCTGATTTCAGCGCTTACAGAGTCTAAATTTTGTTCCACTCGGGTTATGGTATAGATAATATTGACGTTTGGGAAATATGTTTTGTATCCTGCCATATCCCTTGTGATCAACTAAAAAAAGAGCCTCACGAGGTATATCAGACAACTCTTTTTTAACAGTGAACGTGCGGGTAACTTGCCGGACACGTTGTTTTGCCTGGTCAAGTTCCACGCTTGTTATGGGTGATGAGCTGAGTATTCATCTAAAAGCCTTCGAATCATTTTTTGATACTGGGTATTATATTTCTTCGCTTCCTTTTTGAAAAAATCAATGCTTGTTTTGCTCAAGGCAATTGTGACTTTAACAGTTTCGTCTTTCAAAGCAAGTTCTTCAGGTGAAGGAAGAAAGTCGGAAATGACTCGAACCTTGCCAATAGATTCATCAGTGTATTTTATTTTCTCTTTCATATATTTTTTTTCCCATTATCATGGTGCTATCCCCTATTTGATTAGGAGGCTATTAAGCGGCAATCTTTTTCTTGGTTCAGGTGACTCTGCCGGATAACCAATTGGCAACAAAGCAACAACGAAAATATCGTCATCCCACCCAAATAAGTTGTTTATCATTTCAGCTTTAATGAGTCTTATCCAACAGGAACCCAATCCGAAGTCCAATGCTCTTAAGGCCATGTGCTCAATGGCTATAGCAACATTTGCTGCAATTTGAGGCCCTATTTGATCAAGAGTATAAGATCTCGTTTGTTCTATTCTTTTGGTAAGAATTTTTACAATCTTATCCTCAACCGCTTTTATTTTTTCAAGATCATGTACGCCGGAAACAGATCCATCAAGATAGCCTTTAATATCCGCACAGCAGATAATCACGACGGGAGCCTCAGCGATGAACATCTGATCATAAGCTGCCCGTGCCAGTTGAAGCTTTATTTCCGGTTGTTTTATAATTTTGAAACGCCATGGTTGAGCGTTACAACCTGATGGTGCCAGTCTTGCAGACTCCAACAATTCTTCAATACATTCATCAGGAACTTGATCAGGCTTGAAGTGACGAATACTTCGTCTGTTCCTTATGGCATCTTTTGTTGTTAACAACATGGTGTTTTGTCCTATTGCTCCGCCGTGTCAAAGGCCAACGTTATGTTGAGCGGTCAAGACTGAGCTGATTTTCAATCCATATTCTGAATACAATGAAAATATTTGTTAAATTTCTACCATCTAAATTCAAAGGAATCAACATATTGTCAGGAAATTAACCGGGCAAATGCAGAGGCTGGGGGGCTGTGCAGGAGGGATGGGGAGATTGCGGGCTGAGCGTTGGATGACAGGGCTGTACAAGCTCTTGATGCAGTGGAGCGCTCAAAGGAAAAACTGTTTGAGCGCAGCGAGTTTTTTTCCTTAAGCGGAACGGAATTTAGAGCATGTAAGACCTGGGATCAGCTCAGACGTAATTTCCCCATCCCGGATTACAGAAAACACCCCCCCATTCCATTATTTACATACGATTACCCCGGCTTTTGATACGGGTATAAAAAGCTGTTGACAAGCCGTTAAATTTAAGTATTATTAAACAATTATTAATTATACTTAAATATAATATTAACTTAAAAAAGACCTGAAATATATAATCATATCAAATAAGATTGAAATTTTACCCATATTATGAAAATATCATTTTTTAAACAAATAACAATGTTCACATAGAGATAATACCGATTCATCCGATTCAAAGGAAGGCATTTATGAAACAAATTGATGAAGCAAAATTGAAAGACATTGTGGGAGAAAACAATGTCAAAACAGACCCTTCGGATCTGTATGTCTATGGATCAGACTCTTCGGTACACCATGCCATGCCCTGGGCAGTTGTCCGCCCCCGGACAGCAGAACAGGTTCAAAAGATAATGGCCTATGCCAATGAAAATGTCATCCCGGTGACCCCAAGGGGCGGCGGGTCAGGCATGTGCGGCCAGACCGTTCCCATCCACGGCGGCATTATCCTTGATACAAAAGGCATGAACAAGATCCTTGAAATCAACCTAAAAGATGTCTACTGCAGGGTCCAGCCGGGTGTGGTGGATGATGATCTTAACCTTGCCTTAAAAAAATACGGTGTTTTTTACCCGCCCACGCCTGCCTCCAGCAGGATTGCCACCATCGGCGGTGAAATTGCCAATAATGCTTCGGGTGTACGCTCTGTAAAATACGGGGCCACACGGGATGCGGTTCTTGGCATGAAAGTAGTTCTGCCCACGGGCGAACTGGTCAGCCTGGGTGCCCATACCCGGGTTGAAGCATCCGGGTACCAGCTTCACAAACTCATGGTCGGCTCGGAAGGGACCCTTGGCGTGGTGGTTGAAGCCACTTTAAGTTTTGTTCCCATTCCTGAATTCCGCTGCATGGGCATCTCCAATTTCAATTCCCTTAAAGATGCCGGAGAAGCCATCGGCTCGATCATGGCATCCGGAGCGATTCCGTCCATGCTGGAACTGGTGGACTCGGTTGCCATTAAAGCGGTGAACAAAACCATGGACCTGGGTCTTAAAGAGGTGGCAGCCGCCTTGATTTTTGAGGCGGACGGCATGGTGAAAGAAGCCGTGGACTATGAAATCCTGAAGATGAAAAAAATATGTGAGCAGCATAACGGCGAAGATATTGTCTACAGCTATGATCCCAAGGAAAGAGCCAAAATTTTTCTTGGCCGTAAAAAACTCTTCCCTGCCCTGTCCAAATATGATGAAAATCTTGCCAGTACGGCACTGGCCGATGACATGGCCGTGCCTTATTCCAAAATGGCGGAAATGGCAGGCAAAATCCATGAGATTGCAGAGGCGAATGATATTGTTATGACAGCCTACGGTCACTGCGGGTCCGGCTGCATGCACACCAAGATTCTTATGGATACCAAACGCAAAGACCAGTGGGCCTCGGCAAAAAAAGCCATTTCCCAGGTGTATGAATATGTCCGG
>JBNKNP010000084.1:0-12880 GCA_050293905.1 Desulfobacteraceae bacterium | reverse complement strand
ATCAAGAACAAGCACTGCTCTCGCGGTCAGGCCTTTTAAAGGGCCGTCTTCCATCAGCACCCCCACCGAGCTTGCAAAATCACAATTTCTGAACAGCGATCCGGTAACCACATGATCTATGCCTTCTGCTCCGCAAAACCGTTTATGGGCAAACGGCAGATCAAAAGACAGGCAGATCACCTGGGTATTTCCCAGCTCGGATGCCTGCTGGTTAAATGTTCTCACTGACGTAGCGCAGATCTCCGTATCAATGCTGGGGAAAATATTTAAAATTTTTTTCATGCCTTTATAGTCGTCAAGATGCAGGTCCGACAAATCCTGTTTCACTGCTGTCAGAGTACTGATTAATGTCCCGGGTGATGGGAAATCGCCTGCCAGTTTTACCGGGTTTCCTCTTAATTTAGTCGTCGCCATGGGATATCTCCTTTTATTCATCAATGATTTTTGGATGAAACGAACTTTGTTCAGGAACGATTAACAGTTCATTCATTTATTATTCAATAGTAAGGGCTGGATCACTTTTTTCAAGGGCTTTACAGGCTCAGCTTATGCATGGGAAAAAAATATTTTCAACCCGATGGTGATTAATACCATTCCCCCGATCATTTCCATACGGCTGCCGAACAGCACTCCCAGGCGGGTGCCGATTTTTATGGCCAGATAGGACATGCCGGTCGTGATCACGCCGATCATGATGCTGGGATACCAGATATCAACCTCCAGCATGGCCAGACTTAATCCAACCGCAAGGGCATCAATGGATGTTGCCACACTGAGCATGACCATGGTCATCCCCCTGGACGGATCTTTTTTCTGCTCTTCAGCTTTGGGGTTCAGGCCCTCAAATATCATTCTCCCCCCTACAAAAGCCAGCAGGAGAAAAGCAACCCAGTGATCTACCGCCTTAAAATACGAAACAAAACTGATCCCCATGAACCAGCCGATCACCGGCATTAAAAACTGAAACAGCCCGAAATGGAAGGCCAGCCTGAAAACTGCACGGCCGTTGGATGCAAATCCGGCAGCTGCTGCGGCAAGGGAAACTGCCGATGCATCCATTGCCAGACCTGCGGCTATGAGTATGATTTCCAACATTGTCATTGTGCCATTATGCTGGATCTGTTTTTTTTGTGCAATCAGTAATAATCACAACCTGCAGTTTTATTAAAAAGCCGGTTGCAATTTTTTCAAAACCGACATACTAATTAAGGAGCAGGTATTTTTTGTTCTGCTGATGTTGATACGGGCCACCCACACGACGTCTCCTATCAGACTCTTCCTTGGTTTTCCAGCCTGCTGAACCGATGATCCAAAAAGGGGGGCTTATGGAACATAATCACACCGCCCAGGACAAATTCAATCTGCTGCGCATGCAGGCTGAAGAATTACTCCAGATCCTGCCCGGCATCCCACTCCCTGTGCATGCTGAAGATCCCTTGACACTCATCCAGGAACTTCAAACTTTCCAGATTGAACTGGAAAAACAGATCGAAAAACTGCACCGGTCCCGGCAGGCGCTAATGGAAGCCCAGATAAATTTCACGGAGCTTTATGATTCCGCACCGGTGGGCTATCTATCCACCACACCCAAAGGCGTGATCCTTAAAGCCAACCTGACCTTTGCAGATATGGTAATGGTGGAAAGAAGCGGTTTGATAAATCAGCCCCTGTCCGACTGGATTGCCCGTGAGGACCGGGAGATGTACTACCGGCATCTGGATGCCATGTCAGATTTAAACATGGTACAACTGTGTGAACTGCGCCTGAAAAAAAAGGACAACACCTGTCTTGACGTGCAGTTGGAAAGTAAAGCCGTACCGGACAGGCAGGGCAATGGTGTACAATACCGGACCGTGGTCATTGACATCACACAGCAAAAGCAGGCGGAAAAAGAAAAACTAGCGGCCTGGAAAATGGTGGCGGAACATGAAAAACTGGCCCTGGTCGGGCAGATTGCCGGTAAGATGGCCCATGATTTCAACAATGTTCTCAGCATTATTATGGGCAATGCCGAACTCTCTTTGTTTTCCTGTGAGGCCCCTGAAACCAGGAAGGCATTTTCTTCCATTATCGACCAGACCATCCGGGGAAAAAATTTGACCCGGAACCTGGTTGCCTTTGCAAAAGACCAGGAGCCCAGACAGCAGTTCTTTTCAATTAATAAAAAAATCAATCTTGTTCTCAACCTGCTGAAAAAAGATCTTGAACAAACAGAACTGATCGTAAAAAATGAGGTCGGCGACTGCGAAATCCTTGCAGATCCGGGCATGATTGAGCATGCCTTTGTCAACATTCTCCAGAATGCCGTCCATGCCACTAGTTTAACCCGGCATCCTGTCATTCGCATTCATATTTACTATTGTCACCCCAATATCTGTTTTGAAATTGAAGATAACGGATGCGGGATTCCGGCCAAGCATTTAAAGCACGTCTATGATCCGGCATTCACTTTAAAGGGAAGCCGGGATACAACCGGATCATATAAAACCGACATCAAGGGTACCGGTTACGGCCTGTCTAATGTAAAAAAATATATTGAACTGCACAACGGCAGTATCTGCATTAAGTCAGAATTAAAAATCGGCACGAAAATCACACTCCGGCTGCCGGTTATAAAAAAGGAACTCACCGAACAGGAAAAAAGACAGATCCGGAAAGGAATCCCCCATACCGGGAAACATATCCTTTTGGTCGAAGATGAGACCGCCCTGTCGGAAATACAATACAAGGTTCTGACCCAGGAGCCTTGTTTTCATACAGTGGATATTGCTGATACGGGCCAGGGCGCTATGGACCTGTTTGACCGGAACACATATGATTTTGTCAGCCTGGATTACATTTTAAAAGGAATAATTAACGGGATGGACGTTTATCATCACATCAGGAAAACCAATTCTGTTGTGCCCATACTCTTTATGTCCGGAAATTTTGAATTCCTTGAATCCATCAGAACGTTAAAGAAAAAAGATTCCCATTTGGATCACTTGTCCAAACCCTGCCAGAATAAAATGTATGTGGATTGTATCAATGACTTGCTTGAACGGGCTGAACAGTTTTTGTAAATACAGGAGACCCCATGGAAAAATCAAACACACTGACCATTTTAAAACACGCTTTGCTCATGGAACGAAAAGGAAAAAGTCTCTATGAAACCGCCATGAATCATGCAGACGATGCAAAGGTAAAGTCATTTTTTTCCGACCTTGCCGATGAAGAGCAGATCCATATGGACATGTTGGAAAAACAATTTAAAGCCTATATGGCCGACGGAAAATTCATGGCAGGCGGGTTTGAAAATGACGGCAGGGCCGTATCTGCTCCGGATATTCTTGATCAGGATTTAAAAGACAGAATCAATGCTGCCGGGTTTGAAGCCACAGCCATCACCGCAGCCATTGGTTTTGAAGAAAAATCAGTAAAAATTTATGCAGACCGGGCAAAAGAAGCCACGGATCCGGAAGAGAAAAAGCTTTACCAAAGCCTGTCAGACTGGGAAAAGACCCATTTGGAAAACTGCTGGCCCTTGAAGCCTCCCTCATGGACGTCATCTGGGAAGACAATCATTTCTGGCCTTTTTAGAAACGTTTTTCAGCCCTGGCCATTTCTATCACCGGCAGCTGTGTAACAGCCGTTGCCCCAATCTTTTTTAACAATTTTGCCGGTGCACTGCGGTACAGGAGCCGCGCTGTCACCACAGTGCCTTTTCCAGGCATTTTCTCAAGATCTATGGTGTGGGTGACTGTCTGTTTTGCCTTTAGTCTTGTATCTTTTAAAATCGTTCTTGCCTTGGCAACATTGGCCACAGGGGAATTGTTTTCATCACCAAAAACAGTATGAAAAAGCAGTGCATCATCGGACAAATCCCCGTTTTTATCCAGAAGGCCCGTGGCATACCCGGTGTTGTTCTCTTTGTCTTTTACTATGATTTCAAGCCAAACCTGCCTGAGATCACCCAGTCCCGTGGGAATACAGTGGCCGGCCCCTGTATTGGTCACCGACACCTGGATTTTCCCTGAATTTTTTTTGTTTGAATTTGTCCTGGGGGAAAGAATAGAAACCGTGGCCGCGTGCTTAAGCCGTTCCCGGGCCATGACACTTTTTTGCCGGTCACCGGAAACTTTTGGAACCACTGCATTGCCACCGACAAAATAGTGGGTAAATATATGAGGTCTTTTAACACTGTAATCTGTTGCGCTGCCGGGATTTTCCGGCCGGGGTGATGAACCGGTGGCTGGAATTCCGGGCCGCTGGTACATATGACATCCCTGGCAGGTAATTCTTTTTTCCGGATCTTTGTCATTATAGGGGCTGTTTTTCCATTCCGTATAAGTGGTTTCCAAATCGGTTCCAAAGGCCACATGTTTTACATCGTGGCAGGTGCCGCAGATAGTGGCTTCGGTATGAAGCCTGGAATACCGTGCTTCATGAAAATCAGGCTCAGCATCATCAAAAGGGCCGTACTTCACACCGGGGTCATCTTCTCCATGACCCGGCTTTAACATGATTCCGTTGTTGTAGTGTTTTTTGAGGGCATGTGCACTATGACAATAATCACATTGGATCCCCTGGGTGGCGATTTCGGCTGTCCTGCTCAGGTCGTCGGATAACTTTGTTGGAAATCCGGACACATACCCCACCGGGGTGTGACACTTTACACAGGATTCGGCTTCAGCAATCTCTCCTTTGTCAACCAGCCCCTTGCGAAGATAGGTGGCCAGATCCATGTAGATGGGATCAGCATGGGAAAGATTGTGCATGGAATTTTGCCATTGTTCTGAAATATCCACATGGCAGTCCGAACAAACCTCCGGGGAGATAAACCGTTCAATTTCAAAAGGTTTGCCACTGGATTCCGCGTCAGAGGGCGATGTAGTGCGGGGCTGTCCTGTGGCTGCAATGGTAAAAAAACCTGCTATAACAATAAGAGCCGTCCCTAGGATATATTTTTTCAATATGATTTTCCTTTATTTCTTATTTGACCAGACCGCCTGGGTATTGTTTTGTTTCTCCATCCAGGGTCAGAACAGTCCAGTGGCCGTTTTCCTGTTGTGCAGCCACCAGGCAGTCAATCCGGGTATCATCATTGAGTGTGATAAAACATTGACCGGTCTCGTTCAAGGTCCGGACCGATACAAATTCCTGATCCGCCGCGATCTGTTTGAAAGACCGGACAGCCTGTTCAATGGCGATAATCTTATTGTATTCATCCTCGTCAATCTCTTTGATTTTTTCCCTTAACGCATCGATCTGTTTTTTTTGTTCTGCGATCTTTTCAATAACAGTCTCCATCTGGTCCTTATCTTTGGATGGAATGGAACAAAGGATCTGTTTGTGGAGTTCCATATCTGTTTCAATAAAATTAATTTTCTGTAATAATGCTTTAACCTGTGCACTCATAATGCTTCTCTTTTTTTATTTTTTTGATGAATTATTGTCACCTGACCGGTAAGATTATCTTTTAGGCCGTCAGGACCGGCATAAACCGCTGTTTTTAATTTCTTTTTTATTCTGCCGGGCAATCCAGGCCAGCAGCCGGATAAAAATATTTTTCTTTTTTTTCTGCACTTTTCTAATGAATCACCCGGTATTTAAGGAGCAGGCAGTCTTTTTCAATGATCTGCTGGTCCCGTAACTGCAATTTTACATCCAGCTCCCTGTTAAACAATGAAATCCCTTTACCAAAAAAAAGCGGCACCATGGTTAAGTGGACTTCATCTATCAGACCTTGTTCCATGAACATGGTATTGATGATTGCTCCGCCGATCAGCGTGGCCTGATCATATCCCCTTTCCTCAAGATCAGCTAAAATTCTGCGCGGGGATTGATCGGTAAATTCAAGATCTTCATGATCACTCTTTCTGTTTTTATTCTTTGTCAGGACAATGCTTTTTCTGCCCGGAAGCACTTTGCCGATGGTGTCAAAGGTCCTGGAGCCCATGATCATGACACCGGCTTTTTTTGTCATTGAAACAAAATATCGTTTATCTGCTTTACCGGTCCAGTTAACCAGCTCCATCGGGTCCCTTGCAATCTTTCCGTCCACAGTGACGGCCATCATGAGAATGAGATGCATGTTGTTTCCTCTGTCCTGCCGCAGGATTCCGGCTGAAGAAGGGTTAATCTGAAGGCCATTTCATCTGTTTATCTTCAACAAAATAACAGAATCGATCCCAGGTCAGTTCTTTTTTTGAAATCGGACATCGAAGGGTTACCTTTGCGTCTGTTATCTCAATCACTTCCCAGTCACCGGCCCTGCGGGAACCTTTGATATTTATTTTCTGGCCGATTTTAAACGGATACGGCTCAAACACGGTCACAGAATGTTCCATGGAATATAGTTCTCCTTTTGAATTTTTTTTTCAACTATATGCTTTTTTTTTTATCAAGGCAACTATTGACAATTAAAAAAGCGGTTGTAACATTTATTGTAAGTTAAGCCAAACATTCAAAGGCGTTATAAAAACACCTTACGAAAACCAAAGGAATGTGGCAAGGACCAGAAACCGGGAGGGATATGATGGAAAAATCAGACAATAATTCAGACAATTACTGTGATGCAATCAAACAAAAAGAACTGGTATCCAAAATGACCGAGTGCGACAATAAAAGTGACGGTCATGCAGAAACCGTTGAGTGCTATCAGAAGGAAACAAAAAAAAGCCGGGAAGACAAAGCCTGCATGTATTCATAAGCAGCAGCTTTTAACCCGAGCTAAATCATGTCGGCAGGATCCACCCATTGATAGAAGTCCTTTTCTTTGACCAGGTTTAGTCTCAGGGCCGCTTCTTTTAAGGTGAGATTTTCGTTAAATGCTTTTTTTGCAATCCGGGCTGCATTATCATAACCAATATGAGGATTTAAGGCGGTGACAAGCATGAGGGATTCTTTCAGGTGCATATCAATCCGGTCTTTGTCAGCCTTAAGGCCGTCCACACAATTGCATTTAAAAGAATGAACGCCGTCTGCCAGCAATTCTGCCGACTCCAGAAAATTATAAATAATCAATGGTTTAAATACATTGAGTTCAAAATGGCCGTTGGCCCCGCCGATATTGATGGCAACATCATTTCCCATGACCTGGCTGCAGACCATAGTCAACGCTTCCGTCTGGGTCGGATTTACTTTTCCGGGCATGATGGATGATCCGGGTTCATTTGCCGGCAGTATCAATTCACCAATTCCGCACCGGGGGCCGGATCCAAGCAGCCGTATGTCATTTGCAATTTTCATCAGGCTGACTGCAAGTGTTTTCAAGGCGCCATGGGCAGATACCAGGGCATCGTGTGCTGCCAGGGCTTCAAATTTATTAGGGGCGCTGATAAATGGATAACCGGTCAGATCAGCGATAATTTCCGCAGCCTTTTCACCAAATCCTTCTGGTGCATTCAATCCTGTTCCCACGGCCGTTCCCCCCAATGCCAGCTCATACAGATGGGGTAAGGTGTTTTCCAGTGCCCGGATACCATGATCCATCATTGATGCATATCCTGAAAATTCCTGGCCAAGTGTCAGCGGGGTGGCATCCATTAAATGGGTCCGGCCGATTTTGACAATTTTTTTCCATTCCTTTGCTTTGGCCAAAAGGGCATGGTGCAATCCACTGATCTTCTTCAGGGTTTCCCGGCTGAGCAGGCAGACAGCAGCAATATTCATGGCAGCCGGGAAGGTGTCGTTGGAGGACTGGGATTGATTGACATCATCATTGGGATGAATCAGTCGTTCTCCTTTTCCCAGGGTATTTCCCAAAAGGACATGGGCCCGGTTGGCAATTACTTCATTCACATTCATATTGGTCTGTGTACCGGACCCGGTCTGCCACACTTTCAGGGGAAAATGGTCATCCAGTTTCCCCTGGATAATTTCATCACAGACCTTAACAATGATCTGTTTTTTTTCCTCCGGCAATCTGTTAAACTCACAATTGGCAATGGCTGCCGCTTTTTTTAACACTCCCAGTGCCCGAATAACCGCAACAGGCATTCTGTGATGACCGATCTTAAAATTTTCCAGGGAGCGCTGGGTCTGGGCTCCCCAGTATTTATCCACCGGAACCCTTATTTCTCCCATGGTGTCGCGTTCTATTCTTGTCTGCATGATTCTCTCCGGCCGGATCCGTTAGAATGTTCTGATAATAAAGATAAACGATACACCAAATCGTAACCGGACACAATTTTTTATTGGACTGCTGTTTTAATTCATTCAACTTGACAGGGGCTTATGCTTTTGATTATAGAATCATTTAATTGAAGTATCCTGATTTATCAACCCATACTCCGTTTAAGGAACATGCCAAGATGCTCAAAAGATTTGCTATAACCCTGATTATCCTGTCCACCCTTGTTTACGGCAGTGTATTTTTTTTATCCATGCATTACCACACGGGTTTTTTTGATGAAATACTGATTCAGATGACCCGGATGGATGCCGGTTTTTTCAACAAAGCTGAGGTCCGGCAATCCAAACAGGTACTCAAAACTATTATTGAAAACGAACATCCCCCGGAAAACTGGCCAGGCATGATTTTTAAACCAGGGGATAATAATGCAGAACAATTATTTTATCACTATAAGGTCTGGGTGACAAAAACACAGGTTACCCTGGCAGATGTGAAGGGTTCATACCCGATTTTCAAATCCAAAGAAGACAAAGCTATTCTGATCAATATGCGATATGGAAATAAAAAACCGGTATTGCAGTTTCCGTTTTATAAAACAGGCAGTGGAAAGCTGCTGACCGGATTATTTTTCCCAATCAATGAACTGCCGTTTGACGCTGATCTCAATAAAGATCATATCATTGATCAAAAAGATGTCCTGATTGCCCGCAAAGGCTGATCACGCACATGGTTCTATTCAGGCAGTTTTTTATGACAGAGAAGTGCCGTCATTAAAGGAGGTCACATGTCCCCATTTGCCAATGCCATGGAAGTCTTCAAGCTGCTGGATAAATCCAATTGCAGAAAATGCAATGAGCAGACCTGTCTTGCATTTGCATCAAAGGTTTTTTTAGGACAAAAGTCTCTGGAATTATGCCCGCACCTGGACGCGGATATTCTTGCAAAACACAATGTGCCTGGGAAGAAAAAAACATCAATGGATGAATCAACAGATGCGTTGTTACAAGACCTGAAACATCAGATCCTGTCCCGTGATCTTGAGCAGGCAGCTGATCAGGTGGGAGGGCAATATGCAAATGGAAGGCTGACCATCCGGATTTTCGGAAAACCGTTTTCAATTGATTCATCAGGCCGGATGTTTTCAGACATCCATATCAACCCCTGGATCGCCGGACCTGTTTTAAACTATGTCCTTCACTGCAAAGGGGTGCCGCTTACCGGCAACTGGGTACCGTTCAGGGAACTTGAAGGCGGACGGGAGAAAAACGCTCTCTTTGTTCAGCGATCTGAAAAATCCTTAAAGCAGATTGCTGATAAATATACCGGTTTTTTTGAAGATCTGATCCTGATTTTTAACGGGAAAAAAACAAAGAACCATTATGAATCTGATATATCGCTTGTCCTCCATCCTTTACCCAGACTGCCCATGCTTATCTGCTACTGGAAGCCTGAAGACAATATGGAATCCGATCTTCATCTGTTCTTTGACTCATCTGCTGATATGAATGCCAATATTGATATTGTGTACGGCATCGGCGCCGGCATTGTCGTCATGTTTGAAAAAATCTCCATGAAGCACGGCGTTATTGAAACCGAACATTAGGACGGCACTTGCTTTTTGTCAATAAAAATACAAAAATTCAGCAAATGCCGCTTAATTCCATGAACATAGAAAGAAACAAGCCCTCACCTGGGACGTTAAAAAAGGAGTAAAACAGATGAAAAAAATGTTTATTATGACCCTGGTGTCCACACTTCTTTTTTCAGGATACTTGGCTTCGGCAATCGCCGATGAATCTGTTGCAACCCTTCCTGATGCTTTCAAGAATGGAGATGTAAGTGGAACGTTGAAATCATATTATTTTTCTCAGACGTTTGATGGCGCCGGGAAAAATGACAGTTCTATCTGGGCATACGGCGGCAATCTAAAATACGTAACTGCTGATTTTCTCGGACTTCAGCTGGGAACAAACATCCAGGTCTCGGCCATTGCCCATAAAGATGATGATGACAATAGAACCGCCGGCAGTATGGATGCAGAAGGTGCGGTATTGTCGGAAGCTTATCTTCAGTATAAAATTATGAATACAACAGTAAAGGGCGGCCGGCAATTTGTGAATCTTCCCTTGCTGAGCGGATCGGGCAGCCGGTTAATTAAAGAGGCATTTGAAGCGTATTTTATAACAAACCAAGATCTTCTTGATACACAGATTTCAGTCGGGTGGGCCAGGAAGTATGGAACCAGAACTGACAGATCCAGCTACGGGGACAACCCGTTTGTCAGGTTTGAAAACAACGGGGACGGAGACCCCGGTACCTTTGTCGATATCGGTGACGATGGAATGATTCTGGTTTATTTAAGCAATTCTTCCATAAACGGTTTGGATTTACAAGCCCAGTATGTCAACGTGGATGATGTTAACGGGCTTTGGGCAATTTTCATGGATGCGAAATATACACTCCCGTTGGAATTGAAACCCTTTATTGCAGCTCAATACTATTATACGGACTGGGATCAGACAGCAAATAATGATAATGATCTGTTTGGTTTCAAAGCAGGGTTAACGTACGGGATTATTGATCTGTTTGCCGGTTACACCTCAGCCAGCGGGGGTGTCGGTGAGACAAGGGTGTTCAGAGGTGTGGGACAAGGCGCGTACTATAATTACACATCCACGACAAAAACAGCCGGCGCCCCGGCATTTGAGCCTGGTACCGATGCTTATCAAATTGGTATTGCTTCTACTTATCAGGGTGTTTCAGGTAAATTCAGGTATACAAATTTTGATAACCCTGCTGCGAATACTGATCTTGAAGAGTATACGTTTAACCTGGCGTATAACTTCAACGGAGCATTAAAAGGAGTCAGCATTTCCGCCGACTACAGCATACTTGACTATGAAAACGATTCTAACGATGCAACTGATCTTCGGACCCGTTTAATTTATACTTTTTAAGATACAGCTGTCAGAAGCAACGGCCTGAAACACATAAAGCAATAAACTTAATTTTTTAAAAGGAAAAAAGACCATGGCAATTTATGCCTATAAAGACCTGCATCCGCAGATGCATCAATCCGTTTATATTGCACCGTCTGCCGAAGTCATCGGTGATGTCAGCATCGGCAGGGAATCCTCTGTCTGGTTCGGATCAATCATCAGGGGCGATACAGATACCATCACCATTGGTGACAGAACCAATATCCAGGATCTGTGCGTCTGCCATACTGATGAAGATGTTCCGTTAACCATTGGAAACGATGTGACCATCGGGCACCGCTGCGTTGTCCATGGCTGCACCATTGAAGATGAATGCCTGATCGGCATGGGCGCCGTGGTCATGAATCATGCCGTCATTGGAAAAGGCTCGGTCATTGCCGCGGGGACCATTGTTCTGGAAAACACCATCGTACCACCCTATTCTCTAATGGCAGGTTCACCCGGCATAATCAAAAAATCGATCAAGGACCATCCGGATATGCAAAAGGAGATCCAGCGCATGGCAGATATTTATATTGATCGTGCAAAGTCCTATGCCGGGCGTCAGAACTTTTATAAAACCAGAAATTAATCTGCCCTTCCCCGGGTTTACAGCAGGTCTGCGTAGAAATCATTGCCTTTGTCATCCACGATGATAAAGGCCGGAAATTTTTCCACGGTGATCATATAGACGGCTTCCATTCCCAATTCTTCATATTCAACCAGCTCGACCTTTTTGATGAAATCTTTTCCCAGCCGGGCAGCAGGGCCGCCCGGAGATCCCAGGTAGAATCCGCCGTATTTTTTGCAGGCATCCGTGACCTGCTGCGTTCTGTTTCCCTTGGCCAGCATAATCATGGATGCTCCCTGCTCCTGAAACACAGGAACATAAGGATCCATCCGTCCGGCTGTGGTGGGGCCGAATGATCCCGATGCCTGGCCGTCCGGTGTCTTTGCAGGACCTGCATAATAAATGATATGGTTTTTCAGGTATTCCGGCAGGCCGTTGCCGGCCTGGAACCGTTCCATGAACTTGGCATGGGCAATATCTCTTCCCACGATAATTTTGCCGGTCAGGGCAAGTCTTGTGGCCACCGGGTATTTGGACAGTTCCGCTCTTATCTCATCCATGGGTCGGTCCAGATCAATGGGGACGGCGTCCTTCATTTCAGGTTCTTTTTGAGGCAGAAACCGGGCTGGATTTTCTTCAAGCTGTTCTAAAAAGATACCATCCTTTGTAATTTTTCCCTTGATCTGCCGGTCAGCCGAACAGGAGACCCCGATGCCGATGGGACAGGATGCCCCGTGCCGGGGCAAACGGACAACACGGATATCAAGGGCAAAATGCTTTCCCCCGAACTGCGCGCCAAGGCCCAGTTCATAGGATTTAGCCAGGACTTTTTCCTCCAGGTCCATGTCCCTGAATGCATGACCGGTTTCACTGCCTGTAGTGGGAAGTGTATCCAGATATCTGGCAGAGGCCAGTTTAACTGCTTTTAAATTGGTTTCAGCAGAAGTGCCGCCGATCACAAAGGCAATATGGTACGGCGGGCAGGCCGCCGTGCCCAGGGCCCGCATCTTTTCAAGCATGAAATCAATCAGGCCTTCTTCGGAATTCAACACCGCCTTGGTCATCTGGAAAAGGGCTGTTTTATTGGCTGATCCCCCGCCCTTTGCCATGAACAGAAACGAATAGGCATCCCCGGGAACCGAGGCAATATCCACCTGGGCCGGCAGGTTGTTTTTTGTATTGGCTTCCTTGTACATGGTCAGCGGCGCATTCTGG
>JBNKNP010000083.1:0-3648 GCA_050293905.1 Desulfobacteraceae bacterium | reverse complement strand
TTGTATATCATATATCTCAATGGGTAATCCATCGGGATCTTGGAAAAACGTATACCGGCAACCCGTATATTCATCAGTACGGATGGGTTCCACTTTAATACCAAACGTCACTAAATGGTGCTGAAAATCCTCAATGTATTTTACAGATAGAGCAAGATGTCATGTTACATTGGGTTCTTTCTTTAAATTTTTTAAAGATCATCGAAGTTGGTTTTTATCCGATCTGCTTGACTTAAAATATAAATATCAATAAAAGTACACTGTTTTGCATTAATCTTTGCTTATTTAAAAAGGAGTTTTAGGATGGTCCATTTTCCAAAGCCGATGTTTATATGTATTTTGTTCATCCTGCTGGCCGGGTGTGTTTCAGGGTCAACAAAGAATACCCAGGGTCCGAGTGTTACTCAGGCTCAAAAAGTTTCTGCGCTGGGACCTAAAGCCAGAATAGTGGTTGCACAATTTATCAATAATACTGCCGGATATGAAGCGCAAATGAACCGGGTCATGCTCCAGGCCCAGGCAGCCATGCCCGATACCAATGCAATGATGGCCTACCAGCAAAAGATGATGGATTACCAGGCCCAGCTGATGCTTTACCAGGCGAGGCTCAATGAGGTGGGCAGTAAACAGGCAGGGCCGCCGCCCAAGGCACCTGCATTCCCGAAAACCTCCACTTCCCCTTATATGAAAAGTGTATCCGACCCGGTTGCCGGGGGAGTAAGGGATATGATGATCAACAGCCTTTTTAATTCAAACAGGTTTATCGTCTTAGAGCGCCAGGCTATAAGTGAAATCGCCTGGGAACAGGAATTTTCACAATCCAGCCGGGCAGGGGAAAAAACGGCCGTACCCCTTGGTGACATTGAAGGTGCCGAGCTTCTCCTGATCGGTTCCATTAATACGCTTGAGGCAAAAGAGTCCGGTGGCGAAATCGGCGGAATCGTATCCAGTGTTATCTCAGAATTTGCCGGAGTCCCCTATGCTGAAGAAACAGTGGATACCGACCTGTCCTGGGACAGTGCCAAAACAGCTATGGAAATTCGCCTGGTGGATGCAAGGACATCAAGAATTGTTGCCGCAACAACTGTGGAAGGATCCTCCACCAGCATGGGATTTGGTGCATCCCAGACCGACTATACCTATAATGCAGGATCTCTTCCCAAAGGGTTTTCCATGTATCATAACACCCCTGTTGAGGATGCCCTGCGGAAAATGGTGGATGAAGCCGTCAAGTTCTTAAGCATAAAAATACCGGCCAGTTATTACCATTATACAAAGTAAAAGGAGCAAAGATGAAAGGATCTGTTTTCTTTTTCCAGGCTGCACTTGTTCTCATCTTTTTAATGGGTTGCGGACCTTCGGCCACGGTTGTGGTTACGCAGGGCCCAACGATTTCCCAGGCACAGGCCGAATCGGCAACCGGCGGCAAGCCCAGGATTGCCGTCATGGGATTTGAAAACCGTACCCGGTATGATGTGGGGCATGGAATGCAGGCCATGCTCACGACAAGTCTGTTCAGAACCAACCGGTTTATCGTGATTGAAAGAGAGGAACTCAGGGATGTTCTTTTAGAACAGAAACTTGGCGCCTCCGGGGTAGTCAGTCAAGACACGGCAGTTCCGTTAGGTGAGGTTGAAGGTGCACAGATATTAATATACGGAACCGTTACCGACTTTGAGCCCAACCAGCGCGGGGCAGGTACCATTATCGGGAGTGCCGATCAATCCCATGTGGCCATTGATATGAAGCTTGTGGATGCCAGAACCTCCAGGGTAATCGCCACCACCACGGTTGAAGGAAAAGCGACCGATATCAACCTGAGCAGCAAAATGCTCAAATATGTCGGCATGTCACCATTATACTATCTGGAAGTTTACAACAACACTCCCATAGGAAGTGCCATCCGTCTTTGCATTGACCAGGCCGTGGACTATATCGTCACACGGCTGGATTAAGCGTTGATCATAATGAAACAAAAATCATATTTTCAGCCAGCTGGTCATGGCTTGCATCAAAGATATTTACTGCCCGTTGCAATGTGTGTCCTTTTTATTGTCATTGGTTGGGCCGACCGGGAGACACTGGCCAAAACCGCTTCTGTTCAAGAGATAAAAATACTGATCAACAATATTGAAAAAGATGCGGAAAGCCAGGTAGCCGCGATTCATGGAAACCACGTCTTATCCACCATTACGGTGGGGATTGAAAAAGAATTTCATCT
This sequence comes from Desulfobacteraceae bacterium, assembly GCA_050293905.1. GTDB lineage: Bacteria > Desulfobacterota > Desulfobacteria > Desulfobacterales > Desulfobacteraceae > Desulfobacula. The sequence continues at coordinate 1,427 of JBNKNP010000083.1, read as the reverse complement.
GAACAGCCTGCCCATGCCCATGACAGGAGATCCATGCCCTGCTGTGGGATATAGTGAAAATGATATCGGCACCAGTATTCAGTCCAAGGCCTTAAACCGGTCCGGAGTGTATTATATTTTCGGTGTTGAAGCCGGTTTAAAAGGAGATTTTATTATTGCAAAATGGGCATTTGCCAAAGCATCTCTGATGGCAGTTCATTGTCCTTCCAATTTAAGCAACCTTGGATTTGCTTTGAATATGAACAAAGATTACAAACATGCCGCGCTTATCCTGGAATATGCAAAAATACTCGACCCGACGGACAGTTCCATCTATGCAAACCTGGCCTATAGTTATCAGCATTTGTTCCGGTATTCGGATGCGATCAATGAAATTATGATAGCCATCGCATTTCAGCCAAAAATTGATACCTATAAAGAAAAGCTGGAGGAATTAAAAAAACTGAAAAAGGAGAAAACAACCTTTCAGATTATCGGCCAGGGGGAAAAAAACAAGGTTCCGCAGCTTGAGGATGCACTGGATATGCTGGAAGAAAAAAAACAGGAGAAGATCCAAAAAGAAGATACCCTTGCCTTTGACCAGACGCTGCCGTATCCCGATGATGCCAGGCACATGAAACGGAACTGGGATGTCAAGGGAACCGATATCATCAGTGGTTATGACCCTTCCCTTTTAGAAATGGGCAACACCGCATGTGCGTATTTCAGCCGGCAGACACACCTGCTTACCCGGTTGGGGGACGGACTGGTTGAAAAAGCCGGCGAGTCTCCCCCCGGCGGATCTCCCATTGAAAAATTTATTGCCACAGGAGGGAATCATATCAAAAAAAGCAAGGCAGTGGTCGCAAAGATAGATGCATCCTCATATAAAACACGGAATGATCTCATACGAGATATTGCTTCCATCGGTGCTCTTGAAACTGCAAATATTTTTTATGGTATTGCCAGTGAAATGTATGATATGTGCGGTGAAACCGAGCCTGATCCCGATATGGATCAATTTTTAAATAACCTGATCAAAGAAAGAGAAAATTGGCAAAAAAATTTTTTTAAGGATTTGGACAAGGAAAAATTTTCCAAACCCGTCTGCACCTATAAAATTTGTATCCAGAGAGGGGATCAGGGTTCTTTGCGATTAAGTGTGCAGGATGGTATGCTGGGCACTGATATCCAGATCCATCCGACGAACATCTATAAGTATCAATGTAAAGTTTCCGTTGGCGGGGATCTGCTAAAAAAAACCATTGGTAATGCTGTCACGGCAGGAATTGGGTACAGTCACTATTTTGAATATAAAAGAGAAATTGAGAGCCGTCTTAAGAATACCCTGAGCAAGCTAAAATGACTTCGGTGCCTGATTTCCGTTGATTTTAAAGTCAAAATTACTCAAAATCCTTTTTAATCATCATTACTTTAAGAAGCTATTT
>JBNKNP010000082.1:0-2444 GCA_050293905.1 Desulfobacteraceae bacterium | reverse complement strand
ATCGCGTCACCGCCTTTGCCGCAGCCAAAGCAGTGCCATTCGTTTTTAGATGGGGTAATGGACAGGGAAGGGTTCTTGTCGTGGTGGAAGGGGCAAAGACCAAAGTATCCTTTGCCGTTCTTTTTTAACCGGATGCCCTTGGATTCTGCCAGGGCTTTAAGATCCACCATTGATTTTATACGGTCGATGCGCTCTTGTTCTATCATATCTCGTCTCTTTCTCTCTGATGTTGTTAAACAGGATGTCCCGCAGCCGGTTTAAGGCTTCTTTTAACTGCAAAGGATTTACCAGGGCATGGCCGTTGATATAATCTTTGTCATGCTCGTGCAGATCCGGACCCTTGAACATAAAGCTTGCGATCTGCCGGTGGTTGAACCGGATCTGTTCAAGGTCGTTGCCCATGCAGATAAAAAAGGCACCACGGAAGATATCAGTGGTCTCAAGGCTGGTTTTCATTTTAGATCACCTCCTTTCAATGTGTATTGTATTTCAGTGGGAGATACGGTAGAAAAAGAGAGCAGATCATAAGAGCTTGCCTCTCTTGATTTTGTCAGGCCGTCAACTTCAACTCGCCAAAGTTCCAGGTTGATGGCCTCTTTTTATCTATTTTTCCCACAAAAAGCCTGTCAAGTAGAAATAATGATATTAAATTAGTATCCATTATGATACTTATTGTCAAGCGTAAAAAATGTATGTGTTATAGTCAGGAATAAACATACATTTTGGAGGGATTATGGGTTTTCCGGAGAAGTTGGCAATATTGCGTAAAGATAAAGGAGTTACACAACAGGTCATGGCTGACAAGCTGGGCATCCACGTGTCTCAACTAAAACGGTATGAAAAAGGCACATCTCAACCCACATTGGATGTATTCCGTAAAATTGTATTGGCTTTAAATGTTAATGCGGATGACCTGCTGTTTGAACAAGAAAGAGGCCCGGCGGATGATCTGCGTTATCATTTTGAAGCGGTTTCAAAACTGGACCAGGATGAAAAAAAAGTCATTAAAGAGCTCATTGAAGGGATATTGCTCAAGCATGATGCTAAAAGATGGACAAAAACTGCATAAAATCTTAAAAAGAAGACAAAGAGAATGTCGCAATAGAAAGGAAGAAAAAATGAGCCGGATTCATCAAAATCAGGAACAGATTGAAGAAATCGGTCATATCCTGGAACCATTGATCAGAAGAATTATACGCGAGGAACTGTCCAGGATAATAAAAGCAACCCCCGGCACCTTTTATCTTGATCCGGATATGCCGATTTACCAGGATATGGAAGATATCCTTCAAAGAAAAGCCAAAGGCCAGATAAAAATGCATTCACATGAAGAGGTTTGGGGTGAGTGATTATCAGGCTGTCTATGAAGATTTGTTTGTTAAAAATTTGCGCAAATATGCATCCGTCAAAAAATCAGCGAAAAACAAAATTGACCGGGTTCTGGAAGGCCCATATCATAACACCGAATTTCTAAGCGATCATAAAGGTAAACTCAATCTGATCGGCTGCCGGAGCATCAGAATCGATAGAAATTTCCGTATCATTTTTGTCGTCTGTGAAGAATGCCGCAATATCCAAGCCTGTGACTTTTGCTTTTGTGAAGACCTGCCGGATCACACCGTTGTTTTTCTTACAATAGGCCCACATGACAAGGCTTATTCTATAAAATAACAATTAAGGAAGCCGCTTTAACCCCTTGCCTGTCATGCTAAATTGCAGCATTACATAATCGGCCGCTGATCCGACGGAGCGCCAAATTTTTAAAAGGCTTTAAGGAATGCACCATCCGATAGCGCAAGATTATGTAAAATGGCATTTGTCCCGCCAGACAGTGAAAGCGCCACAGCCTGATTTTATCATTCTCCCGCCACCGTCCGTGAAAGGAAAAAACGGTTAAGAAAAAACTATTTAACCGCTTGAAGATTTAATTTTACTCTGACCCCATTTATTGCTGCCATTTATTGCCCGCGGATTTGCGCTCAATCCTCCTTTCGTTCGCCGAAGAAATGGAGTAAATCTAAAAAAAGACAAACGAAATCAAGATAAAGTGTCAGTGCACCTAAAATGGCGTTCTTTTTTATGGTACTCTCTTTCTCGTAATCTGAAAAATCATCAGCGATATTTTTTAGCTTTTGGGTATCATAAGAAGAAAATCCCGCAAAAACAATGACGCCAATACCGGAGAGAATGGTTTCTACAATATTGATCCGAAAAAACAAGTTTGTTATTCCGACAATCAATGCGCCGGTAAGCCCCATTGACACGAACTGCCCCAAAGGTTTTAAATCCTTCTTACTCACCATTCCATAAAAACTACAAAGGAAAAAGGTGACAGCAGTAATAAAAAGTGTAGATACGATAGAAGAAGCTGTATAAGTAAAAATAATATAATCAAGATTTATTCCGCTTAGAATTGAGTAAAAAACAAAAAGACTTGTCGCAGT
>JBNKNP010000081.1:0-3093 GCA_050293905.1 Desulfobacteraceae bacterium | reverse complement strand
AAGACCATATATCACACCATTATCATTTGCGACCTCATTCCATAAGACCAATATTCCATCACCGGTTTCTTCATCTTTAGCCCAGTCACAAAAATAAGTGTTTCTGATATCTTTATCTGGGTCTGCCTCATAGCATGTAGTGTTAATGAGTCCACGACCATTGTTTGCCCAGTCATTTAATTTGGCGAGAGTATCACTAATGCCACTAAACTCCGGTTGAGCTTCTCCTCTGAGATAATATCCGCATTTGTGTATGTCAAAAAATCTTATGATAGCTTCTAACATTATTTGCTCCTATTTTTGATTTTAATGGATGGGAAAAATGATTCATATAAAAAACACCTCTTTTGAGATGGAGGCTAAGACTTCTATTCAGTTTTTGGCTATTGAAAGATAGCGTTGAGCTCACAGGCCCGCGCTGTTTGCGGGTCCTTGTGGAGCGCCTGGTTAACTTTTATTTTATTATTTCAAGTATTTTTGAATGAGGAACATCTACTGCAAACCAGCAGGAACTATCTTTGGGCTCTGGCAATGAGTTCCATGCAACTACATAATGCAGTGTAAGTTCCTTTTTTTCATTAAATTGATCAATTTTTATTGATATCCTATTGTTTTCCATAGTTATTGGGTAATTTTCAGGCGTATATTCTTTTTTAATATTTAATCTTGAATTTAGCCATTCAGAATCTTCGGTTCCGACCAAAACGATTTTTTTATCATATTCCCATTCCCAAGCATCTAATGCTTCTCCAGAGTTGCCATAACCGTTAAGATTGAGGTCAACCCATTCACATGAGAAGCAAAAATCTTTAAGAGGCTCCGAAGTTGTATGCTTAAAAACGATAACATTACAGCCTTCGACAGACATTCCATTTGGAATAGATGGCTCCCAATTATGAACTGTGATTGTAGAACCGTCTAACTTGCCAATTTTACATTTTGCCTCGAACGACAAAGCTCCAATTGGTGTATTTAGAAGTACTTTTTGGGAAACAGTGTGGGGCATTTTTATTTTCTTGAAGTTAACGGGGAGCTGAGGGGCCAGGCTTTTAAACCCCAAAACTCCCGATAAAAAGCTAAAATTTCCTGAACCAGGCACTCCCGAAAGGCCGCGCAGTAAGCCTGGTCCCGCTCCAGCGTTTTGTTGAACGAAGCCGCTACCCGCGGCAAAAAAAAATTCAAATCAGTGTATAACTCCTGCGAGTATCCGACAAATGGGCATCTATAATTCTATTAATTTAAGGAGTATACCATGAAACCATCTGAAGTAAATCGTTTTAACAAACTTTATGAACACCAGCTAAAGACCCTGAAACTCCAGGGCAAAGCAAAGAAGACCATTGAGGCTTACGCAAGATCCATTCGCCGTGTCAGGGATTATTTTGACTGCTGCCCGGACAAACTCAAACCGGAACAATTTGAAAACTACTTTGCCGATCTGGTTGAATCTCATTCATGGAGCACGGTAAAAATTGACCGCCTTGGTCTTCAGCATTTCTGGAAATTCGTTTTAAATAAGGAATGGAACTGGGTGGATATCGTTAAACCACCCAAAATTAAAACTATTCCTGATGTTCTTACGATAGAAGAAGTGGAAAGATTGATTGGTGCTACCCGGAAGCTGCGTTACCGGGTATTTTTGCTGACAACCTATTCCATGGGGCTCCGTCTGGCAGAGGCTCTGTCCCTTCAGGTAGGTGATATTGATGCCGCACGCAAGGTTGTTCATATCCGGAGGGGCAAAGGTCATAAAGACCGGCTGGTGCCGCTGCCGGATCTTGCGTTGACCGGATTGCGAGAACTCTGGAAAAGGCACAGGCATCCTGAATTGCTTTTTCCCAATGCCAATGGATCACTTGAAACCATTCAAAAGGCAAAGTCCCACATGGACCGGGGTGGTGTTCAAAAAGCCATGAAGGTCGTGGTTGCCGAATGCGGAATTAAAAAAAAGTCTCCATCCACTCCCTGCGCCACAGTTTTGCCACCCATCTTCTTGAAAAAGGCTTAAGTCTACGCCATATTCAGGCCCTTCTCGGCCACGCCAGCCCCAATACCACAATCCGCTACGCTCATCTTACCGATGTCACGGAAAAGGACAGCAAGATGGCCATCAATGATCTGCTCAACACCATTCATGTTGATTTTTGGAAGGTGTAATATGAGAATTGCCGACATCATTGATGAATATCACGATACATTTTTAAACCGTTACCAGGATGCCATATTGCCGGGGCAGATGAAGGCCTTGAACGATATGCGCCATTGCCGCACATCCGAAGCCGGACAGATCCATGTGGCATGCCCGGACTGTGATCATACACAACGGCATCCGTTGTCCTGCGGGAACCGCAACTGCCCCCACTGCCAGAACCATGAAACAAGCCAGTGGATTGACCGGCAGCAGCAAAAACTGCTCCCGGTCCGGTATTTTATGGTGACTTTTACTTTACCCCGTCAGTTCAGGGCCGTGGCATACCACCATCAGCGGACCGTTTATTCCCTGATGTTTTCATGTGTGTCCGGCACCTTGAAAGACTTTGGACTGACTCCCCGGCACCTTGGAGCCGAGATCGGTATGACCATGGTTCTTCATACCCATAGCAGAAGACTGGATTATCACCCCCATATTCATGTGATTGTTCCCGGCGGTGGTGTTGATCCTTCCAGAAAGCAATGGAAAAAGAAAAAGGGCCGCTACTTGTTCAATCACAAATCTCTTGCCAGGGTATTTCGCGCCAGGTTCCTTGACGGGTTAAACATGGAAAGTCTGCCGATCCCAAAAGGAGTTCATTCCAAATGGGTTGTCGACTGCACACGGGTGGGAACCGGCATTACCGCAGTGAAGTATTTATCACGCTATTTATACCGGGGCGTGATCAGTGAACGCAATATCATTGCCAATGAGAACGGCCGGGTAACCTTTAGCTATACCGAAAATGAAACAGGACACGTTACCGTACCCTCAAAGGGGAACAATTTCTGCGCCTTATCCTGCGTCATGTTTTACCCCGGGGATTTCGCAGGACAAGGGATTACGGGTTTCTTCACAGCAATGCCAAAAAACTGCTCTTCCTTGTCCAGCTTATTCTTCAT
>JBNKNP010000080.1:0-2274 GCA_050293905.1 Desulfobacteraceae bacterium | reverse complement strand
AGACCACCCGCAGCCGGGACAGACACACCCATTATCCTTGCGCAGACAAAGGTGACAATAAAGGCCATGATCAGTCTGTATACCGCAGCAAAAGCTGTATTCATGCCTGATTTTCCCTGAACCAGGCTTTCCTGGAACAAGTTGTGGGATATCAGGGTAAAAACAGCGATCAATATCATCTGGTCCATGGAAAACGGCATAACATTCAATGCAGCCACGGTTCCGTAGATACCGGTAAACATCCCCACAATAATAACCATAGCTGCCGATGCCGGCAGACACAGACTTTTCATCAGCGGAGCCAGGATAAAATCAAATTTATAAATAATACCGTAATTGACCAGCACAGTGGTCAAAAATGAAATGGGCAAAATAATTTTCAACAGCCACAAGAGTCCATGCCATCCCTTTTTCAGACCGTCAAAACCGCTGGATTTTATTCTTGCAAAAGCAGGTTCACTTTTTGCTGTCATCAGGCAACACCGCTTTGTTCACATTTTCCTTCACGGTTTCATTGACGGTTGCGTAAATATCTTTAAAGGCCTCGTGGATATTGGATGGAGACAGCCGCCCCATTTCAATAAATTTGACAATTATCTCTTTTGTCGATCGCAGGATCTGTTCATCAATGGATTTCATACACTTGTGAATATCAAACCTGTTTGATCAGGTCAAGATTGCTGATTTATTTTGTATTGCCATCAAAGATATAATGGGTATAATACGGGTCTATTTTAATTGTTTTAAAAAGGGTGTTTACACTACCAATGGAAAATGAAAATACAGACCGAATGATCGATCAATTATCCTGCAATGATAAACAGATTCTTTTGATCGGCACTGCCCACGTGTCGAAACAGAGTGCCGAGCTGGTCGAAAAAACCATCCGGGAAGAAACACCGGATACGGTCTGTGTCGAACTTTGCCGGACACGGCTGACATCTTTAAAAAATACGGACCGATGGCGGAACATGGATATTGTAAAGGTCATCAAAGAAAAAAAAGCCCTGCTTTTATTCATCAACCTTCTCCTGGCTTCCTTCCAGAAAAAAATGGCGGATAAATTCGGGATCAAGCCCGGCCAGGAAATGATCAATGCCATCCATGCGGCTGAAAAAACCGGAGCCGAAATTGTTCCGTCAGACCGTGATATCCAAACCACACTTAACCGGATGTGGCGGACAATGGGATTCTGGGAAAAATTCAAGCTCATGATTTCTCTTGTTTTCTCATTTGGAGCATCTGATGAGATTAAAGAAGAAGATATCGAAAATATGAAACAGGAAGATATCCTCCAGACCCTGTTAAAAGATGTTAAAAAGAGCCATCCCATAATCGAAAAAATTCTCATTGACGAACGGGACCGGTTTCTGGCTGAAAAAATCCGAACAGCGCCCGGGAAAAAAATTGTGGCTGTGGTGGGAGCGGCTCATGCTCCCGGCATCCGGCGCTACCTTGCCGGTAATGAGGCCATTGACCTGGATGAACTCAATCAAATCCCGCCGGCCGGTAACCTGGGTAAAATTTTGAAATGGCTGATTCCCTCTGTCATCTTGCTGCTGTTTGCCGCCGGATTTGCCATGAAAGGTAAAAGTGCCGGAACCGGCATGATCTGGACCTGGATTGCCGCCAATGGAATTTTTGCAGGTCTTGGCGCCATCCTGGCCCTGGCCCATCCGTTCACCATTTTATCAGCCATTCTTGCCGCGCCTTTGACCTCCCTGAATCCCATGATTGCGGCCGGCTGGGTATCGGGCCTGGTGGAAGCCTTTTCACGGAAGCCCAAGGTCAAAGATCTGGAAGCAATTCCCAATGATATCGTATCCTTTAAAGGATTTTGGCGGAATAATGTGACACGTATTTTGCTGGTGGTTGTTTTCACGAATATCGGATCCAGCATCGGAACTTTTGTTGCCCTGCCCATGATCGTGAAACTGCTGCATTAATTGGGGAACGCTCATGGACGTTTATGTCGCGCGCCAGCCGGTTTTTACCGTCAAAAGAAAAATATTCGGATATGAACTGCTGTTCAGACACAGTCTTGAAAATGTTTTCCCGGATACGGATGGTGACTTCGCCACCTCCAAAATATTGTCGAACACCTTTTTTACTTTTGACCTCAAGGAAATCCTGGGGAATAAACCCGGGCTGGTGAATTTTACCCGGGAGCTGATCCTGCAGAAAACACCGCTGCTTTTTCCTGAAAAAGATATTATTATTGAAGTTCTGGAAAATATAAAACCGGAAACAGAGATCATTAAAGCCCTGCAGCTG
>JBNKNP010000079.1:0-7084 GCA_050293905.1 Desulfobacteraceae bacterium | reverse complement strand
CTCCAAACGACCGGACAATGAACTCCACGATACGATTTTTTCAGAAGCAGAACAATATATTCCCTATGATATTGATGATGTGAACATTGATTATCAATTACTGGGTGAAAGTGAATTGACACCTGATCAGATGAATGTGCTTCTTGTGGCGGTTAAAAAGGATCTGGTAGCCGAGTATATCGAATTGATTCAAATGGCTGGTTTGAATCCAAGAATCATTGATGTTGATACGTTCGCACTCCAGAATGCCTACGAGATCCTTCCCTATGAAAACCGGGAAAAGGTGACTCTGTTGATTGACGTGGGTGCATCAAAAACCTCCTTAAATATTTTACAGGCCAATTCATCCTTGATGATGCGGGATACGGTGTCCGGGGTGAACCAGATTTTAGAAGAGATCAGTGAACAATTTGATGTCAGTATGGAAGAAGCCCAGGATGCCTTGAATGGGGAAGCCCAGGGAATCGTCAGTGCTGAAGAGCTTGATACCATCAGCCGTAAAACGGCCAAGTCCTGGTGTTCTGAAATTTGCGAGGTTGTCAATACCTATCAGTCCGGTGCGAATGAAGAACGGGTAGAAAAAATTATTTTAAGCGGCGGCGGCGTTTTTATAGACGGGTTCAAAGAAACACTGTTGTCGGAACTTGAAGCCGACATTTCCATTATTAATCCCTTTGAAGGATTAATCGTGAATGAAAAAAAATTCCCGGATTCTTTTATAACCAAAGCCGGTCCCTTGGCGGCCATTGCCATTGGGCTAGCACTAAGAAGAATAGATGATAAATGATACGGATTAATTTATTACCATTCAGGGTTGCCCGCAAAAAAGAGAATATCCGGCGGCAGATCTCCATTTTCTTGCTTTCGATTGTGCTGACATTGGTGGCACTTTACGGCTATACCCAGATGGTCAATAAGAAGATTGAAACTGTAAAAGATCAGATAAAACAGGTTGACCAACAGATTGCAAAATATAAGGAAAAAGCCACCAGGGTTAAAAAAATCAAAAAAGATCTTGTGCTGCTTGAGGAAAAACTTGAAATTGTCGGGTCCCTTCAAAAACAGCGCGACAAGCAGCTGGTGTTGTTTGACACAATGACAGGTCTGATCATTCCTGGACGGATGTGGCTTGAAAGTTTCAAGACCTCTGATAAATCAGTCGTTATTAAAGGTATTGCTTTTGATAATCCAACCATTGCAGATTTTATGGAAAAATTGGAAAATTCACCCCTTTTTGATAAAGTGGATTTAAAAACAGCACAGATGAAAAAATTCAAAGGGGATGCCATGCTGAAATCCTTTGAACTTCTGTGCCGGAAAACTCTGCCTGTGACAGAAAAAAAGGCAGCCGGGAAAAAAGGCAAAAAATGAAGGGTAAAAAGGATATACTAGATCCGGTCAAAGAAAAACTGGCACCGGTTTTCGAAAAGGTCGGAACCCTGACCCGGGTTCAGCGCCTTTTGATCTGTTTGATTACCTTTGCTCTTATCGGTGGATCTTATTACTATTTTATTTATATGCCCAAATCCAAGGAGTTGGCTCAAGTCCGGACAACCTATGACAGCCAGAAAAATAAACTGGCAAGTTATAAAAAGGAAGCCGGCAAGCTTTTGTATTGGGAACAGAAAATGGCAGATACCCAGGAAAAATTTAACCAGGCCATGAAAGCCCTGCCCAACAAGAGAGAACTGCCGTCACTTTTGACAAGTATTTCCAGATCAGGCAGCAATGCGGGCCTGGCAATTCATCTGTTTAAGCCTGATACTGAACAGAATAAAACATTTTATAAAGAAATACCGGTCTCCATAAAAGTGGAAGGACGCTATCATCAGGTGACGGATTTTTTCTATCAGATTGTGAATCTCAACCGGATAGTGAATATCAATAATGTTTCGGTAAAATCCAAAAAGGGCGGAAAAATGCTTGAAATGACCTGCAAAGCGGTTACATATATGTTTATTGAGCAACCAAAAGAAGAACCGGGTAGAAATAAGCGAAACAGAAAGAAAAAGTAGGGAATAACGGATCAATATGATAAGGGCCCTTAAAATAGTATGTTCAATCGTATCAGTATGGGGCGTTGTTTTTTTTCTTTTTGCCTGTGATGATGCTCCGCCGGTAAAAGAGAAAACCAATCCGTCCGTGGTGCAAAAAAGAATAATGATGCCGCCAAAGGCAACCAAATCAACCCCTCTGGCTCCGAAACTAAAATCTGAAACACCGGCTTCACCCGCTGTTGATAAAACAGCAGACGCGTCTGAAAAACCAAAGAAAAATTCGACAGAGGCTTCTGATCTTAAGGAGAATTCTTTATCGGTTTCCGGGCTTGAAGACTCACAGAAAAGCGATCACTATGATGCAAAAGGAAAGATCGATCCGTTTAAGCCGCTGATCCAGGATAAAGCCGACGAAGGAGTTGCCGGAAAGGCAGTCAGACCGAAACGGATATTAACGCCGCTTGAAAAAATTGATTTAAGTCAGATTCGTCTGGTCGCCGTGATACAGATGGAAGATAAGAAAATCGCCATGGTTGAAGAGGCCAATGGAAAAGGGTATGAAGTCGGTGTTGGAACATATATCGGTAAAAATCAGGGACGGATCTCCGACATCACATCCTCCAGTATCCTGATTAAGGAAGTGGTCAGGGATTATAGGGGACGAATCAAGGAAAAAGTGCAGGAAATAAAATTAAATAAATTAAGCGATGGGGAGTAATATGCCTTTTTTTCTACTGAAAAAAATAATACGTTTTGCCGGATCAATTGCTTTTTTTCTGGCTCTTTTTATTATTTCCGGGTGTGTTGCCCAAAAACCGGAGTCTGTTAATTCAACTGAGCCCGTTGATTTAATTGAGCGGGAACAGGCTTCAGACAAGGCAGAGACCATAGCTGAAACCGTTTCAATTCATCGTCAAATTACAGCGCTTGAAATGCGAGTATCAGACCAGTCCATTGATTTTCATATACTAGGGAATCAAAAACTGGTTTATACTTCGATTAAACAATCTTTTCCGTTTGGAATCGCAGTGTATCTTCCGGAAACAAAAATTTCAGATGATTTTAAAACATCGCTGTCAAAGATCACCGGCATCAGTGATGTAACAGTGACCTATGCGGATCTTGAAAAAACCACTGCAAAGGTTGAAATCCTTTTAACAGAAGACCTGAATTATGAAATGGTTGAACAGAATTCAGCGTTGCTCGTCAGGCTTTCAGGCGGAAAGCAAAATCCTCTGGCTACAAAACAGGAAACCCTTACACCACAAACGGTTATTCCTGCCACCCACAAGACAACCGAATCCGGAGAGGATGCACTGCCAATTGCAGTTTCTGATAAAACCGCCACCATGACAAATATCGAGTTCAATACCATGGAGGATGGTAAATCCGACATCGTAGTGGAGACCACTCATCCTGTAAAATATGATATTATTCAGGGCGGAAAAAATAAACTATACCTGAATCTGTATAATACTAAAATACCGGATTATCATAAACGCCCGATTCTGACCTATTATTTTAAATCAGCAGTTGAGAGTTTGTTGCCCATTCAGATGCCGGGAAAAAGCATGACCGCTAAAATAGAGATTAATACCCGGGATCAGGTGCCCTACCGGGTGGTACAAGATCAGAATTCCCTTTCATTGTTTTTTGAAGCCTCCAACATAACGCCACCGGTGTTTACAAAGGCAAAAAAGAAGGTCGCCAGCGGAGCTGAGGTTGTTGAAGCCCAGCCCGGAACTTCCCAATCTGAATTTCAAGCGCCCGAATCTTTAAATAATCAATTGCCTGAAAAAGCGGCCGAACCGTCCGGGAAGAAGAAAACCCTGGAAGAAGAGTTGTACGGTACTGAAAAAGTTTATACCGGTGAGAAGATTAAACTCGACTTTTATGAGACCGATATTAAAAATGTTTTCAGAATTTTAAGAAGTGTGGGCGGACTTAATTTTGCCATTGATAAAAATGTTTCAGGCAAGGTAACCATGACCCTTGAAAATCCCGTACCCTGGGATCAGGTCCTGGATCTGGTGTTGAAAATGAACAATCTGGGCCAGAAAAAAGAAGGGAATGTGATTCGAATTGCGACTCTTGAAACTTTGAACAAGGAAGAAACACTCAAACAGGAAACCATTGCTGCACGGAAAAAATCCCTGGAGCAGAAAAAGAGTCTGGAACCGCTGGTCACCGAGTATATCCCAATCAATTATTCTGATGCCGACTCGGATATCAAACCGCATCTTTCCCAGATTCTCACTGCGGAACGGGGTAAAATCAGTGTTGATAAGCGGACCAATATGATTATTATCACAGATACCCAGTCCAAAATAGACCAGGCTAAAGAAATTGTATACAGGCTGGATCAGGTCACGCCCCAGATCATGATTGAAGCCAAAGTGGTTGAGGTGACAAAGAATTTTTCAAGAGAGCTGGGCCTTGGATTAAGTATTTCTGAAAGAACAACATCAACTGCAGGTGTTGCCGATTTTACGACGGCATTAAATCATCCCATTGCCGCGCCGGTAACCAGCGGCACCTTTAATTTTTTTAGATTATTCGGGTCCGGGACCACCCAGTTGAACGCTCAGATCGCAGCGTCTGAAACCAAGGGTGATGTTAAAGTGGTTTCTTCTCCCAGGATCATTACCCTTGACAACAAGAGCGCTAAAATAAAGCAGGGGCTGGAATACGCTTATCTTGAACGGGATGATACAGGCGGATCTTCCGTGAAATTCAAGAGTATTGACCTGCTGCTGGAAGTCACCCCCCATGTCACGCCGGATAAACGGATTGCCATGACTGTATTCTTAACGAAAAACGATATTGATTCTATCACGAACGGGGTGCCGTCGCTTTCCACCAATGAAGCTCAAACAGAGTTACTGGTCAATGATAATGATACCATTGTGATTGGTGGGATCGTGAAAACTACAGACAATAAAGGCGTATCAGGCACACCGTTCCTTTCCGGCATTCCCATTCTGGGCAGGCTGTTCAGGACGGATACGGAAACGGACAATCGAAATGAGCTTTTAATTTTTATTACACCATCCATTGTTCAGCTTGAGCAGAAAAAAAATATTTCTACAGCGGAATGAATTTAAAAAAGGCTTAATGGAGAACTGACAATCCTTTCCTTGCTTCTTTGGCCAGAGGTGATCTTGGCGGAACCAGCTTAAGAACAATATTCCAGGCGTCTTTTGCCTTTTGAGTGTTTCCCAGAGCATGGTAGGTTTTTGCCAGATCCGCATGAAGTACGGCAATGCCTGGATCTTTTTTCAATGCATCATGAATAAAGGCAATGGCTTGTGAATATTTGTGCTGCCGGATGTAAACCGAAGCAAGACCATGAACCGCATAGATAAAATCAGGCCGGATATCCAGTGCCTGGTTAAAGTGCCTTGCAGCCTCTTTAAGCAGGCCCTGCTGAAAATAGATCCATCCCAGATTGGACAGCGGCATTTCCGGTGTTGTGTAAAACAAGTCTGAAACGACCGCCTCAAACGTCTGAATGGCCAGATCCCATTTCTTTTGTTTCATATAGACACCCCCAAGATTATTCCGGGCCCGGGAATAATCGGGTTTTATGGCCAATGCCTGTTTAAAATGTTTTTCTGCCAGATCAGGCCGTTTTTTGGCCAGGTATACCAGCCCCAGGCTGTTATGAAGATAGGGGTCGTCCTTCAGTGTTTTTTCAGCCTCTAAAAGGCTTTTTAAAGCAGCTGTATAGTTTCCGTTTCGATAATGTTCCTCACCCACTCGCTGGTTGGCCATGGCCAGGTCTTTTTGTTTGGTTTGCTGTATTCCGGAAGAAGCACAGGATATCAATAGTAAAATCAAAAACAGACAACATGAATTTTTCATGGGAACATGAATCCTTTTACTGGGTTAGAGTTTCGGCCTGGACAGGGAACAGGACCTTTATGCCTTCTCTATCTAAATAAGTCAATGCAGTCGGGGACAAAGGCTTTTCAGGGACAAATATTTTATCTCCTGCTTTGACGGCATAGAGGCCTTCAATATTCTCCACTTTATTCCCTGTAAAAAAAGAAGGGTTATCCCAGGTTGCATATCCCAGGTTGGAAAACAGTGTTTTAGATACTTCAAGCGTGGTCAGTTTCGGTGTAATGGAAATAATCTTAAATTCCTTTTTTTCAAGGACAGTCAGGGCCTTGCCGTAAACATTGCCAAAATTGATCAGCAGATCGGTTTGTTCTTTTCTGATGATTCTGCCAAAGGACGCTTCAAGCTGTATCTTGTTCAAAACAAAAGGGATTTTAGTCTCAGGAATATAATCATATTCTGTCTGGGATAGAAGGGTTTCAACCCGTTTTTTGTATGCAAGTGTCAAGTTCGGCTTTTGGGCAGGTTTCAGGCTTGCCGCTGTTCTTAATTCCTCCAGGGCTTCAGACATCATCTGTATTCTTAAATCCTTCCAGTAATTTTTAACCTGATCCAGCAGCATGCTGTTCTGGTTTACACCGGACATGACCAAGATTTTTGTACCATCCTCGGTCTCTATAACCGGAGCCTTGGATAAATCAAGTACTTGAGTAGAACCTGTGCTGTCGGGAAAATACATTTTACCCTGGCTGAGAAGGGTACCGCCGATCAGGGAGGTGTATCTTTTTAATTGCAGCAATTTTAACTCATCAACCGGGTCAGGGGATGGTGGACCTTCAGGTCCAGCCGTCTGGCCTGTTTCATTGTTATCGGGCTTTGTCGATAAAAAAGACTGAAACCATGGTTCGGATTTAATGGCCGGATCCGGAAGAAAGATATCATCACCTTCGTAAATGATGTTGATATTCTGAATATTCGGATTGGCCAGCTGAAACGCTTTCATTCCTTCTTCGGACAGCCTACCGCTCTCTTCTATGAATTGTTTGTCCATCAGGCTTGAAATATTTTCCCCTTTTTTAATGGTATGTTTTTTAACAAAAGGGGCCAGGATTTTATCTTCCTGAAGACTGGAAAACTCAATCACAGGAACATCTACATTGTCCGGCGTACTCAGGTCATAGTCCTTTTTTTCTACTTTTTTTAGAGGGATCAGGATCGGTATGCCCGGCGCAATGGCATCAATG
>JBNKNP010000078.1:0-4631 GCA_050293905.1 Desulfobacteraceae bacterium | reverse complement strand
GGGCGGCTCAATGGTATGCCGGACCGGGACTTTGGGCATCATCGGTTGGGGGATGCTGTTCAGGTAACGGTCAATGGCGTCAGCAGCCCGTTTCCCACCGCCAATGGCTTCAATCACAGTGGCCGGGCCGGAAACGGCATCCCCTGCTGCAAATACACCCGGCATGGAGGTTTCCATACTGGCATGGTTTACTTCAATAGTTCCCCGCCGGCTCCAGTTTATGGTGTCAAAGGCTTCCAGTCCCTTGTCGTCCACATACTGCCCAATGGCGCTGATGACGGTATCCGCCGGTATGATGAAATCCTTTCCTTTGATGGGGACCGGGGCCAGGCGGTCTGAGCCTTTCTTTTTGATCAGTTCGGCTTTAACGCAGGCCAGTCCCGTGGTTTTTTTATCTTCACCCGTAATCCGGGTGGGGATGGTCAGAAATGCGAATTCAATTCCTTCTTCTTCTGCCTGCTCCACTTCCTCGATATCCGCAGGCATCTGGTTCCGGGAGCGGCGGTAGGCGATTGTTACTTTTTGGGCCCCCAGCCGAAGACTGGTCCGTGCCGCATCAATTGCGACGTTACCGCCACCCACCACGACCACCTCTTTTCCCGGGGCATGGCGTTCTCCTAAGGCCACCCGTTTTAAAAAGGTAATGGCATCGATTACCCCTGAAAATTCTTTTTCCCCGTCAAGTCCGAGTTCCCAGGCTTTGTGGGCGCCGACAGCCAGGAAGAAAGCATCCACTCCCTGTTTTTTAAGTTCTTCAAAAGTGATGTCCCTTCCAAACTGCGTGCTATAGGAAATTTCAACGCCCAGCTCTTCAATCATGCCCACTTCCCGGTCTATGACTTCCCTGGGCAGGCGGTATCGCGGAATTCCCACCATGAGCATCCCGCCGGGAATGGGTAAAGCTTCAATCACCTTGACCTTGTACCCTTTAAGGGCCAGATAATAGGCAGCTGAAAGTCCGCCCGGACCTGCTCCCACCACGCAGACGGTTCTGCCGTTAAATTCTTTTTTTTCCGGATTTTGATACTTCCTTTCCGACAATGCCCGTTCCGCAGCAAATGCCTTTAAAAATTTGATGGACACCGGCGTGTCAATCCTGGCGCGGACACACATCATTTCACACGGTCTGGTGCAGACCAGTCCGCAGACCCACGGCAATGGATTGTCACGCCGGATGACCTCAATGGCCCGGGCATCTTGCCCCTGAGCGATAAGGGAAAGATAGGTGGGGATGTCGATCCCGGCAGGGCATGCCATCTGGCAGGGGGAAGGCGCCAGTTTTCCACAGTCGTGGGTCGGGCAGTTTTTTGATTCAATATGACTTTGAAACACTTCCCGGTTTTTCTGGAGCATCTTTTTCAGGGCAGCGCCGGTTTCCAGGTTAGGGTGAAGATCTTTTGAATAGAAAAATTCTTCAATTAAGGTGTCAATGGCAAAGAGATGCTTGGCCCCTGCAGCGCCTTCGGCGATTTCTTCCGTCAGCTGGAGGATCTGTTCAGAGATCCGTCTGCCCCGGGGATCGGTCAGCAGGCCTGAATCCATCTGTTCAGACAGGAAAAGAATCATTTTTCTTACAGGACAGCTTAGTTCAACCATGGTTGACTCCTTGCAGGATTAAAAGCTGCTGTTCTCAAAAGAAGAAACAGACGCGGCATGCCGTTTCCGGCGGATCTGGGTCATGTCTTCCACATTGCCGAATTTCAGGCAGTTGGTGGTGCAGGTACTCACACATGCGGGTTTCAGCCCCTCATCAATCCTGTCCTTGCAGTAATCGCATTTTGCCACTTTTCCTGTTTCCGGATTCCACTGGGGCGCTCCCCAGGGACAGGCTGAAACGCAGGTCTTGCATCCCACGCAGAGATCTTTTTCAACAAACACAATGCCGTCATTGGCACGTTTCTGCATGGCACCGGTGGGGCAGGCGGATACGCACCACGGATTTTCGCAATGAAAGCAGGGCATAAAAATAAAAGACATCTTCGGAAGCCCGCTGATCAGTTTGGGACCCACAGGGATCACCTGACAGGGTTTCGGGCCTGTTGGAAGATGTTTATTCGCCTTGCACTGGATTTCACAGGCATGGCATCCGATACATTTTTTTATGTCCTGGAACAGGTAATACTTGCTCATTCAACGCCTCCGATATTGGATCTGGTTTGCTTTTGCCGGTTATTAATTATCATTCCAAACTTTTATATAGCGATAAACATGCCATGCATTCATACCGGTCTGACAGATAGAGACGGGTTGAATATAACCTTTTGAAATATGGGAATTTTCAGGTTTGCTGATTTTTTCTGACAGGGGACGGCACTGCTTTGAACTGCCCGGGAAAAGTGCAATAAAAAAATTGCACCGCATGTTTTTATTGCACCTGTTCATATAAGAAACATAAAATATTGTACACAAACAATTATTTATGTCATATAATAGGGCCGTTATTAACGATTAAATACAGAAAGAAAATTTAGAAAAATGATAACGATTGAACTTAAACTCTATGTCACCCTGGCTGAATTTCTGCCAAAAACAGGGGAAAAATATGAAACCCGGGAAGACCAGACCATTGCTGAGCTGATTTCAGAATTGAATATTCCGCCGGATGAAATTAAACTGATTTTTGTTAATGGCAGGCGTCAGGATTTGAATTATAAAATCCAGGCAGATGACCGGGTCGGACTTTTCCCGCCGGTGGGCGGCGGATAGGGAAATTGCATGTCGAAATTTAAAGATCGATACGATAGAAATTTTAATACGCTCTCCCGGAAGGAACAGGAAAAACTTGGTCGTTCAAAGGTGGTGATAGCCGGCCTTGGCGGGCTCGGCGGCGGCGTGTGTGAGATGCTGGCGCGGGTGGGGGTCGGTCATTTAACCGTGATTGACGGTGACAGCTTTGATGCCAGCAATTTGAACCGGCAGCTCTTAAGCCGGGAAGATCTGCTGGGTGTTCCCAAAGCACAGGCAGCCCTGGAAAGAATACAAGCGATTAATTCCGAGGTAACCGTAGAGCAAAAAAAAGAATTCCTTGATGAATCCAACCTCTATGACCGCATAAAAGATGCCCATGTGGCCATGGACTGCCTGGATGCCATTGACACCCGGTTTAAACTCCAGGAAGCGGCCCAAAAAGCAGGTGTTCCCATTGTATCCGGTGCCATTGCCGGTGTGTCCGCACAGGTGACCACTATTTTTCCCGGGGACTTGGGATATGAACTGATCTATGGGGATAAAGATAAGGCTCAGTCAAAAGGGGTTGAAACACAGACCGGGAATATTGCCTACTGCGCCCTTTTTACGGCAACCATCCAGGCGTCTGAATGCATCAAGATCCTGCTGGACCGGGGCGATCTGCTAAGAAATAAACTGCTGGTGGCTGAATTGTGGTCCAACACCTTTGATGTCCTGGACCTGATCTGATGTCATGAATAAGAAAATTCTGATCACCCGGCAATATCCGTTGTCCGGCATCAAACTGCTTGAACAGGAAAATTTTGAACTGACCCGGTGGGAAAAAGAACGTCCCATGACCGCGTTGGAGCTTATGGAAAGCGCTGCCGGACATCATGCGCTGCTCTGCACCCTGACCGATAAAATTGACGCACAGTTTTTAAGCCTGAACAGACAGATTGAAATGATTTCACAGTTTGCCGTGGGATATGACAATATCGACGTGGCCCTGGCAACCCAAATGGGTATTCCCGTCGGATATACTCCGGATGTATTAAGCGAGGCCACAGCCGATCTTGCATTCGGCCTGATGATTGCCGTGGCCAGGAAAATGTTTTTTCTTCATAAATCCATTTTAAAGGGAAAATGGGGGCATTTTAATCCTGTGGGCAGCCTGGGAATGGAATTAAAGAATAAAACCCTGGGTGTTTTCGGCCTGGGCCGGATCGGCATGAAGATGGCTCAACGGTGCAAGGCTGCCTATGGCATGAAAGTGATCTATTTTAACCGCACCCCCAATCTTGAAGCGGAAAATCATCTGGATGCCGTCAGGGTTGATTTTAAGGATCTTTTATCCCTTAGTGATATCCTGTCCGTGCATGCTGCCTTCACCCCTGAAACAAAAGAAGTCTTCAACTTAACGACCTTCAATCAGATGAAGCCTTCGGCCATTTTTATCAATACAGCCAGGGGAGGCATCCACCAGGAAGAAGACTTAAGAGCTGCCCTGGAAAACAAGATCATCTGGGGGGCGGGCCTTGATGTGACAAATCCCGAACCCATGCAGCCGGACAACCCTTTACTTGAAATGGAAAATGTCTGTATCCTTCCCCATGTGGGGTCCGGCACGCAGGAAGCCCGTTCAGCCATGTCTGTTCTGGCGGCCAATAACCTGATAGAATTTTTTAAATCCGGCAGGGTGCCGAATATTGTAAACCCGGAAGTGCTTAAGGCACAGGGCAATCACATATAAATTTGGCATAGGACCTGCTTTCCGGGTTGGTTTGCTTGTTTTTCTGCAGTAGACACCTTCCAATTGCACATAACTTTTGTTCTGACCGCGGGGTTCGGTGAGGCTCACTGGCCACAAGAGTTTGCAAAAGCATTGGCCGAAAGCACCATTTCTCAAATTTATTACATCCGTTAAAAAAGCCGCCTCTTGCAGTCCACGTGCAGCGCCGGGT
>JBNKNP010000077.1:0-9102 GCA_050293905.1 Desulfobacteraceae bacterium | reverse complement strand
TATTCCATGATCAATGTGAGCAAATTTCATGGTACCCGGCAGGTGCTGAAAGATATTTCCCTATCGTACTTTTACGGGGCTAAAATCGGGGTCCTTGGTCTGAACGGATCAGGAAAATCCACCCTGCTGAAAATCCTGGCCGGAACTGACGATAAATTTTCCGGCGAGACTATCCTGTCCAAAGGATTCACCATTGGTTACCTGGAACAGGAACCCCTGGTTGACAGTGATAAAACCGTCAAGGAAATTGTTGAACAAGGGGTTCAGGAAATCGTGGACCTGCTTGCGGAATATGAAAAAATATCCGAAGAATTTGCCAATCCCATGTCTGATGATGAAATGGACAAACTCATTGAACGCCAGGGAGTCCTCCAGGACAAGCTGGATCATTGTAATGCCTGGGACCTTGAATCCAAACTAAAAATGGCCATGGATGCATTGAGATGTCCGCCCGGCGACACCCGGGTGAGTGTCATTTCAGGAGGTGAAAAACGACGGGTCGCCCTGTGCCGCCTTCTGCTCCAGCAGCCGGATATCCTGCTGCTGGACGAACCCACCAACCACCTGGACGCAGAATCGGTGGCCTGGCTGGAACAGCATTTAAACCGGTATGAAGGCACCGTTATCGCTGTGACCCATGACCGGTATTTCCTGGATAATGTTGCCGGATGGATTCTGGAACTGGACCGGGGTGAAGGCATTCCCTGGAAAGGGAATTATTCATCCTGGCTGGAGCAGAAACAAAGACGGCTGGCCACGGAGCAGAAATCCCAGTCAAAACGCCAGCAGACTCTGGAACGGGAGCTTGCCTGGATCAATATGTCACCCAAGGGAAAACGGTCAAAATCAAAGGCAAGAATCCGGGCTTATGAAGATTTATTGAAAAAAGATGCCAAAGAGCAGGAAGCCAGCCTTGAAATATTTATCCCGCCGGGACCCCGGCTGGGAGATAAAGTTATTGTGGCCAATGAAGTGACCAAGGCCTTTGACGACAAACTGCTGGTTGAAAATATGAGCTTCACCCTTCCGCCGGGGGCGATCATTGGAGTGATCGGGCCAAATGGCGCAGGTAAAACCACCTTGTTCAACATGATCACTGGAAAAGAAACACCTGATTCCGGTTCCTTTGAACTGGGCCAAAGCACCCGGCTGGCCTATGTGGACCAGGAAAGAGATACCCTTGATCCGGATAAAACCATTTTTGAAGTCATTTCCGGCGGAAACGAAAAAATGATCATCGGCGGACGGGAGATCAATGCCCGGGCCTATGTGTCAAAGTTTAATTTTTCAGGCACAGACCAGCAGAAAAAGGTCAAGGATATTTCAGGCGGCGAGCGGAACAGGGTCCACCTGGCCACCATGCTCAAGCAGGAAGCCAACCTGCTGCTGCTCGATGAGCCCACCAATGATCTGGATGTCAATACGCTTAGAGCCCTGGAAGAAGCCCTGGAAAGCTTTGCCGGCTCTGCAGTGATTATCAGCCATGACCGGTGGTTTTTAGACCGGATCGCCACCCATATCCTGGCGTTTGAGGGAGACAGCAATACCCTGCTGTTTGAAGGCTCGTACTCAGATTATGAAAAAGACCGGCGCAAACGGCTGGGTGTCAGTGCAGATCAGCCCTGCAGGATTAAATACCGTCAGCTGACCCGGTAATCAGGTGTCAAATGGGAAACCAGGAAAACGCACAACAGCAGATGACCGATCTTGTCATGCAGGTGGAAAAACTTAAAACCATTGCCGGGCTTTGTGCCGGTGTAGTCCATGAAATCAATAATCCCATCGGCTGCATTGTCCAGAGCGCCCAGAATATTTCAAGACGGATTTCCCCTGAGCTTGAAAAAAACAGACAGGTCGCCCGGGAACTTGGAACCGACCTTGAAACAGTGCGCGCATACCTGGAAAAACGGCAGATCACAGGATTTCTCGAAGATATCCGTGTCAGTGCAGACAGAGCGGCAAGAACGGTTTCCAATATGCTCGGGTTTTCCCCAAAAATTGAATCAGGGATTACATCACAAAGCACGCGCAGGCAACCGGAACACCAAACGGTTGATCCAGCAGGGCTGATTGAATCTTCACTGGAACTTGCCTGCTGTGATTATGACCTTAAAAAAAAATATGATTTTAAAGGCATTAACATCATCCGGCAGTTTGAACCCGGCAGGATTAAAATCCAATGCCGGCCGGATGAAATCGGACAGGTATTGTTCAATCTATTGAAAAATGCGGCCCAGGCAATGCGGGAAAACAAGACAGTCCATCTGCAGCCCACGATAACCATTTCAGTGACACAGGAAGAATCATCTGTTAAAATAACGGTTAAAGATAATGGCCCGGGTATGGATGATCATGTTAAAAAAGAAATCTTTACCCCGTTTTTCACCACCAGAGCCATGGAATCCGGAACAGGGCTCGGCCTTTATGTGGCCCACCATATTGTTGCTCACAATCACAAGGGGACACTAAGCGTTCACACCGCACCCGGAAAAGGGGCAAAATTTATCATCACACTTCCCAATGACACATGCCGGGACCATACCGGGTAAGAGACTGATATAAAAATGGAAAAGGATATTTTTTCAGACACAAAAATCCTGATCATTGATGACGAACCCATCATGCTTGAAAATATCGCTGTATATCTTGAAGACAGTGGGTTTTCAGTGATCAAGGCTTTGGATGGAAAAACCGGGCTTGAAGCATTTACCAGCCAGCAGCCGGATCTGGTCCTGCTTGATTTAAGGATGCCCGGTTTGGACGGACTTGAGGTTCTTTCAAGACTTAAAAAGCGGTCCCCGGACACACCGGTTATCGTGGTGACCGGTGAAGGCGGCATGGGGGATGCGGTGTCCTCGTTACGGCTGGGTGCCTATGATTTCATAACAAAACCCATACTGGACATGGCCCTTCTGGAGCACAGTGCCAAAGAAGCACTTGAAAAATCCAAACTTGTTCTTGAAAACCGTAAATACAGAAAATTTCTGGAATATGAGGTTGAAAAAAGGACCCTCGACCTGAAGGAAAGCCAGCAGAGACTGTCTGAAATCATCGACCGGTTTCATGGATTTATCTATATTGTTACAAGGAATCATAAATTTGAATTCATGAACCGGAAAATGATTAATTATTATGGTAAAGATGCCATAAACAAATACTGTTATCAGGTGATTTTCGGCATTAACGCCCCGTGTAAAGAATGTCCCATGGATGAAATTTTAAAAAAGAAAAGCATCCAGTACGAAAAATTCAATCCCCACTACAATCGCTGGTATGATATGACCAGTTTCAGGGTGTTTGATGCAGATACAGGGGAATACAGTTTCCAGTTTGTTGCCGTGGACATCACCAAAAAAAAAGCAAAAGAAGAAAAAATAAAGGACAGTCAGCAACGCCTGCAAAATGAGAATATACGGCTTAAATCCACATTGAAACAGACATCCGGCCTGGGCATTATCGTCGGCAAAAGTGAGCCCATGCAAAAGGTATATGAAGAAGTTCTTAAAGCAGCTGACTCGGATGCCAATGTGATCATCTACGGAGACTCCGGAACCGGCAAGGAGCTGGTTGCAAAAACCATCCACCAGCTCAGTCCCAGGGGAAGAAATGATTATGTGGCCGTTAACTGCGGCGCCATCCCGGACAATCTGTTTGAAAGTGAATTTTTCGGACATAAAAAAGGCTCCTTCACCGGGGCGGACATGGATAAAAAAGGATTTCTGGCTGCTGCCAATCACGGCACACTTTTTTTAGATGAAATCGGTGAATTAAGTAAAATTCAACAGGTCAAGCTTCTTCGCGCCCTTGAAGGCGGCCAGTATACGCCCATTGGCTCCAACACGGCACAAAAGGCGGATGTAAGGATCATTGCTGCCACGAACCGGAATCTTGAAAAGGAATTATCCAGCGGCAATTACAGAAAAGATTTTTTTTACAGGATTCACATTATCCCGATTTATATTCCCTCTCTTAAAGAAAGAAAAAATGATCTTCCTCTCCTGATTCAACATTTCATCCAGATGTTTTCCGATGAAAAAACCATAGGAATGATTCCTGATCATATCGTAGAAAAAATGGTTGCCTATGACTGGCCCGGCAATGTCAGGGAACTGCAGAATGCCGTACAGCAGTATCTGACCCTCCAGAAAATGGAATTTATCGATATCGGAGCAGATGAAAGCCGCCGGATCAATGAATCCTTCCCGATGCAACTGGAACCTAATTCTAGTGTTTTGTTGTCCCAGAGACTGCAGCAGATTGAAAAGGATATTATCCGGCAGCATCTTGAACAAAACAAATGGCACAAATCCAAAACCGCCAAAGCATTAGGCATTGACCGCCGGTCGCTGTACCGGAAAATCAAAATTTTCGGGCTATAATTTTACTTTTTGGGACATTGTAGCCCAACAACGGTTTTAACAAGTCTTCATCAGCCTTTTGAGGATCAGCAACAATAAATTGGGACATTAACGCCCCATTTAATTTTAATTTTAAGTTTAACAAAGAAAACAGGATTCACAGGGCAGTCCTGTGTTTCAATTAAATCCGGATGCAAGGGCCTGTCTGGTATACCTATTGCAGAACTATGTTTACAATTTCTTGTAAATAAATAAACGCTAAATCAAAAGGAGGATCGTTTATGTCAAGCTTACTGCAGGAAGAACACCGGCAATCCATTGAAGATCCGGAAGCCTACTGGGCAAAGGCAGCGCAGGACTGCCACTGGTACAAACCGTGCGACCAGGTTCTGGATGGTAGCAACAAGCCTTTTTACAAATGGTTTAAAGGCGGTATCACAAATACCTGCTTTAATGCGCTTGATTTTCATATCGAAAACGGGCTTGGAGAGCAGCTGGCCCTGATCTACGACAGTCCGGTCACAGACACCATCAAAGAATATACGTACAATGATTTAAGAGATGAGGTTGCCACATTTGCAGGTGTGCTGGCAGACAGCGGTGTGACCAAAGGCGACCGGGTCGTCATTTACATGCCCATGATCCCCGAAGCTGCAATTGCCATGCTTGCCTGCGCAAGAATCGGCGCAGTCCATTCAGTCGTTTTCGGCGGATTTGCCTCCAAGGAACTTGCCACCCGGATAAACGATGCCAAACCCAAGGTGATTATTTCAGCATCCTGCGGTATTGAAGTAAAAAGAGTCATCCCTTATAAACCCCTGTTGGATGAAGCCATCAACATGGCTGACCATAAGCCGGATAAATGCATCATCCTCCAGCGATGGATGGAAAAAGCCGATATGGACCCTGCCCGGGATATTGACTGGAAAGAGGCCATGTCCTCTGCCACGCCCCATGAATGTGTTCCGGTTGAAGCCACGGACCCGCTTTATATTCTGTATACCTCAGGCACCACCGGTCAGCCCAAAGGGGTTGTACGGGATAACGGCGGCCACATGGTTGCGCTTAAATGGACCATGAAAGCCGTCTATGACGTTGACCAGGGAGATGTTTTCTGGGCGGCATCTGATGTGGGATGGGTTGTGGGGCACTCATATATCGTATATGCTCCTCTTCTAAAAGGATGCACCACGGTTCTGTTTGAAGGGAAACCCGTAGGCACCCCGGATGCCGGTGTTTTCTGGCGGGTGATTTCCCAGCACAAGGTAAAAACCTTGTTCACCGCTCCCACCGCCTTCAGGGCAATCAAACGGGATGATCCGGAAGGCCTGCTGCTCGATCACTATGATGTTTCATGTTTTAAAGCGCTTTTCCTGGCAGGTGAACGCTCTGATCCTGATACCCTTAAATGGGCGGAGACACATCTTAAAGTGCCTGTAATAGACCACTGGTGGCAGACGGAAACCGGTTGGGCCATTGCAGCGAACTGCATGGGCATTGAACCCTTGCCCGTAAAGTACGGCTCCCCGACCAAGGCGGTTCCGGGCTGGGATATGCACGTACTGGACCCTGACTGTCAACCGGTTCCTGCCGGTGATATCGGCACCCTGGCGGCAAAACTGCCTTTGCCTCCGGGCACACTGCCGACTCTCTGGCAGAATGACGACCGCTTTGTCAGTGCCTATCTGGATGAATTCCCAGGGTATTTCACCACCTCCGATGCCGGTTATATTGACGAGGACGGGTATATTTACGTTATGGCCAGAACAGACGATATTATCAATGTAGCTGGTCACAGGCTGTCCACCGGTGCCATGGAAGAAGTGCTGGCAGATCATCCGGATGTGGCTGAATGCGCCGTCCTGGGTGTGGCAGACCAGCTTAAGGGACAGATTCCCATGGGATTTCTGGTATTGAAAGCCGGAACGAAAACCGATCACGACACCATCATTAAAGAAGTGGTCGCCAGTGTCAGGGAACGGATCGGTCCTGTGGCTGCCTTTAAAACCGCCACCGTGGTTCAGCGGCTGCCCAAAACCCGTTCGGGGAAAATTTTAAGAGGGACCATTCAAAAGATCGCAGATAATGAAGAATGGAATATGCCGGCAACCATTGATGATCCTCAGATCCTTGAAGAAATGGAAGAAGCGCTCGTCGGTCTTGGATATGCAGGAGCAAGAAAATAAATCACCGGATTACCCATAATTATGACCGGAGGGAAAAAGAATGTCTGATCTGAAAAACTGGGAGGAACTGGCTGCAAAGCAGCTCCGCGGAAGACCGTTGGAATCGCTGACACGGACAACCCCGGAAGGCATCAATATTAAGCCGCTGTATACGGCCAAAGATCTTGAAAACATAGAATTTCAAAATAACCTTCCAGGCTTTGAACCCTATGTCAGAGGACCCATGGCTACAATGTATGCCGGCCGGCCGTGGACTATCCGTCAATATGCCGGATTTTCCACGGCAAGAGAATCCAATGATTTTTACCGTAAAAATCTTGCAGCCGGGCAGAAAGGACTGTCCGTTGCGTTTGATCTGGCCACCCACAGGGGATATGATTCCGATCACCCGAGAGTGGCCGGTGATATCGGCAAAGCCGGGGTGGCCATTGATTCTGTGGAGGATATGAAAATTTTATTCGACCAGATCCCTCTGGATCAGATGTCCGTATCCATGACCATGAATGGTGCGGTTCTGCCGATTCTTGCAGGATACATTGTGGCGGCCGAGGAACAGGGAGTGACCCGGGAACAGCTCACAGGCACTATTCAAAATGACATATTAAAAGAATACCTGACCCGGAACACTTATATCTATCCGCCCCAGCCGTCCATGCGGATTATCTCCGACATCATTGCATTCTGCTCGGATCACATGCCCAAATTCAACACCATCAGTATCAGCGGCTACCATATCATGGAGGCCGGAGCAGATTCGGTCCTCCAGACCGCCTTTACCCTGGCCGACGGTCTTGAATATGTCAGGGCTGCCTTGAAAACAGGTCTTGATATTGATAAGTTTGCACCGCGCCTGTCTTTTTTCTTCGGAATCGGGATGAACTTTTTCATGGACATTGCCATGCTCAGGGCAGCCAGATTTCTCTGGGCCGAACTGATGAAACAATTCAACCCCCAAAACCCCAAATCAACCATGCTCCGGACCCATTGCCAGACATCCGGTTGGAGCCTGACCCGGCAGGATCCCTACAACAATGTGGTCCGGACAACCCTTGAATGTCTGTCTGCCGTACTGGGCGGGACCCAGAGCCTGCACACCAATTCATTTGATGAGGCAGTCGGCCTGCCAACTGAATTGTCTGCCAGGATCGCCAGAAACACCCAGATCCTTATCCAGGAAGAAAGTCATATCTGCGATGTGGTTGACCCATTGGGCGGTTCATATTATATTGAAAGCCTGACCCAGAGCATTGTCAATGAGGTCAGAAAAGTATTAAATGAAATAGAAGAACTCGGCGGCATGGCCAAAGCCATTGAAACCGGCATGCCGAAAATGAGAATCGAAGAAGTCGCTGCCCGGCGTCAGGCACGAATCGACCAGGGAATCGATGTTATCGTGGGCGTCAATAAATACAGGATCGAAGATGAAGTCCCCATCCAGGTCAGGGAAGTATCAGAAGACGTTCGCAATGAACAGATCGCGCGGCTGAGCCGGATTAAAAAAGAACGGGATCATCAGGCCGTACAAACTGCCCTGGAAGACATTACCGCGGCCTGTGAGTCCGGCCGGAACCTTCTGGACGCCTGCCTGCCTGCAGTACGGGCACGGGCAACCGTAGGGGAAATCAGTGACGCCATGGAAAAAGTATTTACCCGGTTTGTGGCCACAACCCAATGTATTTCAGGAGTATATTCCGCAGAAAGCGCTGATTCCGGAATCATCGAAGGGTTAAGGAAGCGGACGGCTGATTTTGAAACCAGGACCGGCCGCAGGCCCAGGATCCTGATGTCCAAAATGGGGCAGGACGGCCATGACCGCGGGATAAAAGTCATTGCCACGGCCTTTGCCGATTTCGGGTTTGACGTGGACTTGGGCCCCATGTTCCAGACCCCGGAAGAGGCAGCCAAAATGGCCGTTGAAAATGATGTTCATGTGGTTGGTGTATCCAGCCTTGCCGCAGGCCATAAAACACTGGTTCCCCAGGTGATAGCAGAATTAAAAAAACAGGGGGCTGACGATATCAAAGTGGTCGTGGGCGGTATTATTCCTCCCCAGGACTATGATTTTTTAAAACAGGCCGGTGCATCTGAAATATTTGGCCCGGGCACCGTGGTAACCGATTGTGCAGACCGGACATTAACCATTATTGGTGCATAGAATAGTGATGCATAAAAGGATAATTTAATGAAAATACATGAGTACCAGGCAAAGGAACTTTTCAAAAAATATGACATTCCCGTTCCCGACGGAAAGGCTGCTTTTTCCGTGGATGAAGCAAAAGCCGTCGCTGCCGGCCTGGACGGCTATCCTGTGGTGGTTAAGGCTCAAATTCACGCAGGCGGAAGGGGTAAAGGCGGCGGAGTGAAACTTGCGGCTTCATTGCAGGAGGTTGAAACTATCAGCAGTCAGATCCTGGGTATGAACCTTATTACCCACCAGACCGGCCCGGAGGGCCGACTTGTAAAAAAGCTGTTGATTGAAGCCGGCCAGAAGATTAAAAAAGAGCTCTATCTAAGCCTGCTGGTAGACAGGAGCACAGCCTGCATTGTCATTATGGCCA
>JBNKNP010000076.1:0-3587 GCA_050293905.1 Desulfobacteraceae bacterium | reverse complement strand
TCTTTTAAGATACAAAACAACTAAATCAGATGGTAAATACAAAAGTCTCGATGAATATATCGAGGATATGAAAGAAGATCAAAAAGAGATCTACTACCTCACCGGTGAAAGCCTGACCTCTTTGATGAATTCACCGTTGCTTGAATCCCTGAAAGCCAAAGATTACGAAGTCATCCTGATGGTGGATCCCATTGATGAATGGGTGACCCAGAGCCTGCCCGAGTACAAGGAAAAGAAATTAAAGAGCGCAGAAAAAGGGGATCTGGACCTGGATAAGGTGGATGACGACAAGAAAAACGAATATTCAGCCCTTTTATCTTTCCTGAAAGGCAAACTTGAAGAAAAGGTCAAGGACGTAGTGGTGTCCAACCGGCTGAAAGATTCGGTCTCCTGTCTGTCCGGCGATGACTTCGGCATGAGCGCTTACATGGAAAAAATCATGAAAGCCTCGGGCCAGAAAGCACCGGAACAAAAACGGGTCATGGAAGTCAATGTCAGCCATCCGGTCATGGAAAAAATGAAAGAGCTGTTTGAAACCGACACCACCAATCCGGTGCTCACGGATTACAGCGACCTGCTCTTTGACATAGCCGTGATTTCCGAAGGCGGGAAACTCGATAATCCGGCACGGTTTTCCAAACAGCTGGGGGACCTGATGGCAAAGGCCGTATGATCATTTATCTTGAAACCTTAGGATGCTCCAGAAATCAGGTTGACAGTGAGATCATGCTGGGAAAACTGGTGAATGCGGGTCATCAGAGAACGGATGACCCGTCAAACGCCCAGGTGATTATCGTCAATACCTGCGGATTTATTTCAACCGCCTCGGACGAGGCGGTTGATGTTATTTTGCAGATGGCGCAATTCAAACAGACCGGGGCCTGTAACCGTCTGATCGCCACGGGCTGTCTGGCCCAGCGGTACAAGGATGATCCGGACCTGGTGAAAACCCTTCCTGAAGTGGATGCCTTTGTGGGCACCGGTGCCTGTGACCGGATTGTGGATGCAGTGGAAAACCGGGATGTTAAAGCGCTTACCCTTTTCCCGGATCCGGCCAAAAGAGGGTTTCAGGACCCTGAAGAACAAAGAGCGCTCATGACCGGACCCTATGCATTTCTAAAGGTATCTGAAGGGTGCAACCGGAAATGTACCTTTTGTATTATTCCAACGCTTCGCGGCCCCCAGCGGTCCCGCCCGGTGGATGATATCTGCAAAGAAGCAGAATCTCTTGCGGCACAGGGTGTGAAAGAAATTATTCTCACGGCGGAAAACACAACGGATTACGGACAGGATTTAAAGGAACACACAGGACTTGATACCGTTCTGGAGCGGCTTGCCCAGAGCCCGGAACTCAAAAATACCTGGATCCGGTTTTTATATACCCATCCGGATACATTGACAGAACCGGTGATCCAAACGGTAAACAAGTACCCGCAGATCTGCGCTTACTATGATGTGCCCATTCAGCACGCCTCTTCGCGAATCTTAAAAAAAATGGGCCGGCCCTATACAAGGGAAACCCTGATCAAGCTGTTTCACACCATACGCAAAATTGATCCCCGGGCTGCGTTGCGGACCACCCTGATCGTGGGATTCCCCGGTGAGACTGAACAGGATTTTGAAGAACTCTTATCTTTTGTGGAATCGGTAAAATTTGATCATCTGGGCGTGTTTACCTATTCGGATTCTTCAGATTTAAAATCCCACGGGTTAAAAGGCCATGTGGACAGTGAAACAGCAGAGCTGCGCCACGACCGGATCATGGCTGCCCAGGCTGTGATTTCCGAATCCATCAACCAGGAATATGTGGGAAAAATCCTTGATGTGCTGGTGGAAGAAAATCCCGAGCCCGGCGTTTATATCGGAAGAACCCGGTTCCAGGCCCCGGAAGTGGACGGGATGACATTTATTTATGCAGATAACCTTGAAATCAATACCATTGTTAGGGTAAAAGTAACAGATGCGTTTGAATATGACATTGCCGGGGAGATTGCATGAGCCTGAAAGAACGAATTATTGAACTTGCTGCAGCAGATCTTGAAAAAGTAGAAAACGCTCTTGAAAGCAATTTAACCCCCAATGTGGACCTGGTGAAAACCATTGCCTCCCATCTGCTGTTTTCAGGCGGGAAACGCTTAAGGCCGCTGCTGATGATTCACAGTGCCCGCCTTTGCGGTTACGACGCTGGTTTTGAAATAGAATTTTCCACTATTTTTGAATATCTGCATGCCGCCACCCTGCTCCACGATGATGTGGTGGACGAAGCAGATGTCCGGCGCGGCCGGGAAGCGGCCCATACACAGTGGTCTGCTCCTAAAGTGGTTTTAACCGGCGACTTCCTTCTGGCCCAGGCATTGACCATTGCCGCAAAAACCCGGGAACCGGATATTATTTCCGTGATCGCCGGTATTACCCGGGATATGTCCCAGGGCGAAATAGATCAGATGGAACAAAAAGGAAACCTGGAATTATCCGAGGCTCAATACCTTAAGGTCATTGAACGAAAGACAGCCGTGCTGATTCAAGGGGCCTGCCAGAGCGGTGCGATCCTGGCAAAAGCAGACAAAGAAAAGCAAATGGCCCTGCGCCGGTACGGATATCATCTTGGCATGGCATTCCAGATGGCGGACGATCTTCTCGATTATCTGGCCACAGCAGAGGATTTAGGCAAAAACCCGGGGGCTGACATGCGGGAGGGAAAGTTGACCCTTCCGCTTATCCACAGCCTTTCCAACGCCCCGGACCGTGATAAAGCCTGGATGGAAAAGGCTGTTGCATCAGATAGATTTGATCCGGACCGGTTTGAACAGTTAAAAGAAAAACTGATTCAGTACAAGGGGATCGAGTATACACAAAAAACGGCTAAAACCCATGTGGCAGAAGCCAAAGCATGCCTTGAAGAATTTCAATCCTGCGAATCCGGTCAGCTTTTATCCATGATCGCCGATTACAGTTTATTAAGAAAGGTGTAATAATGATGATAACGAACAGATCAATACTGGGTATTCTGGTGGTGTGCATCAGTCTGTTGTTTATGAGCGGGCCTCTGCCGGCTGCGGCAAAGGCACAAATATATACCAGCGTCACCACTGCCAGACGTATGGTGGTCAATCAGAATATCCAGGAAGCCCGGCAGAAGGCAGAAGCGGATGCGCTTGGGGTTGCGATTCAGAATGCTTTCAGCACTCTTGTGCCGAACCAGGTCCTGGCATCCAAACTTGATTTTTTCTATGATAAAATTTTCCCCATGGCAAAGGATTATATCATTACCTACAAGGTGCTTGGCGGCATGGAAAATAAGGGATATTACCTTGTGGGTGTAGAATCAAAGGTGGATCTGGCATTACTGGAAAAAACACTGACCAATGCCAGAATTCTCAATGTCAATAAAAACAAACCGGTTGTTCTGCTTTTCATCAGTGAAAAAATACCTTCGGAATCCATACCCAGGTACTGGTGGGGGGGGGAGCCTGAGTCCTATTACTCGCTGGCGGAACAGACAATTGCCGACCGGATGACCAAAGAGCGGTTCGTGCTGGTCGGAAACAGTGCGGCCCGGCCTGACCCTTCTTTTTATAATATTAAAT